>CAZOGY010000016.1:0-40213 GCA_964579305.1 uncultured Hyphomicrobiaceae bacterium
AGTCGCCGATGATGAAGTCGTTGCCAGCGCCTGTGGTGATGGTGTCGCTGCCCGCGCCGCCGATGACGATGTCGTGGTCAGTGGTATCGGCCGAGCCGGTGTCGATGGTGTCGTCGCCGCCGTTGGCCGTGAAGCTGCTGTCGCTTTCGACACGGTCGATGCGATCGACGAAGTCGAGACCGACGCTGGTCTGGTCGAGTTCGATGACGCCGCCATCGCCGAGCACGATATCCGGGTCATCCCCAGCTGTCGTGCCGTCTCCCGTCTCGGCGCGGATGGTGTCGTCGCCGCGGCCGCCGATGATGATGTCGGTGTTCGTGCCACCGTCGATGATGTCGTCGCCGCCGGCGCCGCCATCGTCGCTCGTGATGGTGATCGGTGCGCGCGTCGTGTCGAACGTGACAATGCCGTCGTCGCCGAAGATGACGTTGAGGCCGCTCGGGTCGGCGATCGTATCGCCGCCAGCGCCGCCGAACACGATATCGTCGTCAGCGCCGCTGTCGATGGTGTCGACGCCAAGCTCGGGTGCGTCGGCGTCGATGTCTGTGGCGATGGTCCGCGCGCTCAGGGCGACGTCGGTGCCGTCATTGCCGACGTAGCGGCCGATGTCCCCGAACGCGATATCTTCGCCGCCACCGCTGACGGCCATGTCCGATCCCACGCCGGCAAAGATGATGTCATCGCCGGCTGAGCCGTAGACGCTGTCGTCTTCGCCAAACACTGCGGTCGCCTCGGCGCGGCCTTGGGTTGGATCGCCGTTGACCAGATGGACGGTGCCAAAATCGCCGAACAGGACATCGTTGCCGTCATTCGTCGCGTCTTCGCCTTCGGCGATGTCGCGGTCGCCGTAGACGGTGTCGCCGCCGGCCGTGCCACTCACGCCGGATGCACCGAGGCCGCCCATGACAATGTCGTCGCCGTAGCCGCCTTCGATCGTGTCGCGGCCGTCCTCGCCGCTTGCAGCATCGGCGATGCGTGCGCTTGCGACCTTGCGGACGGTTGTGATCGCGGTGGTGAAGAGCTTGAGGCTCTCATCGTCGTCCGGCGTCGTGAGGTAAGCGCCCGCGGCCACACCGATGGCAGCCGTCGACTGAACAATGGTGCCGAAGTCACCGTGGACGATATCGCTGCCGCCGCGCGCGTCGATGGTGTCTGCACCGACGGTGAGCGGATCGTGGTTGGCGGACGTCGCAGCGTTGGTGTTGACGACGGTCAGCGTGCGGTTGAACGGATCAACGTTGAAGCCGCTGTCGCCGTAGATGTGGTCGCCGCCGCCGAATGCGGTTTCGTCGCCGTCGCCGATGATAATGTCGTTGCCGGAGCCGCCCGCGATCTGGTCACCGGCCATCGAGCCGATGATCGTGTCATCGCCGGCGCCGCCATAAACCGTGATGCCGATCGCTGGTGCGGTGCCCGCGGCGGCTTCAGCGGCGTAAAGAGCGGACGCGTCAATGGTATCGTTGCCAGCGTTTGCGAACGGATTGGCGAGCGGCATCGAGAATGTTTTGCCGTTCGACGCCGTGAAGTCGGCGGTGTCGTTTTCGGCTGGTTCGCCCGTGTAGAAGGCGCCGTCCTGGCTGGTGTCGCCAAAAATGACAAGCGGGTTCAGATCGCCGCCGCCGCCGGTCACGATGAAGCTGTCATCGCCGCCGCCACCGTGCAGCATGGTGATGCCGCCGGCGTCGCCGTCGACGTTGGTCAACGTGCCTTCCACGTTCAGGGTGTCATTGCCCTGACCCATGAAGATGTTGAGGACTTCGATCGCGGTTGAGACGGTGCCGTCGTCGGCGGTCTTGCCGAACGTGATGCCGCCGTCGAAGTTGAAGCTCTGGCCGCTTGCAATGTCGAACAACGTCAGATCATCGGCCATGCCGAAGCCTGAGAAGTTCGTGCTTGTCAACGTGCCCGTCTTATCCTCGGCGCTGGAGTCGTCGAAGATGTTGAGGACGTCGATTGAGGAGCTGTCGTCGTCATCGGATTCGATGAACGGCAGGCCGGCGTTGATTTCGCCTGGCAGGAGCACCGCATTGACGAGGCTGCGCGGTGTCTCGAAACCACCGATAATTTCCAGCGGGCCCTGAATCTTCGTGACGAGGTGCTCTTGCGGCGTGAACGTCTTGATCGTCGCGAGCTGCTCGGGCTGGGTATAATACGGATCGGCTGCCACGACGACCTCGACCGCGCGCCACCAGGCATCCTCGGCGTCGGCTCCCGTGGTGTCGGAGGCAGCAGCGGGATCGATACGCGTCAGGGTCGCGTCGCCCACCGTAGCGGACTGGGAGAGGATCAGTTCGCCAAAGTATGCACCGGTCGTGGTCTTGGTGCCTGAGAAGCCATTATCGACCTCGTTGAACACGATCGTGCTGGCGGTCACCGATTTGATCGTGAACGTGGACTGATCGACGGAGTAGACATCGCCGCGGCTGTCGGTCAGCTGCACTTCATTGCCGACGGCGAAACCGTCGTCGAGGAACGAACCACCATCGTTGCGGGTCAGCTGTGTTGTCGTTTCGCGGGTGAACGCGAACTTCAGGCCCGAGAACGAGAAGATGCTTGAGACCAGAACGAACTGCCGCTCAGTCACGGTGGTCAGCGTGAAATCGCCGTTTGCGATGCCGGAGATGGTCGAGGTGCCGCTGTTGGCCTCGCCCGCGGTCGGCGTGAATGTGACCTGAACGGCAATGCGGGTCAGCGTTCCGTTGGCAATCGTTGTGCCGTCGCGCGCGGAGAGGTCGGCGCCGTCCGTGAAGGTGACCGTGTCGGCTGTCACGCTCTGGATCTTGAGGTCGGCAACGGTGGCACCGCCGGCATCTTTCAGGCGCACCATGTGGCCGGCGACAAAACCGTCGTCGATGAACGAGCCGGTCGCGCGCGTCAGGGTCGGCGCGTCCGTACCGTTATCGGTGACAACCAGATCGACGCCGCTGGTCAAGCCGTCCGCGCTGGCGCCGATCTCGATGACGGAGAAGCGGTTGGCGCCGGTACCAGCAGCATCACTTTCGGCGTTGCTCAAGTCGACGTCGATGTTTGTCTGGCCGTCCGTGAGGATGGTCAGCGTGACATCATCGGTCGGGTTGGAGTTGAGGCGGACCGTGTAACTATCGGTCTCCCCGAAGCCTTCCGGATCGCCATTGGCATCGAGGGTGTCCTTGATGACCCGGGTTGCGCCGTCGGTCTCTTGCACCAGCACGCCGGCGCGGTCGTTGTCGACGAGATCGACGCTGACCAGGGCTTCGACGGCTTCACCGTCGATGACCGAGTTCGTCGTGTAATCGCTGCTGGCGATGTTGGAGGAGAATGTGTGCGAGATCCGCGAATTGGTGCGGTCCTCGGCAATGGCGTTGTCGACGGCTGCGACTTCGACGGTGACGAGATCGTCCCAATCCTCGCCTGCGACGCCTTCCGTGAAGATGATCGTCGCGGTGCCGGCCCCGTCATTGCTCGCGAAGCGGTCGCTGGACAGCGCAACCTGGTCAGCGTCGTAGGACACCGTGACGGTGACGACCTCGCCTGCTTCAAGCGGCTTGCCAAGGTTCACGGTGTACGTGTCCTTGATCGCGTCAACGTCGTTGGCGCCTTCGAGGACGAGCGTCTCGCCGTCCGTCACGCCAGCGCTGTCGACCTCGTCGATCACGACTTCGGCGCGGTCGTCGTCGATCACTTTGACGATCACGTTGTCGACAGCGACACCGTCAAAGGCCGCGTCCTCACTGATCGTGCTTGTGGAGATCGTGACGTTCTTCTGGCCTTCGGAAAGCGTATCGTCGGCGGCCGTTACAAACACGGACTGGGCCGTGTTCCAGTTGGACGAATCAAAGGCCAGGACGAGGTCGCGGTTGGGCCGTTGCACGACAGCACCTTGGACGGCCACGTCACGCTCAAAGAACGCGGGGCTGCCTTCACCGTCGTCGATCGAGAGCCAGACGCTGTCGCCGCCCTGCTCCTGCTCAGTTTGCGACGAGCGTGCGGCCGACACCGTCACGTACACGGTTTCGGTTGGAGCAGCCGCGAGGCGGATGTCGAAGCTGTCGAACAGTTGGCCGTTGGGCGCGATCTCGTTGACGACGGTGTTGCCGCCCGACTGCGTGATGACGACCGAGCCGGAGCTTGGCGAAGCGACGTTGAGATCGACGCCGTCGGCAAGAAGCGTGTCGTAGGCGCTGTCGCCGGTCGCGTTCACATCATGAGTGATCCCGCCGGACAGGCCGCTCAGGTCGACTGAGACGATCTCTTCGGTGACGTCGCCGGCAACATTGAACGTGTCGTTGCCAATGCCGCCAATGACGACGGTGTTCACCCCGAACGGCGTACCGAGGATGAAGAAGCTGTCATCACCTTCAAGGCCGTCGATCTCTTGGATTTCTTCACTGCCTGACAAGGTGACGTTCAGGCCGGCGCCGAACACGCCCTCATCGGTGATCGCGAAGGCGTCGTCGGCCTCCGTTCCAATGATGATGACCTTGTCGAAGCCGTCGCCGCCTTCAATGGAGACCGGGGCGTTGATGTTGTAGCGGACCTCGTCGTCGCCCGTGCCGCCATCGAGTTCGGTCGTCTCCTGGCTTTCGTCGGCATTGCCGGTCGCCAGCGTGAAGGCGCGGACGATGAACAGGTCGTTGCCGGCGTCGCCCTCCAGGCGAAGGGCGCCCTTGTTGGAGTAAACCGAGAAGGTATCGGCGCCTTCACCGCCGCTGGCGAGCAATGGCGCGGTATTGCCATCGCTGAGCCATGCGGTGTCGCCATCGGCACCGACGTTGACCTCAAATGTCGAGAACACGTCTTCATCGGCGAGGCCGACGCTTGCGCTACGCTCGGAGGCGTAGAGCTGTCCGAACTGGAACTGATCGTCGCCGTAGCCGCCATCCAGTGTCGTGACAATCGTTGAGTCGTCGGTTGCGAAATAATCGTCGCCGCCCATGCCGTAGATCGTCATGCGGCCGTTGAGCTTGGCGTCGTAGCCAATGCGCGCGACTTCGGTTGGTTTGGAGAACGTGTTGCCATCGTCGTCGACCGGCGTACCGGTCGCGTCGGTTTTGGCGCGGACCTGATCCAGCGCGCCGTAGAGAAGTGCGGCGTAACCGAAGCCGCCAGCGTCCGAGGTCTCGCCTTTGATGCCATTGGCGGCGCGCAACAGGAAGACGTCGTCGCCGCTCTCGGCATCGTTTTCGCCGTCGGCATCGAAGTCCAGTGCGTTTGTGATCGCGACTTCGGCATTGGTCGTCGTGCCGTCATCGCCGCCGTAGATGTCCAGCACGTCGCCGCCATCATCATTGGCGCCGCTGTCGAGCACGTTGATGACGTAGTCTTGCGGTGCGGCGGTCAGACTGCCTGCGGTGTAGACGATGTAGAAGTCGCTATCGGCCTGGCCGTCGAGGCGCAGGGTGTCGGTGCGGATTTCACCGCTGTCGAGCGTCGAGAGTGTCGAGATGGTTTGCAGGCGCACGACGGTGAAGGTGTCCTCGCCATCGTTGACGTCTGCGTCTGCGGGCGCGCCAACCGAATTTGAGCCGTAGGCATTCGTTTGCGCCTGCAGCACCGTCTCGTAGAATTGAATGTCATCGATATCGGTGTTGCCGAACACGTTGATGGCGTTCGCGCTGACGGACTTGGTCCCGGTGATGGAGGACGCCGTGCCGGCGCCGAGCGTGCCGCGCAGGTTGATCTGCGTGCCGTAGCCCGCGTCGGCATTGCCATAGTCACCGTAGATGTTGACGGCGATGCCACCGATGATCTGGGTTGCGGCTTCCGTCGAGATATCGTCGCCGGACTGGATGAGGACACTGCCTTCGGTGGCGACGATCTCGCCCAGGGTGACCGCGGTTGGTTGACCGTCGGCGGCCTCGGCATAGCGCGTGACGCCGCTTGCGATCAGCGTGATGTCTTCAGCCGTTGGCGCTGCCGTTTCTTCTTCGTCAGGGGTGGTCAGGCGCACGTCGCCCGTGGCCGAAAGGGCCTTGAGGATGCGCAGCTCCTCGATACTTTCGGCGATGTAAACGCCGCCGTCGCCATCAACGCTGACGTAGCCATTGGAGACGTCAGTGCCGTTGAGGTTGTTGCTGTCGATTTCCAGATCGTTGCTGTTCGCGCCGACGGTGCCGCCATCGGCGTGCAGATCGATATAGACGGCTTCGACTTCGGCAGTTTCGTCGGAACCGCTTTCGAAGATGGACCCGCCCGTGGTCGTGACAACCACAACGCTGTCGGCCTCGCTCGCCGCAGTCGATTTGATCAGTCCCAGATAGAGGTCGCCGGCATTCTCCGTGAGGAAGACTTCTTCGGCGGCCGTGGCAGTGACCGAGCCCGTCGCCTGGTACGAGCTATCGATCTCAAGGAATTGGGTCTGGGTGCCGATCGCGCCGGTTGCGGCGGTCAGCGTGATGGAATTGCCAACGACATCGGCGCCGCCGAGCGTGTCGGTTTCCGCCGAAGCGGCCTGGCCGTCCTCCTCACCATCGACGATGCTGCCGCCTGTTGCCTGTGCGACGAGTTCAACCGTGCTTGCGGTTGACATAATGCGGCCGACGCGGAAATCGCCCGTCGTCTCGGCGGCATAGACGGCACCGTTGGTCACAATGTCGATGACGTTGTCGGTATTCGTGCCCGATAGTTCCGTGAAGGCTTCAATGTTGACGCTTGGCTGGCCCGTTCCCGCGCTTGCGTTGACCCGTTCAATCGAAACGCCGTTAGCGGCGATCAGGGCCGCGCCTTGGCTGCCGCTTTCGAACTCATAGGTGACGGTGGCGTCGGTCTGGGTGTTGTCTGCGGTGTAGGCAGCTGACTCCGTCGCCGAGCCGGCACCGCTGATATTGAATTGTCCAGGCTCGTTGTAGACGCCGCTTTGCAGCGTGAGGTCGACTGTGCCGTCTTCGGACTCAATGCGGCCAATCGTCAGTTTGTAGTTTGCGCTGCTCGCAATCCGCTGCTCCGCCTTCAGGTCCATGAAAACGGAATCGTAGGCGCTGACATCGGTATCGCTTGCGCGGCCCGCCGATTGGATCAGGTCAACGGCGACACGGTTGCTTGACACGCCGATGCCGCCAGCAGTCCCGCCGGTTGTGATGGTCAGATCGTTGGTTTGCAGAAGTTGCGTCGTACGCGAACCGCCGCTGCTCAGCACGTTGCCGCCGGCCGTCGTGATCTGCGTGTGGCCGATGGGATTGGTGATGATACCAGCCAGCACCACGTCTGCGGCACTGTTGGTGTTGGTGATCGTCAGATCGGTGTCGACGTCATCGCTGCCAGCGACCGTGTAGGAGAGGTTGTTGGTGCCTTTCGCGACACTGACGCTTGCGGTTGGGTTGTCGCTGACCACGTCGATGTCGGAGATGATCAGGTCACGGTCGGAGGCATTCACGATCGTGACCGATTCGAACGTTGGTGCGACAGAGAACGTGCCGCCGCTGCCTCTGACCTCGTCGTCGGCGCGGAAAACAAGCGTGATGTTGGAATTGTTTGTGATCGTGTCGACGTAGGCTGCCGTGCCGCTGTTGACGGTGCCGTTGACACCGACACTGGAGCCCGAGGCAGAGCCATTGCGCACGGTCGCATTCACAAGCTTCGTGACCTTGCCGGTCTCGTCGATTGTCACGGCTGGCGATTCGCCCGCTGCCGAGATCACGTCACCGTTCCAAGTCACATCGGCGTTGCGGTTGAGCGAGCCGCCAGCGTTGGTGGAGCCCCAGGCCAGGGTCAGCGTGATCGTGATCCGGATTTTGATGAAGCCGATCTTGATCCGGATCTTGATTCGAAGCTTCCAGTAATCGCGATCGGCGTCCTTGTCGTAGGACACGCTCACGTTATCGGCGTCGACATAGAGACCGGTGCCACCGACCGTCGTCGTCGTACCGGCATCGGCGGTGACGTCGGCGTTGAGATTTGTGGTGTTGTTGCCGGTCGATTTCGATTCACCGATCACCGCACGCAGGTCGGCATAACCGTAGCTGTCGGTCACGACGCCTGTGTTTTGAGCGATCATGCGCACGCCGGCGCCGCCGGTGATGCTGGAGTTGTTGGTGAGGATGATGTCGGTGTCGGCATCGGCATTCGTGTTCGCGGTCGCGCGCGCGCCGCCGCCGACGCCGCTGGAAATCGTGCGTGCGTTTGCGTTAGCCTTCAGGGCCTGTCCGCGCGCCAAGAAGGTCAGTGTGGAGCCTTCGATTGCAGCAGCAGCGGCCGAGCCGATCGTGATGCGGGTGACGTCATCGCCGGAGCCTTGGCCAAGATTTGCGGTCGCGCTCGAGCGGCCGATCGGGATTGCACCGCTGGCGCGCGTCTCGGCGAACGCATCGATATCACCGTAGGAAATCGCCGACATGTCGACGTCGCCAACCGTGGTGATCGAACCGCGTGCGATATTGATCTGGCTGGAGAAGTCCATCGTCGCAGTCGCGCTGGCCTCAGCCACGTCGACAAAGCTGCCGCCATTGCGCTTGACCGTGGAGAGCAATTCACCGTCCACGGTCGTGCTGAACAAGACGTCACCGATCGCCGTCAGCGCGGTCGCTTGCGTCTGACTGTTGGCGGCGTTTCGGCCGAAATAGATCTCACTGTCCGAAGTCAGCGTCGCAGTTGTTTTGTTGTTGCCGATGCCGAGCAAGATGCTGACGGAGAACACTTCGCCCTCAGCAAGCCCATCACCGTCCGAGCCCGACGTGATCGTCACGTCGCCGGCCGCGTCGATCGTCGAAGCGATGATCTCAACGGTCGATTTCGACGTCACGGTGAGGTCAGCTTGGTTATTGGTCCCGCCGGCCAAATCACCACTCACGCCGCCAAACCTGGCCGTCGACTGGCCGTCGCCAGGGGCCGAGGTGCTCACGTTGAGCGGCACCCCGCCCGGTGCGAGGATGCGGTGGGTGTCTGTCGAGACGGTTGATGCCAGATCGATGACGAACTTTTGGGTGCCTGCTGCACCGCTCGACGTGAAGTCAACGTGTTCCGGACCGATGGAGTGTTCGCCGCCGATGCCCGTTGCGTCGATGTCGACGACGGAACCGCCCACCGTTTCAGACAACTGGAACGTGTTGGTGGTCGCGTTGACGACGTAATAGGTCTGGCCGTCGTTGAGACCTGGGATCGCGGCAGCACTTGCCGTTTCAAAGCGGTGGATTTCGGGGCTGGATTGCAGGTCAGAGGACGCTGCAACAGACTGGATCGCGCCGTCTGTGGACCCGCTGACGCTTGCACGCGTCAGCTGCGTGAAGGTCTCTTTCACGACAGTGGCTGTCGCATCGGAGATGGACTTGAACGTGAAGCTATTCGTGCCGGCCGTCGTGGCTGCTGCGACCTCGGTGTCGACAAAGTCGATGGCGGCAAGCTCGAACGTGTCAGCGGTGACATTTGTCACGGTGTAGCGTGTGTTTGCCGCTGACGTCAGGTCGCCGGTCGCCAGCGTTGTCACTTGGCTTGGCCCGGCAGTCAGGACGACGATGTCGCCATCAGCGAAGGTGTGGCCGACCGATGCGAACGTCCAGGTTTCGCCGGTCGCATCAGGATCGGTGTCCGCCAGCGAGGCGGTTGCCTGCTTTGCGCCAAGCTGTTCGTACGTGATCGTCGTCGTGGTGCTTGCGCCCCCGTCCGAGGTCTCGGCATCGGTCGAGGCATTCACGTTGACCGTGCGCTCGCGCAGTTGGATCGTTGAATCGACGGTGTCGTTGTCGGCGGTCGCGGCACTCTCGACGAAGTACCGTTTGCCGCTTGTGAGCCCTGTGATTTCTTCCTTCGCCGTTGCCGTGGTGCCGTCGTACTCAGTGGTCGGGGTCAAGTAGTGCACGATGGAGTCTGTCGAGCCTGGCGCGCTGAGCGTCAGGGCTGAAAGCGCACTGGTATCGGGCGACAGCTTCGATCCGCCAACGGCACTGAGCTGGAAGGTGTCATTCGTCAGCCGGATGACCATGTACTCGACGCCGTCAGACAGGCCACCAAGCGCCTTGCTGACGTCGGATGTCGCGGCGGCTTCGGAGCCATATTCGATGCGGGTCTCGGCCGTGCCGTCGGCATCGAGGTCGACAAAGTAGAAGCTTTCCGAACGCGTCGTGATCTTGGAGACGTCACCGCTGTCGAATTCCGACACGTTGTAGCGGATCGTCTGGCCGGTTTCGAAGCCATGGTCGGCGACCGTAATGGTGCCGGTTGCGAAGTCGACCGCGCTGTCGCGGAAGGACTTCGCGTCCTCGGTCAGGTAGACGACCTCGTCCTCGTCAACGAGCGTGTTTTCCGAACCAACGAAGATCTCGTTATTGGTGGTGTATGTGACATCGCCGTTGGCATCAAAGGCGATATCGCCGGCGCTGTCGGTCGTCGCGTTGACGTATTCGGTCGAGAATTCGTTGTTGGGCGGCGCGCGATAGGTGACCGCATCGCCATCGTTGAACCCGTGATCGTTGATCTGGAACGTGTCGCCGACAACCATGCGCTCTGACGCGTTGTCGGTGTCGATGAAGTCGCCTTCGTCGATGCCGCCCTCGGTGTCGCCGTCTGATGCGGCGTCGGTCGCGTCGGCCTCTTTCTTGGATGGGTCGAACGATACCTGGCCCGGGTAATCGGCGCTGTAGGCTTCGCGCAAGCGGATCTGGTAGTCGGACACAACGATGACTTCGTAGGCCGCGCCGTCGGTCAGGCCGGTTATGCCGCTATTGCCATTGTCGTAATAGCGCACGACGTCGCCGTCGGAGAGGTTGTGTGCGCGCGTGACCGTTTCGCCATCGTCGTCCTCGTAGAACGAGATGGTTTCGGTTGCGTCGTTGAATTCCGTGAAGCCATCGCTGGCGCTGAACTCAAGGCCGAGCTGGATCTTGTCGGTGCCGGTGACGACAACGCTGTAGACGCGGCCAGACTCAAGTGACGTGTTGGCTCGAACATCGTCGTCGGATGTGTCGTCAGTCGTGCCTGCGTTGGAGAGGTTCTCGTTGGGATCGCCGTCGACGCCGGCGTTGGTGTTCGCGTCGGCATCGCCCGACTGGATCGGCGTGTCGCCGCCGCTCGTGTAGACAATTAGATCGCCGGTCGACAGGCCGTGTCCGCTGTCGTCGCCGGGAATCGTGATCTCGTTGCTCGACGTGTTGACGCCCGACGTGCCGGTCGGGATCACGTCGTCGAATTCGCCGGCGTCATCGTCGTCGAATTCGTTGGCCGATGAGGTCACCGTGATGTCATTGCCGCTGACGACGGCTGCGTAGCCGATTTCGGCGCCCACGTCGGCGTTCGAATTGGCGGTTGCGGAGGACAGGTTGACGGTCACAGCGCCGAAGCTGTCCCCATCGTTGTAGGCATCCGCCTCGGTCGTTCCAATCGCCTCAATCAGGATGTCGCCACTGACGTCGACCGTTGCGTAATCGCCAATGCGCGCGTCGTTCGTCATTGACGCGGTTGCTGTCGGCTTTTCGTCAACGCTTGCGTCGATGATACCGCCGCTGGCCTTATAGGCGGTTGCGTTGGCGGAGGAGGCTGCCTGCGTCTGGATCGTGAGGCCGGCGCCCGCGATCGTTCCACCCAGCGCGCCGTTGTCTTCGATCTCGGCAAGAACGGTGCCCTGCGCTGTCGCATCGGCATCCACGGAGCCGACGCTGACAATGCCGAAGTTGTAGCCGTCGGCCTCGGCATCCGCGCTGTTGTCGCTGACGGTGGAGCGAATGAGCACGGTGCCGCTGCCTCCGTCGACGCTCGTGCCACCGCCAATGCGGGCAATGGCGTCCGGCGATGACGTCGCGTCGGCTTTGTGCAACGAGATGGCGCCGCCGACCGCGGCGCTTACGGCGCTGACACGTGCGCGCGCGGCCTGGTCGTAGTCGCTTGAACTGTCGACCTCGTTCAGGGTGTGGCCGGCGGCCACTGTCATTCCGTTGGTTGCGGTGATCAGCGCGTTGTTGCCAACCTCGGCGGTGATCGCAGGGCTTGAGTTGGCGGTTGCCTGGTTGAAGGCAAGCGTCGCGACACCGGCCACTGAGAGCCCGTCAATCGAGGCGAACGCGTGCGTCGCAGCGTCGGCCGAAACCCCAATCGCGCCCGACGTTGCTGCAATTGAGGCGTTATCGCCAATGTCTGCAACGACCGAGCCGCCCGCCTTCGCGGTGACCTCGTTGACCGACAAGCTGCCAACGAGACCGCCGCTGAGGCCCTGGCCGCTGGCATGAACGGTTTGGGTCAGATCAGCATCCAGGGTGAGGGCTGCGACGGTGATGTCACCGGCCGCCGTTGGCGCACTCGATTTGCCTTGGAGGCGCGAGCGGGTCGTCCCTTTGGTTTCGCCGCTGACGATGACAACGCCGACGCCGCCGCCGGTCGCCGCAGCAAGGCCTTGGCCTTTGATAAGCAGGTCGATGACGTTGTCGGTTTCAACGGTCATCGCGCCGGTTGCGTTGGCGCGCGCATCTTGACCGATTTCGGCAATCACGTCGGCATCGTCGGTGGCCTTGACCACGACGCCGGTGCCGCCGAGGAGGCCGCCGGAAACGGCAAACCCGAGCCCCATGGCGTCGCCGGTGTTGACGTCACCGCCACCGTTCAGGAAGTCGAACAGATCGTTGTCACGCACGTCATGGCTGCGGTCGGCGGCAATGTTGACCGAGCCGACGCTGCCCCCGGACGTGCCGATTTGTGCGTGGTCGCCGACGGCAGCTTGCGTTGCACCTTCCGTGGTGACGTAGATGAAGGTGCCACCGAAAGCGATTGAGGCAAGCGAGGCGGCCAGGGCGCCGCCGACACCGCGGAAACTTGTCGTGCTATCGGCCGTGACATCGACCGAGCCGAAGCCTGAGACCTCGGTGCCCATGTCGGCGGTGATGGTGTCGTTGGCGGCAAACACGCGATCGTTGGCGCGATCGCTATTGCGATCACTTTCGTCGGTTTCGGGATTGTAGCCGAGGAACGCGAGAACGTCGCTTTCGTCGTTGATGACGACGACCGAGGCGCCAACCGCGGTGCCGGCTGCGGCGAGACCTGCGATCGCGGTCGTGTTGATCGAACCATCGTAATCGGCATCAACGGCGAAACTGCCAGCGGCCGCGCCATTGATGGTTGTGGTCAGGTTGCTTGTCAGACCCAAGCCCGGCGCCACGTAGGCTGTCACATCGTTATCGACGTTGAGCACGATCACGCCGCCGCCGACACCGCCGCCGCCGATACCGGCTGCAATCGCCTTGACGTCGATCGTCGATTTCTGCGCGGCTCTGACTTCGACATTGGTCGTGTCGATGACGACATCGCCTTCGATCGCGGCGCTGACGCCAGCGGCTTCGACCGTGCTTGTGATCGACGAAATTGTACTGGCGAACGAGGAGCCAGAGGCTGTCGTCGCGCCGGTCGTGCGCGCGGTATTGCTCAGGCCGGTCGGCGTGTTGATCTCGCCACCCTGATTGCCGACTGGCGTCAGCGTGTGCGCGGTGCCCGTGACGCCCGTGGTGGTCAGGTCAATGTGTGTGCCGGCAAACGCGTTGGCACGCGAACTGGCGAGTTTGACCTTGGTGGGATCGGTCGCATCGACAATTGCGAAGTAGGTCTGGCCGTCCTCGAGGTTTTCGCCTGCCGTGCCGTCGCCCGCGCTATAGCGCAACAGATCGCCGGTAGAGATCCCGTAGTCGACCTGCAAATCGATCGTGTCGTTGGTGGTATCGTAGAGGGCGCCGGCTGGATCGAAGGTCGGCAAGGTGCGCGAGAGCGTGTGGTTCGTGCCCGAGCCGCCAGCGAATTCAATCCCGATGCCGGCCAGGGCCGCCTCGCGGCTTTCAGCCAGACGCAGCACATGCGGCGCCTCGCTGTCGATGATCACGTAATAGACCGTGTTGTCCGTCAGGCCGGTGGGTGCGGTGCCGGATGGATCGGCCGTGTAAAGAACGGGCGTGCCAGTGACCCAACCGGGAGACAGCGGGTCGTCGACATTGCCGTCGCCGTCGGTGTCGACGGGCGCGAACAGGGCGAGCGAGGTCGGCGCATCGTACGTGACCAGCGCGCCTTCGCTCAGGCCATGTGCCACGAAGTTGACTGTTGTCGTGTCCGCCTCGATGGCACCGGCGCCGAATGCGAGGATATCGCCGCCGGCGGTTGTCAGCGTATGCCGTTCGTTGTCGCTGAGGTCGCTGGCATTCAGCGTGATGGACGTGCTTGTGCCCTGAATGCGCAGCTCGAAACTGTCGTCGGTGACGTTGGCGACCTCGTAGACCGTATCGTCGGTCAAGCCCGAGATGGTGTTGCCGGCGATATTGTCGGTCTCGAATGTGACGCTGTTCTCATCGTCGTTTTCAAAACCACCCGAGAAGGTATCGACAGCGGCGCCAACCTGTCCGTCGATCCCGAGCGTGCTCGAGTTATCGCTGTTGTTGGAATAGACAACGGTGTCGGCGTTGCCGCTGCCATCGGTGCCGTTCAGGCTTTGGCTGTTGCTGTCATCGTCGTCCCACGTGTCGGAGAAATTGCCGCCGATCGTGTGGACCGAGATGGCGCCAGCAAGAACACCGATCCCGGCGCCGCCGCCGTAGGTGGTGTCGATCAGGTCTTGATCGGCGATGGCGCGGGCCGCGACGCGGTCGCTTGCGCGCACCAATGCGCCAGTGCCCGCCGCATTTGCCGCGTTGCCGATGACGGCGCGGGTGTCGTTGCGGACATAGGCCAGCGACAAACCAAGGCCGATGGCCACGGCGCCGCCGCCGACGCCGCCAGCGATCGCTTCGATTTCGAGGTCGTTGCGTGCGCCTACGAGCACTTGCTGGTTCGCGTTTGCGCTGCCGGAGGTGTTCTGGTTGATCTCCGCGTTCTGGATGGTCGCCGAGGTGTCGCTGTCGACCACCGTGTAGTGCAGCGAGCCTGCGACGCCGGCGTAGGTGCCCAGCGCCAAGCCCAGAACGAAGGCTTCGATGCGTTCTGACGTGTTGGCGTCGACAATCACGCCGACGGCGCCAGCGGCGTCTGCGTCCGGCGTGCCATCGCTTTGCGCGGTGCCGGCCGTGTGGCCCGTGACGAGATTGCCGCTGTTGGCGAAGGCATCGACGATCGCGCCGCCGCCGATCGAGGCGTCGGTTTCCTTGTCAACGAATGTGACTGAGAACGCGCCCGCGCCGCCGCCGCCGCTGACCCCGATGCCGACCGAGCCAGAAACGGTGAACACCTCAGTTGTGTCTTGGGCCAGAACCGCAACGTTCCCGCCAGCGGTGATGCGCACGAGACCGTCGATGGTGGCGATCGTGTTGGTCTCAATTGAGATGTAGCTCAGGGAGCCGGCAAGACCGATGAAGCCGGAACCGGAGCCGCCGAGACTGAAGGCGGTGGTTTCCGACAATGCGAATGCGGCGACTTCGACGTCGGCAGCCGCGAATACACTGGTGTCGTAACTGGATGAGCCGCCAATGATCTTGGCGCTGGTCTCGCCGAACAGATAGGGCAGGGCCAAGCCCGCAGCGCCGGCGCCGCTTGATCCGGCATTCAGCGCAAATCCGCTGCCAACCATGACCATCTGGTAGCTGCGACCGGCGTTCACGTAGACGCTCTGATCAGTGTCTGCTGCCGCAGCCTCGGTCAGGGTCAGGGTCTGTGTGGTGGAACCCGACCCCGTGAGGGTCAACGCTGACGATGTGTCAGACAGGTCGGCCAGCGTGAACGTGTTGTGGTCAATGACGGTGACATAATAGTCGGTGCCGTCAGCGAGTTCGGCAATGCCGGTGCCGGAATAGGTTACGGTATCGCCGGTCTGGAACCCGTGTCCCTCAATGGTGATTTCGGTGCCGTCGATGTCGCCGGGGACGAACGTGCGGTCGAACGCGGTCGTGGCGCCATTGATGGTCGAACCGGAATCGATACGCGCTTTGGTGTCGATGGTGTGCGTCGTGTAGGTGCCGCCAATGCCAGCGGCGATGCCGCTTGTGGAAATGGCACCGGCAAACACGTAGACTTCGATGTCGTTGGTGGAGACCGCGGCGACGACAACGCCGCTGCGGATCGCTTCTTCCGCGGTATATTCGGTGTGGTCGAAAACTTCGTCGGCCAGATCGGTGCTTGATCCCTGCTCCGACATTGTGACGTCGCTGACGCTCTGGATCGTCTGCACGTCGTCTGCGGTCAGGTGGGACGCATCGACCGCGATGGCGGCACCGCCTTCGGTCTCGGCGAGCTGGAATGTGCCTGCGGCTGCATCTGCGTTGACGATGAAATAGCGGCTGCCGTTTTTCAGGCCGGAGATCTTGTCGCGCTGAGCGACATAGAAGACCTCATCGCCGTTTTCAAAGAAGTCATCGGTACCGGCCGTGTACTGGTCAGACGAGACCGTAAACGTGTTGCCGGAGATAACGGCCGACGGGCTTGTGCGCACCCCAACGGTATCGTCACCGAACTGGAATGATACGCTGCGTTCATCGGAGTTGTCGGATGTCGCACCTTCGATGATGCGGCCGGTGATCGCGCTTTCGCCCGCGGTCTGCGCCAAGGCCGTGACGGTCGCGTTGTTTGAGATGACCGCTTCGGTCGTCTTCTTGATGATGCCGAAACCGCCGGCGACTGCGGCGGCGCTGCCCGAGCCGGCAAGTGCGCCGCCCCATTGGTCAACCTCGGTGTCGCTTTGCGCCGTGACGATCACGTGGCCGATCGCCGACACGGTCGCGCCGGACTTGATATAGGCGGTTGTCTCAGCGTCGAGGTAGTTGACGTCGAACGTCACACCCAAAGCCCCGCCGCCGCCAGACAGGCCCAAGGCTGCGGCGACGCCGATCGACAACAGGCTTTCGTCGCTGATCGCTTTGACGGCGACCGTATCGTCCGCGGTCACGACCGCATTGGCGCCGATGTAAGCATCGGTCCGGCGCGTGACGACGCCGACGTCGATGCCGATGCCGATGCCCACGCTTTTTGAAGCGGCCAGCGCGCCGGCGACCGTCGTTATGCTCCAATCGCTCTTTGCCAGAACGGCGATATCGCCACCGGAATAGACGCCAGCGCCGGTTTGCGCACTGCCCGAGCGCGACCCGATGTAGGCCTTCGTCCGGTCGTCGACAACGCCAACGGTCAAGGCACCGCCACCGGCGGCATCGCCGGTGCCGACGCCGCCACCAACGGAGACCGACGTGAGGTTGAGATCCGAAAGCGCGGACACGATCACGCCGCGCCGGTTCTCGCCGTCAATGTCTGAAATCGTGCCACCGGCAGCGCCGGCCCGCACAATTGCATCGCCGTCGATGTAGGCGGTGGTCTGGTTGACGAGCGTGGATGAGAGCAGCGAGGCGCCCACGGCGGTATTCTGCGCGGAGACACCGACGCCGCCAGATATTCCGATCACGACGGCATCGTTGGAGGCACGCACCGCGACGTTGTCGCCCGCGATCACTTGCGTCGTGTCGCCGGCAATGTAGGCCTCGACGCTGTTGGTCATCACGATGACGGACAGCGATCCGCCAATCGAGGTTTTGAGAGCGCCGGCAACACCAAGCGAGGTCGACCAGATCTCAGCGTCCTCATCGGCCGTCACATAGACCGAGCCGCCGGCTTCGACGTCAGCGCCGTCGATGCGGGCGCTGACGCTGTTTGCGATGAAGTTGCTGGACAACGCGGCGCCAACGCCGCTGCCGCCCTCGCCAGCGCCAAACGCGATCGCGACGCCACCGGTCAACGCGCGGATGGTCGAGCTATCCTGCGCTTTGACGGTCACGTCGCCAATGTCGGCCTCAACTTTTCCGGTGCCGGTGATCACCGCTTCAAGTGTGTTGATGATGCCGTTGATCGCCGGGGTGATTGCGCCAGCACTTTCACCACCGATCGCGCCGGAAACGGCCAGCGAAAGGATCTTGCCTTCGACATCGCCACCGGTCGCGTCGGTGACCGGGTCGGTTTCGGTTGCGGTGACTTCGACGGTCACGTCGCCCTGGGTCGAGCGGACCTCCGCGTCGATCGTGGTATCATCGGTGTTGTTGATGATCGCACGCGCAACGATCTGGACTTGGTTCCAGCTGATGCCGATGCCGAACGCATCACCCTTGGAGGCCAGCGAACCGGTGCCTGCCAAGCTGTGAATGTTGCTGTCGTCGTTGGCGCGGACCGTGATGTCCTCGATCGCCTGGATGTTGGCGTTGTCGACGCGCGCTTCGAGCAGGTTCTGCTCGTTTTCCAGGCCGCTGACATCCGTGAACAATTCTGGATCCGTCGACACCGCATTCACGGCGATGACGAAGGCGGAGGCCTTCTGCTGCTTGCTTGGCAAGCCAAGGCCGGCGATGCCGAGGCTCAGCGCGATCGCGCGGATGGCCGTGTTGCTCTTGGCATCAACGGTGACGCCGCCGAGCACGGCGACCTCACTGCGGCGGTCGTTGCCCAGAATGCTGGCCTTGGTCGTGTTGGCGATGAAGTTGATGCCAATCGCACCGCCAACGCCTTTGGCGCCGCCCGCGGCAACACCGCCAGCGACCGACAGAATGTCACCGTGGTTCTTGGCGTCGACCACGAGGTCGCCGGCGGCTGCGCCACTGGCACCGGACCCGCTGAGGACCACCGAGTCCATGTAGGCCTGGGTATTGTCGATGACGGTATTGAACAGCAACGACCCTGCGAATGCTTTTGAGGCCTGCGTTGAATCGAACGCGAGGGCAGCGCCGAAAATATAAAGATTGCCCGTGCGCTCAGCGCGGACCAGGTACTCCACGTCGGCGGTCTCGGTGAACGTGTCGGTGAAGGTCTGCCCGCTCGGCGAGGTGCGCGTGACGGTGATCTCGCGGTCTTCGGCGCTGTCGGCGGTGCGGTCGCTGATCAGGTTGGCGCCCTGCACGAATGCATGTGTCGTGGTCAGCACCACGTTGGCGTTCAGCGTACCGCCGATGGACTTGGAACCGCCTGTGACGAGTTTCGACGAGGCCGTGGCCACAGCGCCCGTGAACGATATGCCATCGGTGCCCTGTTCTGCGGTGATTGAAAGGTCGCCGAAGTTGATGGTGCTGTCGTCGTTGATGTAGGCGAGGGTGGTTTCATCCAGAATGTTGATGGCAATCGAACCGGACAGCCCCAGACCGCCTTTTGTGTCCGGTGTCTGCACGCCAGTTGCGGCAATATCCTGGGAATTTTTCAAAAGCCCGGAGTCAGAAGCCTCGTCGGTCTTGAAACTGGAGAGCGACGCGTCGGTCTGGCTTGCCTTGGCGATGGCGAACGCCGCTGACGTGCCGTCGTTGCTTGCGGCAATTGCGATGTCGCCAACGTCAAACGTCGAGCCGCTGTCGGGCGTGTCGCCGGACCCGTCGGCATTATTGTTCTCATCGAACGCCTTGCCAATGTAGGCGACCGTGTCGCGGTCGATCACGTCGACAACAATCGATATACCGATGTTGCTGCCTTCGCCGTCGACCATGGCGCCGGCCACGGCGACGTTGGTCAGGGTCGAGTCGGCGTTGACACTGACGTCGCCGCCGCCGTCGATCGTGGTCGGCGTATCGTCTGCGGTGACGATGGCGGCTTCGGTCAAGCCGTTCAGATAGAACCCGACGCCGCTGCCAGCGAAGGTAACGCCCTTTTCGCCCGGCTGCTTGGCCGCCTGCACCGATTGATCGTTGGCGGCGCCCGATGCGGAAATCGCAACGTGCATGATGTCTTCGTCGGCGCCAACATGGACGCGACCTGACGCGCCGACGCCGATTTCCACGCCGGCTTCGATCTTTGCGATCGTGTTATTGGTGATCGCGTCAACCAGGATCGAGCCGCCGTAGGCTTTGCCGGCGCCACGGCCCTGCAGGTCAATCACGTCACCGTAAATCTTGATCGGTTTTCCGCTCGGGTTGCGCGAACCGCGCTCGCCATTGCTGAGTTTGCCCAGCGGGCCCTCGTTCAACGACAGCTTCATGATACCTGCCACGTTGGCAAGTTTCATCGAAGTTTTCGCATCGACCTCAACGGAGCGGCTTTCCTGCGGTGTCACCGGATTGGCAAGGAAGCCAAGCTGGTCATCGTCGCGATTGAGCATCGCGCCAGATTCGATTTTCGCAGTGGCGTCATTGAAGAAAAGGTTGATCGCGATCGCACCTGAGATCGATGCCGATGTGCCTTTTTTGATCTTGGATTTCTGGGTTTTCTCGTTCCCCGGGATATTGAACGTCTGCTCGGACTGTTCAGCCTTTGCAAAGGCCGTCACCCAGTTATTGAGGAACAACGTGGCGATGCCGAATGTCCCGTCGAGACGATCCGTCACCGCGCTTGCGCCGCCGGACGCCATATCGGCTGCGAACGCGCTTGGCGCGAAGACGTCTTTGAATTCGCGCATCCAGGGGTAGTCAACCAGCGCGTCGACATCGATGTTGCCGCCCGCGTTGACTTCGGTCGACCCGCCAATCTTGGCCGTCGCGTCATTGTCCTGCCAAGCGATTCCGAAGGAGATGGCGAGCAGATCGCCTTTCTTGCCCTTGGCTTTCTCAACGGTTGATTGGACAAAGACCTGATAACGCTGCGTGGCTGTCGCCGAAACGATGACATCGCCGCCGCTTACGATCTCTGTTTTATCGGCTGGGTTACTTGCGTCAGGCTGGTTCTGTCCGATAATCGCGGTGACGTCGTGATTGACGATATTAATGCCAAAGCCGGCGCTTGAGCTGCTATGGTTGCTGTCGGTTGCGGCTTGAATATCTTTCTGGGTCTTGCCCTTTTTCGAATCGTCCTTTGACTCATATTCTTTTGGAATCACGCCACCTGCGGTCGCGGCAAAAATGCCGGCAAGCAACATGTCAGACTTCGTAAAAGCGTCCTTGAACTTGAGGTAATTGAACTTTCCGCCGACCTCTTGCTTGGTCTTGATGCGGTTTTTCGATGTCAACGAGGCATCGACGTTCACGCCGTCGACCAAACCGTCTTCGACAAAGCGATGGGCGTTGCCTGTGCCAGCCGACGTGATGTCGATGCCGGCGGCCAATTCGGCAGCGGTTGTGTCACCGTCCTCAATCAGGCGAATCCGGTTCTCATCGACAACAACAACGGTGTAGACCTCGCCGACGGTCAGCCCGCTGATCTCCAAATCAGAAATTGTCAGACTGTTGGCTTCGGCCGTGACCGCTTTGAATTCAAAGAAGCGGCTGTCGTTTTGTTGGTCATCGTCAAGCGCCAGCGTCAACGCGTGCAGCGCATCGGTGGAGCTTGCCGTTGCCGTGTTGGGGTCCAATGCGCCCAGGCTTAGGGCAGTGCCGGCTTCGGCATCAGCACGGGATGCGGCAAGTTTGATCCGGCTGCGATCGGTCTCATCGACAATGATGTAGTATTCGCCGCCGTTTTCCAGACCGCCGATCTCAGTTTCAAATTCCTTGAAGAACCGGTGCTCGACATTGGCTTCGTCGGTGATCGTTGAACCATCGCCGCCGAGATCGGAAATCACAGGGGCACTATTGCCAAGCGTGTCGTAGTCGCTCTTCAGGGCGAGCTGGAACGTATCCGTCGTCGCGTTAATAACCCGATAGAGACTTTGTTCCTGGGTCAGGTTCAGTGCGCTGCCGTCATTTTCGGCAATGTAATGATATTGGACGAGATCGCCGTCTTGCAGGCCATGGCCAGCCAAAGTGATGGTGTCGTTTGTGACGCTGGTTGCAAATGTTTGCGGGATGTCTTCAAAGCTGTTGAGTGCGGTGTAGATGACTTTCTGACCCGTGGTGAACTGAAGGTCATCACCGTAGGCGATTGATATGGTGTCATCGATAATTGTTGTTTGGCCATTCACCGCAAGGAAGCGATGCACACCGGCAGCACTTGAGTCGAAACTCGTTATGACATTGCCGCTCGCTTCAAGCGCGTCGGCATAAGCCGCGATTTCGTCTTCGGTAATGGTTTCGGGATCAAATCCGGCCGGCCAGTCCGCATCGAGAACGAGTTGGAAACGGTCTTCGGAGAACTCGCCATCGGCATTGCGCGTGGCCAGAATGCGGTAGGTCTCGCCCTCCTGCAGGCCGGAGAGCGTATCGGTGCCGGTTGCGGAGGTATAGACCACCTGCTCGCCGATTGCGAAACTATGGCCGCTCATGAAGACGACGCCGTCATCTTCGATCGCCGACGCCGTTGCTGTCCTTGGATCGAACTGCAAGGTGTTGACGGTGGTCGGCAATTGGCCGGTCGTCGAGCGGCTTTGATCGTTGAGATAATGGACCGTGTCGCCCGTCTCAAAATCATGGCCCGCGATATAAAGCGTATCGGTATCGGTTTCGACGGCGCCGCCGTTATCGACGACTATGTCATTGCCGAAAACGTTCTGGGTTGAAAACTCGCGGTTAATTGGCGTGAATTCAGCGACGTAAGACGTATAATAAAATAGGTGCGCGCTGACGTCTTTGACGCCATCGACGTCCAGGTCAATTTCTTCCTCGATCTCCGTGCCGTCGCTGATGGCAAGCGTTGACAGCGCAACGAAGTCGGCATCGGCCGCAGCGTTCACGGCGTCGGCATAACTTCCAGAACTGTCGGGTGTGAGGAGATCTTCTTTGATCAGCTTGAATGTGTCGCTGTCGATGACTTTGACGCGGTAGCTCGTAATTTGATCAAGGCCGCCGATTTCAAGGCTGAGATTATCGCTCGCAAAGCCGTAATTGATTTCTTCGCCGGTCGTGAAACCGTGATTGCGAAGGGTGAATTCGTTGGTGGTTGTATTGATAGCGCCAATATTGATCTGGAGCGTCACGTCTTCCAGGGTATCGACCGCCACAAAGCGGTGTTCACCGCCGTCGGGCGTCGAGGAAAAGTCGATTGCGCTTGCAACAGCGGCCGTCGCAGAGGCGCCGGCGGCCGTCCAATCCGCCTCGGTCACGAGTTTGAACTCGTTATCTGAGACGTAGATCACGCGGTAGGTCGTCGCGCCGTCGTCGGCCAGCGCAGTCGTGCCATCGGTCAGTTTGGTGGCCGCATCACCGTCGTGGGTATATTTGACCTGATAACCGTCTTCGAAACCGTGGCCCGTGATCGTAAGCGTGTCGGTTGCAATTTGTTCCACCGCAGCGCCGACGGTCGTGAACGTGTGAATGCCGCCAGCGCCAATTCCTTCGCCGGAGCCAAAGTTGATGTAGTGGTCCGTGCCGCTTTCGGCTTCGCCATTGCGCGTTTCCGGCGTGCCTTCCGCATCGATAATGGATTCAGCTTTTTCCTCGGTTTTATCACCGCTCGCTGCGTCCCAGGTGGCTTCAGTGACAAGGCGGAACGACGCATTGTCCTCGGCAATGACGCGGTAGAGCGTGCCGTCGGTCGCCAGGTTGGCGAGTTCGGAACCGGACGGGCCATCGTGGGTGTAGGCGATGCGATCGCCGCTGACGTAGCCATGTTCGGCGATGAAGATCGCCTCAGCGTCGACGGCGTCAAGGAACATCGCTTGTTCGCCGAGGCGCGTCAGCGAGTGCGTGCTGTCCTGGTCCGTGTCAGCTCCGTCAAGTTGCAGCGGCTCGGCCGTTGTCAGACGGAATGTGTCGTCGGTTTCCTTGAGGACGTAATAGGTCTCGCCCGATGTCAGGCCGCCAATATCGGCGAACGTATTGCCGTCGCTGTCGCCGGCTTGGTACGTGAGCTGATCGCCTGTTTCGAAGCCGTGATTGGAAATGGTGAACAGGTTGGTGCCCGCATCGACGTCGTTGGCGCCGTCGAAGATCGTACCAGCTTGCAGCGTGCCGCCTGCGGTGATGTCGCCGTCAACAATCGCATCGACTGTTGAGTTATCGATGCTCAAGGCGGAGCCGACCCCCGCGCGCGCGTTCAGCAACGACAGGATCGAGCTTTCCGCTTTGGTCTCGCTGGTCCCCGCTGCGATGACGTTTACGGCGCCACCGGCGATGATCGCGCTTGTGTCGAGCAGTTTCGACTGGACGTTGGCGTCCGTGGCAGAGGCGGCGAAGGTAATCGATGTTTGCTTTTCAGTCAGCGGCTGGCCGAACGTGACCAGGTTCGTCGACGCGCGCGCGAGCGTTTCAGACGCCGTGCTTGCCGACGATAGAATCGAGACGTCCCCGTCGGCGTTGATGGTCGTGCCGTTTTTGACGATGGCGAAGCTATTGGATTCGGTGACCGCAACGCCGACGGCAATTTGCGGGATCTTCTGTTTGCCCTTGGCCTGCAGGACCTTGTTGACGACGCTGTCCATCGCGACGGCTTGGAAGACCGCCTCGGCAATCGTCGACGTCTCGATCGTCACCGATCCGGTCGCGTCGATGTCAGCGTTGTCGACGGTCACAAACGCATCGGCGGCCCGCTTGCCGAAGCTGGCGTTGATACCGAGGCCCATGCTGATGATCGCGCCTGGCAATTGACCAAGCTGATTTTGGAAGTCCTCGGCAAAGCCGGCGCCGAAGTTGGGGATGTGGCTTGACTTGGAAAAATCGTTGGCCGTCGCCGATAGGGTCACGTCGCCACCGTCCAGCACCGCGCCGGATTTGACGTCGATGGCGACCGACTGTGTCGTGAAATCGAATGGCGACAGGAATACGCGCGATTCTTGTTCGACCACGTAAAGCGCGATCTCGCCGGCATGAAAGCTATCGCTGGTGACGCCAGCGAGCAGCTTCGCGTTGGCCTCGACATCGATGTCCTCGGCCTGGCCGTCAGAGGTGTCGATATCCCCCTCTTCCAGCGGCGTGCCGAACTGGATTTTACCCGAATCGCCCGTGCTTACGAAGCTGGCGCCCGCGCCCGTCCCAACGCGCGTATCGATGACGACGTTTTCGGCAACGGAAATGTTTTTGGTGAGGACCGTGACGTCGCCGCCCGCGGTCGTGACGTTCGCGTTCAGGTCGGTTTCGGCGTTGGCATAGATCGTCTTGGCGTCGTCGTCGGCGCGGTTGGTGATTTGGACATCACCACCTGCAGTTGCGATCGAAGCATCGACGTCGATGTCCTTACCGCGCAGCGTTAGTGCGCCGCCACCTGTTGACACGTCCGCGTTGATATCGATCGTCTCGGCTTTGATGACAATCGCGCCGCCGTTCGAGGCGAGCGCCGTGTCGATGCGAACGGTATCGTCGCCAGTGCCTTCGTCGACGTCGCCGCCATCACCCAGGATCGTGAGCGTTCCCGCGAAGCTTGCGTCCCACGAGCCGATGGTCAGGCTATCGTCGCCGTCGCCAAGATCGATCGTGATCGCGGTTGCGGCCGTCGTGAACGTGACGGTTTCAAACGTGCTCGATCCGGTCGGTGCCAGCGTGTAGATGCCGTTTGCGCTGTCGAAAGTCAGTGCAGCGTCGTCGCGACCGTCGGTCAGCGTGATTTCGACGGACGCTGTGTCGATGTCGATCGGCTCCAGCCCGTCGTAGGCGACGGTTTGGCCGTCCACGGTGACCAAGCCGGAATGCGGACCGAAAGCGGTGAAGGCTGCCGACTGGCGCTGGCCCTCAAACACCAGGCTATCGAAGCCGGCCGCGCCGCCGTCGATCTCGTCGACCCAACCGTCGGCTGCGAAGATAAACGTGTCTTCCTGGTCGGCCGCGCCAGCCGTATCGGCTGCACCTTGCAACGCTTCAAAGCCGGCGTAGGCAATCCCGTAGACATGGCCGGCGCCATCACCTGTGACATGCCAGTCGGTATCGACCGCACGGCCGAGCAACGTGTCTTTGCCTGCGCTTGCGCCGACAAGGGCTTCGATGCCGGCGAAAACGATCTCGGCCCGGCCGGAGACGGTTCCTTCCGCGGCGCCGGCATCGACGCTATCGAATGACCAATGCGCGGCACCGTCACCGTCCACGTGCAGCGTGTCGGAGCCGCTTCCGCCGTCGATCACAAGCGGCGGGAGGACGGCGTCGGCCTGGCCGGTCATGTCCACTGTGAACGTGTCGGCCGCGTGCGTGCCTGTTAACGCAAAGGTTGCAAGAGCGGCGTCTGTTTGCAACGTCACCAGCGGTGCCGATGCGCCCAGTTCGCCGATGCCGATGGCGATAGCGGCGCCCAGGTCATCGGCACTGCGTGACACGGTCAGCGCCGCGCCGGTTGCGCCGGAAGACAGAGCGGCCGCGCGCAGGTCCTCGACGTTCCCATCGATGGCAATATCGGCCGCGCCGTCGAAGGCGATCAACAGGCCGTCAAGCGCCAATTGCCCGGTAAGATTGGTGATATCGGCATCGACCGCGACGCTGTCGGCATCGCCTTTGACCAGGATTTCGGTGGCCGCCTGGTCTTCAAGACCTCCGTTGGCGGGAGCGGCTGAGGTGCCTGCGTCCGATCGGGTGGTGAGTTGTATCTCGCCAAGCAGCGCATCGAGGGCGGTATTGTGCTCGATGTAAAGCTGGCCAAGCGGACCGGTGGTCTCGATCTCAAGTGTTGCGTTGTCCAGGTCTGCCGCATCGAAGCTTGCGATGAGTTCGCCGTTGCCATTGGCGTCGAGGCGGTCGCCATCGCGAAGCGTGATGGCGTCGTCTTTGACGCCGTCACCGTCGAAATCTTCAATTTGTTCAAGCTGGACGTGAACGCTGCCGGCGTCGGTTGCGGCCATCAACGGGTCGGCGGACAGAAGGATGCGCGGCTCGAGCGGCTCAAAAATCGGCGCGATACCATCGTCAGACGTCAAAATGTCTTCGTCAGGAATGGCGTCCGACAGGGGAACGATCGGCGGTTCGCGTTCGCCGTTCCCATCGCTGGCAGCATGATGCTCAGCCGGGTTGGCGTCGTCACCGGCGTCCGCAACCGAGGGCGGGACCGCGGCTGGCGCTCCAGGTTCGGACTTTGGCGCCGGAGCTGCTGATGTGCCGGGTTCGACCTCGCCGACGGCAGATTGCGCCCAGTCGCCCGTTTCCGAGCCCGTGCGGAGATCGTCATCCATCATGTCGCGCACCCGTCTGTGCTTGCCGCGTAAAATGGCCCGCGTGTGCGGGCCGGAAATACTCAATTTACTTCGCGAAGTCTGAACGTTGTCTCAGTGCGCTCTCATAGAGGTGCGCCATCCGCCGACCAACATGCTGTTAATCTTACGGATATGTTCTTCAGTGACCCCGTCGCTCAGGCTGATTAACCCCAGCAGATCGAGCAGGTAACGCAACTCCGCCTCAAACGTATCTCGCTCAGCGCGCAAGCGCTCGCGTTGCGCGTTCAAGACGTCGACCAGCGTGCGCAACCCATTCTGCTGCAACTGTCGCGTGTCCCGCTCAACCGCGCGGCGGGCCACGATCGCGCGGCGCAAGGCCCGCACTTTCGTTGGGGCGGCAGCAGCTAGGCGATACCGGCTGCGCACCTCGCGCACGATCCGTCGGCGATCGCGATCCAGGTTATGCGCTTCGATTTGACGT
This sequence comes from uncultured Hyphomicrobiaceae bacterium, assembly GCA_964579305.1. GTDB lineage: Bacteria > Pseudomonadota > Alphaproteobacteria > Rhizobiales > Hyphomicrobiaceae > JBCBWG01. The sequence continues at coordinate 27,168 of CAZOGY010000016.1, forward strand.
TTGGTTTCGGCCTGCTTGTACTCATAGCCGTTGCCGTCTTGGTTAAAGATCGGCACCCGCACGCGCAGCGTCACAATCGCGTCGTCGCCGGTGCTGCCACCGCCGAATTCACTGCCGCCGCGCTCCAACTTGTCGTAGGTGCCAACAAGCTCAACCTTCGGCATGCTCTGGGCAAGCAGGCGGTCACGCTCTTTCTCGGCTTCAAGGATCTTGAAGTTTTGCGCGCGCAATTGGCTATTACCCGCCACGGCGCGCTGAACCCACTGGTCCATGGGGCCGCGCGGCCGCACCACCGAAATCACGCCGCGTACGCCGACCAAACGCCGCGGCGGCGTCTCGACCAGTTCGCCAATGGCTTCGAGGGCATTGAGGAACGCTGCGCGCGCCTCGGCCAGTTCAGCCTTGGCCAAAAGCGCCGTCGACTCAACGGACTGAAGTTCTGCGGTGGTCACGAGACCATCTTTGACGGCGACTTGCGCGCGGGTCATCTCGCGACGGGCCCCTTCCAAGGCCGTCTGCAGCAACGCGACCCGCTTCTGGGCAGCTAGCGCTTCCAGATATCGGCGCACGACCTTGATCAAGAGTTCCTGCCGCGCGGCAATGAACTCGGCAAGCGCGCGTTCGCGACCAGCCCGCTCGCGCCGGGCAAACATCACCCGCTCCAAATCGAACAGAGGCTGCGTAATGCTGACCAACAGTTCTTCCGATGCGTATTCGGCCGTTCCGAGATTGAAGATCGTGTTCTCACTCTCGGTGATCCGTTGGCGCGTGCGCAGCTTGTCGTACTGCGCGTATGCACGCGGGAAAAACCGCACGAGCGAATTGTGGACACGCTGATCGCCGAGCGTGAGATTGGCTTTCGCCACTTGCAAGGTTGGGTCTTTGCGCAGTGCCAAGTTGTAGATGTCCCACAGGCTTTCAGCGGCAGCGGACGCACTCGACGCCCCCCACGCGCTCACCACAACAAAAGCGAGCGCGAGCGCCCGCACAACGCGACACCGACTGCAAGTCATACGGACTGTCTACCCCGAACCAAAACGCGAAACCGTCGCGGCACATCCCCGCCCCAGGTAAAGCAAAGACAGCCCGCTGACACAACGGCCAGAGATCATTGCGCTGGCGGAACTCGGCGGTTTTTAGCAACTTGCGCCACAAGGGCGACCCATTCCGCGCAAACACGCGCCCCGCGAAGCGTTTATAGCGTTTTGAGTTTGCACGACTTTCTACCTATCGCGCCGACCGCGTGGCGGGCCTGCCACGCAATCAGCGCAATTGCTGTCGTGTTACGGGCTAAACTGATAAAACTGCTGCGGCGCGGGCACCGCTGAAGCGCGTTGCTGGCGGAGCAACGGAGATTGCGCGCATGACGACGGCCTTTTTGGAAGGTGTGCGTGTTTTGGATCTGACGAACGTCCTGGCTGGGCCGTTCTGTTGCCATCAGCTCGCCCACTTGGGCGCTGAGGTGATCAAAGTCGAAGCGGTCGGTCGCGGCGACCTGGCCCGGCAGCTCGGCTCCGATCCGGAACTGAATGCGAAGGGGATGGGCATCTCGTTTCTTGCGCAGAATGCGGGAAAGAAGTCCGTCACGCTCAACCTGAAGCACCCAAAGGGCAAGGCGCTTTTCAAGACACTCGTTGCGACCGCAGATGTGATTGTTGAGAACTTCCGGCCCGGCGTGATGGGGCGCCTGGGGCTCGGCTATGACGCGTTGCGCAAGGTCAATCCAAAGCTGGTCTACTGCGCGATCTCCGGATTCGGGCAGGACGGGCCGTGGGTGAGCCGGCCGGCCTACGACCAGATTATTCAAGGCGTGTCCGGCGTTATGGCGATCACCGGCGATGCGGACAGCGCGCCACTGCGGGTCGGCTATCCGATCGCGGACACCATGGGCGGGATGACGGCGGCATTCGCGATTTCGGCTGCGCTCAGAGCGCCGGACAGGGGAACATTCATCGACGTTTCGATGCTGGAATCCGTGCTCGCCAGCATGGGGTGGGTGGTGTCTAATTTTCTCATTGGTGGAATAACACCATCGGCGCATGGCAACGAAAACGTGACATCGGCCCCGTCCGGCGCCTTTGAAACCGCTGAGGGCCTGATCAATATTGCCGCGAACAAGGACGAGCAATGGCAGCTTCTTGCCACGCATATCGGTCGGGCGGACCTGATTGCGCAGCCCGCGTTCGCGACGCGTGAAGACCGCAAGGCCAATCGGTTTGCCCTCAAAGCGGAAATTGAACGGGCGCTGCAGGCCAAGAGCGCCAACACCTGGGCCGACGAGCTGAATGGCATTGGCGTGCCGGCTGGCGCCGTGCTGACTGTGGCTGAGGTTTTGGCAAGCCCGCAGATCGCTGAGCGCGGGTTCCTTGCGGCGTTTGCCCAGGCGCCGGGCATTGATCGCGACATTGCTGTCGTGCGGACTGGGATCAAAGTGGACGGGCAAGCGCCGGCAGTTGCGACGCCGCCCCCGCAGTTGGGACAGGATAATGCTGAGATCTATGGCGCGCTCGGTCTCAGTGAGGAAGACTGCGCGCGGCTGCGAGACGAGGGCGTAATATGAACGCGAATGCGCGCGATGTGCCGGACTGGTGGGAAACGTCGATTATCGACATGGCCCCTGGGCAAATCCGCCTGCGTGGGAGGCCGATCGAAGAGCTGATTGGCACATTGACGTTTGCCCAGATGATCTGGCTGTTGACGCGTGGTGATGTGCCGAGCGAGGACCAGGCGGCGCTTTTAGAGGCCGCACTTGTGGCCGCGGTCGACCATGGGCCGCAAGCCCCCTCGATTGCCTGCGCGCGGATGGCCGTGACATGCGGACTGGGTCTCAATGGTGCCCTGGCGTCCGCGGTCAATATGCTGGACGATGTTCACGGCGGCGCGGGCGAGCAAGCCGTCGAGCTTTACACGCTGATTGACGAGGACGTGCGCAACGGCCGACCAATCGAAAGCGCTGTTTCCGACCAGATCGACCGCTGGCAGGCCGACCGGTCACGGTTCGTGCCCGGCTTCGGACACCGGTTCCACAAGCCCGATGATCCGCGGGCGCCGCGTCTGCTTGCGCTTGTCGATCAAGCTGCCGTTGATGGCGTATGCGGTGGGCGGTTTGCTGAAATTGGACGCGCCATTGCAGAACAGCTGGCTGCGCGCAAAGACAAGCCCGTTCCCATGAACATCGACGGCGCGACAGCCGTGATCTACGCCGAACTTGGCTTTGCACCGCCGCTTGCACGCGGGCTGTTCTGCCTTTCGCGGTCCGTCGGAGTGATCGCGCATGCGTGGGAACAGATGCAGCAAGGCGGGCGCAACAAAGGGCCGACGCCGCCGCACTACCGGTGGACCTACAGCGGACCCAACCCGATTGCTCCACAAGACTGAGGATGGCCGCAAAGCCGTTGAGCGCGCGCCCCATCAGTCACAGGCCCAGCGCTTGACGCTGGTCATGGCCCGCAGCCTTGGCCGGACGCATCCACAGGACCATACGATACAAACTCGCCAGCCTGGTGCTCGACAAAAGTGCCGCTATTGGCTGGCGAGAACAGCGGCATGGTTATTAGCCGCAGGGTTGGGCTGACGCTGGTCCGCGATCCGGTCTGGCGCTGCCAAGTGGGGGCGGGTTTATCGTGGTCGATCGTCAATTCGTGCGTCCTTGGGTTGTCCGACAGGCGACGCGACCGGCGCCGCGCGTGCGGCTCGTTTGCTGTCCACATGGCGGCGGGGGGCCATCGGCCTTTCGCGGGTGGAGCGAGGCCTTGCCGGACTGGATCGCTGTCGATTGCGTCAGCCCTCCGGGCCGCGGGCAGCGCTTGAGCGAACCCGCCGTCAGCGATTTGACAATCTGCGCCTCGGCGATTGCGGAGGCACTGAGCGCGGAGCCGGACGTGCCGATCGCACTGTTCGGCCACAGCGTTGGTGCGCTTGTCGCTTTCGAAGTCGCACGGCAACTTGAGGCGCGCGGCGCCGTCCCCGTCGTCCGGCTGTTCGTTTCGGCGTTGCCGGCGCCTGCGCGCGCAACGCGCGATCACTCCTTCGCCGGCAAAGATGACGCAACCCTGCTGGCTGATCTGGATGCGTTGGGCCTGCTGCCAAGTGAGATCGTCGCTTCCGATGATCTGCGCCGTATGGTGCTTGGTGCGGTGCGTACCGATTTTTCAATGTGCGCGCGAGCCAAGGTTCCCGAACAGGCAACGGTGCACGCGCCGATCCTTGCGCTTGGCGGGCTTAACGATCCTCACGCTGATCGCGATGCTCTGTTGGGGTGGCAGGCGCATGCGCAAAAGGCGTTCGACGTTCGGGTGTTCGACGGCGGTCATTTCTATACGCAGACGTCTCAGAAGGATCTGCTCCAATTCCTCACCACGACCCTGCAGACAGATCTGGCGGCACTCAGCGCGTCGATCGAACACGGAGAGGCTGCGACCTATCCGATCGACGTAAGCCTGGCAGACCACTTTCGGGCAGCGGCGCAACAGCACCCTTCGCAACCTGCGCTGATCGGCGTCGACCGCACCCTGACCTTCCGCGCGCTTGATGCCGAAACCGATCTGCTGGCACAGCATTTGCGCGCCATGGGCCTCAAGCGCGATCAGACCGCAGCGATTTTACTCGAGACCAGCGCCGACTTTGCCATGGCATGCCTTGCCGCGATGAAAGCCGGTGGCGCCTATCTGCCGATCCCGCTTGCAACACCGGATGGCGCCATTGCCAGCATTCTGGATTCCTTGCAGCCGGCGGCGGTGATCACACGGCCGGCCTATTGCGGGCGGCTTCCAGCGGACTGGCAGAGCCGAAGTCGGACCGTTCTTTTGCAGCCCAATTGGCAGGAAGGTCTGGCACGCGCCCAAGCGTCCCCTAACGCGATGTGGCCGTTGCCCAGCGACATTTCCGGTGACGATCTCGCCTATTGCGTGATGACATCGGGGACGACCGGACAGCCCAAGGCAATTGCCTGTCCGCACCGTGGCGCGGTGAACTCGTATTGGTGGCGGTATCGCCATTTGCCCTACACGGACGACGAACGCGAAGCCTGCAATGTGTTCTTTGTTTGGGAAGTGCTGCGACCGCTTTTGCGGGGCAAGCCGGCTTATGTGATCCCGGACGATGTAATTTTTGATCCAAGAAAACTAATCACATTTCTCGCGGATCATTCCATTACGCGCGTTCTCTTGACCCCCTCGCTTTTTGAGCACGTATTGAATGCGCTTGATCGGGCAAATGCGCCGGAACCGCAGCTTGCCGCATTACGCACCATTATTTTGAATGGCGAAGTTGTGACCGGGTCATTGCTTGCGCGCGCACGCAATTTGCTGCCTCACGTTGCGATTATCAACGATTATTCGATTTCAGAATGCCACGATGTGGCAACAACGGCGCTGCGCGACCTTGATACCAATACGGCGCCGCGCTTCATGCCCGCCGGCCGGGTTATGGACAACGTCAGGGTCTATATTCTCGATGAAGATCGCAAACCGGTTACGAGAGGGGCGACCGGCGAAGTCTATGTGGCGGGGCCCACACTTGCGCGCGGTTATCTTGGACTGCCCGAAGAAACAGCGCTGCGTTTCGTCACCGATCCGTTTCAAGGTGGAGATGCGCGCATGTTTCGGACCGGCGATGCCGGCCGGTTCCGGGCCGATGGGCAGTTGGAAATCACCGGGCGCACGGCTTTCATGGTCAAGTTGCGCGGCTATACCGTTGTGCCGACTGCCATCGAGACAGCGTTGTGCGCGCACGCTGCCATCACTGCGGCGGCCGTCGTCACGATCGATGATCCTGATACGGGCCAGCCGGACCGGCTGGTGGGCTATGTCACGGGGCGGGACGGGGCACCTGACAACGATACAATGGCTGACGTGCGGGCGATGTTGGCGGAAACGTTGCCAGCATATGCAATACCATCGCAGCTCATCGGGCTTGCCGGTCTGCCGCTGCATCCCACGACCGGTAAGATCGATCGGGCGCGATTGCCCGCCGCGGATTTGCGCAGCCCCGAACAGGCTGGGGTTCGCGGCGACGTGGCGACCTGCGGGCCCCAATCGCCTGTCGACCTAACAGATCGCGCGTTCATTGCACGGATTCGCGATATTTGGGACCAGGTCTTACCTCAGCCCGCTCAAACCGATAACGACAATTTCTTTGATCTTGGCGGGCACTCACTGTTGGCCATAACGTTGGCTGCGCGCGTCGAAGCCGCTTTTGATATTCGGCTTGATGTTATCGATGTCTTCCACCATCCGATACTTGTCCGATTTGCAGAACATATTTCCAAACAACTCGCGCAGCAGGCACCACAGCGCATGGCCGGTGCGCCCCAGCGTCACGCCAATTGGGACGCGTTATCGATCAAGCGCAAGCGATCGCGGCGAGTTGCCAATTCGGACCCGCATGCGCAAGCGGACGATATCGCCGTGATTGGGCTTGCCTGCCGGTTTCCGGGTGCGGACACGCCTGAAGACCTTTGGCGCAATCTCGTGTCTGGCGTTGATGCCGTGCGTGACTTATCCGACCGCGACATTGAAAAAGCGCAGATCCCCGAGGCGGTCCGGCATCATCGTGATTTCGTGCGGGCTGCGGCGTTGATCGGTGATGTCGCCAGTTTCGACGCGGCGTTTTTTGGCATTTCGGCCCGCGAAGCCTTGGTGATGGACCCGCAGCAGCGGCTTTTTTTGGAATGCTGCTGGCATGCCATGGAGCGGGCTGGCCATGCGCCTGGTTCGCGCGCTGCCAAAGTGGGTGTTTATGCCGGCTGCTATCTGCCCGGCTATCTCGTTCACGAACTTGGGGCGCAGCGTCACCTGGACCCGTTTCACCCGACGGCCTTTCACCTGGCCGAGATTGGAAACGATAAAGATTATCTGGCCGCCCGGGTCGCCTACCTGCTCGATCTGGACGGCCCAGCAATCAGTGTGCAGACCTCGTGTTCGACGGGGCTCGTTGCCATTGCGCAAGCCGCCGACGCGATCAGGGCCGGTTCTTGCGACATGGCACTTGCGGGCGCGGCGTCGCTGATCTTTCCGCGTGCCGGTGCCATGCACATCGACGGGCATGTCATCTCGCGCCAGGGCAGATCCCGCACGTTCGACGCGAAAGCCGACGGCACCATTCTTGGAGACGGCGTTGGCGTTGTTGTCTTGCGTCGGCTGGCGGACGCGCGCGACGATGGCGATGATATTCTTGCGGTCCTGAAAGGCTGGGCGGTCAACAATGACGGCGCCGCACGCGCAAGTTTTTCAGCGCCCGGCGTGGCCGGACAAGCCGCCGTCATCAGCGACGCCCTCTCGCGGGCTGACGTCCATCCCGACACGATTGGATATGTGGAAGCGCATGGCACGGCGACGCGCATTGGCGACCCGATCGAAGTGCGCGCCTTGACGTCTGCGTGGCAGTCCGCCGGCGCCAGTGCGGACGGCGCCCGCACGTGCAGCAAAGATCGTGCGTTACTTGGTTCGATTAAGGCCAATATCGGTCACGCCAATATTGCCGCTGGCGTCGCCGGCTTTATCAAATGCGTCCTGGCGCTCAGGCATCAAGTTATCCCGCCGCAAATCCACTTTGATGTGCCCAATCCCGCCTTACGGCTGGAGGAAACACCGTTTCGGATTGCAACGACACGCGAAACTTTCCCGCTGCGTGGTGATGCGCCTGCCAGGGCGGCGGTCTCCAGCTTTGGCATTGGCGGCACAAACGCACACGCAATTCTCCAGGCTGCCCCGACGGCCATTGCGCCCGATACAGAGCCCAGGTTCAGCGAAGTCATTCCGCTCTCAGCGCGGTCACAGGCGCAAGTTGGGACATTGGCGCGTGCTTTGTCGCGCACCCTGGATCATGACGCCGAGGCGACGCAGAACCGGGATTTGGCCGACATCGCTGGCACATTGCAAAGCGGACGCAAGGCCTTGGGCCATCGCATTGCCGTTGTGGCCACCGACATGGCAGCGGCAGCGCGGCGATTGTCAGATGCGGCGGATCGCACGGCTGCATCAACGCCGCCTGGCGCAACGCCAGCGCCGGCACAAAAGCTTGGCGGGATCGCGTTTGTCTTTGCCGGACAAGGCGCGCAGCACGCCCGGATGGCGTGTGGCTTGGCGGAAGCTGCACCGGCCTTCGCCTCGCATTTTTCAGATGCGGCGGCGGCTTTTGCAGGCCGTGTTCCCGACGACCTTTCCAAATTGCGCGATCCCGAGACGGCCGATGACGTTCTTGCAACGGCGGTTGGATTGCAGCCGGCACTGTTATGCGTCGATTATGCGATCGCGCGCACGTTGATGGATTGGGGCATTCAGCCGACGATCGCGGCCGGCCACAGCCTCGGTCAGTATGCGGCAGCGGCCGCGCTTGGGCTTTTGCAGCTTGACGATGCGGCGGCGTTGGTCAGTGCGCGCGCACGGGCAATGGACCAGTGCAAAGTGGGGCGGATGCTGTCGCTGACGGCAGATGCCGATACCGCGCGCGCATTGATTGGTGGTTTAGCCGATACCGCCATTGCTGCGATGAACGCGCTGGACGAAACCGTCGTCGCGGGCCCGGCTGATGCCATTGAGCAGATTGCAGCCCGGGCACGCGCAGCCGGCATTTCGCATCAAGCCGTGGCGGTCACGCGGGCATTCCATAGCCCGATGATGGACGAGGCTGCCAAAACGATTGCAGACGTTGCGCTCAAGTGCGCGCCTGGCACGAGCAGTCAGGTGTGCCCCATCCTTTGCAATGTCACTGGCGGTGTGCTGATGCCGGACCAAGCACGCAACGCTGCGTATTGGGCGCAGCACGCGCGCGAACCCGTCCGCTTCATGGACAACGCCGCAGCCATACTGGCAGCACAACCCGCCCTGATCCTGGAAATCGGGCCTGGCATGACACTGACGCGCCTTTGCCGGAAAGCGGCGGCGGGTCGCGATGCTGAGGCGATGCCGCGCTTTGCGACAACGCTGTGCCATGCGCGCGATCGGGACGGTCAAAACTGGGACGTGTTGAGTGCGGCCGTTGCTGCTGCATGGGAGACCGGCTGCGATATCAATTGGCGCGCTTTCCGGGCCGGGCGCCCGGCCCACCGGAAAACTGCGCTCCCCGTCATGCCATTTGCGCGGACCCGCCACTGGCCCGACCCGGCACGCGATCAGCCGCGCGGATCTTCGATCGATACGTTCTTGGGCACGCCTGATCCAGAGCGCGGCACGGGCAACAGCAAGACACCGCATGTACTGCCGTGGACGGACCGGTTCTGGGTTGCCGACTCGCAACGTGTCACATGGCCGTCCTGCCCAGACAACGCGGTGCAAAACTGGCTCGTCATCTCCACGCAAATGGGGCCGCAAGACGTCGATAAATCCAACCAGCCGTTTGGGCGGTTGACCGACGCAGTCTGCGATCGAATGGGAAATTGCAGCAGCACGCTTGTGCGCCTTCGCCACGACCTGCGCGATGGCCCAGCAGCATTGGCACGCGTGATCTCGCGACGGATGTTGACGTCACCCGACCTTCGCCTTCTGCTTGCAATTGCGCCGCCGTCATCGGGCGAAACGCTCAAGAACCCAGCGGATCGGCTGCTTCCCATTGCTCAGCTTGCCAAAGCTCTTGCAATGCGCACGCCGCGCAAGCCCATCGGGCTCACCGTGCTCAGCTCGGGTGTCGGCATGGCGGGGCTTGATGCAGAAGCCGACGCGTTTGGCCATATGCTCGCTGGAGCGGTGCTTGCTGTCGGACAGGAAGACCCAACGGTCTCGGTGAAACTAATTGATGTTGCCGACGCGCGCGTTGGTTCTGGCGCGTCAATGCATCTCAACCGGGTCGTCGAAGCCATTCAAGCGAGCCCGGCGCAAACGGCGCCGTTGCTTGCGTTGCACGCACGCGGTGCGTTTGTTGAGCGGTTTTCGCCATTGCGGCTTGGCGAAACTCAGCGAACGCGCGGGCGTGCGCGGCTGGAGCGCGGGCCGCACATCATCTTTGGCGGCACAGGTCGGATCGGGCGGCACTTAGCACGCCATTTATGCGGACTTGGCGCAGACGTCTTCGTTGCCTCGCGGCGCCGGTTACCGGCTGAAACGGACTGGGCGACGATCCTTGCTGAACCGTCGGCGCACGATGCGGGCCTTGTTGAAATCCTGCAGGACCTCGACGCCTGCCGCACAATGCCAGGTTCGCTGCACACCCTTGCGTGCGACATCACCGAACCGGGCGCGGTCGCCGATTGCCTTGGCGCGGTCGCTGCCAGCTATGGTCGCATCGGCGGCGTGTTCCAGGCGGCCGGACTTGCCCGGATTGAGGAACTTGCCGATACCACGGCAGAGACAATCACTGCTGAACTCGCACCGAAGGTCGCGGGCACGCAAGCGCTCGCAACGGCGCTTGCCACGTGTCGCCAGTCGCGCGGCGTGACACCTGACTTTGTACTCGTGTTCTCATCGCTGGCAGCGACGCTTGGCGGGATCGGGCTTGGTGCCTACGCAGCCGCAAACCGATTTCAGGATGCGTGGGTGCGCGCCATCGTGGGCACGGGGAACGCATATCACTGCGACTGGCGCGCGATTGCTTGGGACGACTGGCAGTTCGATTATGGCGACGCGCAAGTTGCCGCCTATGCCCGCACGCGCGCTGAGGTCTCCCTTCCGCCGGATGAAGCCGTGGCCGCGCTTGAAGCCGTGCTCGGCGAACCGGGGCTCGATCACGTTCTCGTCTCAGCGACGCATTTTCCAGAACGCCGGGCGCAATGGACCAGCTCTGCGACCAACGGCGCTGACGGTCGAGACCAATGCATGCCGCCAGGGCAACCGGCGATGGCCTCAGCGCACGCACCATGCGCCAATGAGCCCCCATCTCCGATTACGTTGGCGGATGCGGAGGCGCGCGACAGTGGTGTTGCCCGCGCCGTGTTGGCCGCCTACACCGAGGTCTTGGGCGTGGCGCACATCGCGCCAGACGACGATTTTTTTGCGCTTGGCGGCGATAGCCTGTTTGCAACCGAGATCGTGCGCGCGCTTGCACTCTCATTGCCCGGGTGCCCAAAGATCAGGATCACGGACGTGTTCGACCATGCGTCCGTTCGCGAGCTGGCCGCGCATGTGACCTCGGTCATGGCGCAAGAGGGGTCCGAAAGCCGGTGAGGCCGCGCAAGACGGACGCGCCGGCGGGCGTCGTATGTCGCCTGGCACTTGCGCGCTTCACGGGGCGTGCCACTGGCAAACCCAAAACCACGGATCACTGGATCTTAAGATGGCTCCGCTTCTGACGCTCAAAAATATCCATCTGACGTTCGGCGGCACACCGCTCTTGACCGGCGCGGAACTTGCCGTCGAGCCGGGCGACCGGATCTGTCTTGTTGGGCGCAACGGCTCTGGCAAATCAACGTTGCTGAAGGTTGCTGCAGGGACCATTGCGCCAGACGATGGCGAGCGTTTCGCGCAACCCGGCGCATCCATCGCCTATCTGCCGCAAGAGCCCGATTTGACCGTGGCGGCGACGACGCTTGCCTATGCCGAAGGCGGGTTTGAGCCAGGTCAGTCCGCGCATCGTGCGCGGTTCATTCTGGAGGCGCTTGGGCTGAGCGGGGATGAACCGACCGACCGCTTATCAGGCGGGGAAGCGCGGCGCGCAGCCATTGCGCGTGCGCTGGCGCCAGAGCCCGATGTCGTGTTGCTCGATGAGCCAACGAACCACCTCGATCTGCCGGCGATTGAGTGGCTTGAGAAGGAATTGAAGGGGTTTCGCGGCGCGCTCGTGCTGATTAGCCATGACCGGCGCTTTCTGGAAACGCTGTCGCGAACCACGGTGTGGCTCGACCGCGGACAAGCCCGGCGCCTGCCACGCGGGTTCAAGGCTTTTGAAGCTTGGCGCGATGATATTTTGCAGAAAGAAGCGGAGGACGCACACAAACTCGATCGCAAAATCGCGCGCGAAGAAGAATGGATGTACGGCGGTGGCGTGACGGCGCGGCGCACGCGCAATATGCGCCGGGTTGCCGAGTTGCATGCGATGCGCGCGCAACGTCGCGATGCCCAGGCGCAGACGGGCAGCGTCCGGCTTGAGGCCTCTGAGGCGCAAGCTTCGGGCAAACTAGTTGTCGAAGGCGAGGGGCTGACCAAGCGCTTTGGTGACCACACGGTGATCAACGATCTCGATGTGCGGATCACGCGCGGAGATCGGATCGGCATTGTCGGGCCGAACGGGGCTGGCAAGACGACGCTTTTGAAACTTCTGCTCGGCGAACTCGCGCCTGATGCTGGAACGATCAGACATGGCGTGAACCTCGACATTGCAACGCTCGACCAGCGCCGCGCCGCCCTCGACCCCAATGAGACCGTCGCTGATACATTGACGGGCGGCCGCGGCGATTGGGTCGAAATCAACGGCGCGAGACGGCACGTTGCGACATATATGAAGGATTTCCTGTTTCTACCCGAACAGGCGCGCTCGCCCGTGCGCGTCTTGTCAGGTGGAGAACGCGCACGGCTCATGCTTGCCCAAATTCTGGCTCACGCCTCCAACGTTCTGGTCCTCGATGAGCCGACCAACGATCTTGATCTGGAAACGCTCGATCTGCTCCAGGAGCTGTTGGCTGATTATCCCGGCACGGTCTTGCTTGTCAGCCACGACCGCGACTTTCTCGACCGCGTCGTGACAAGCGTGATTGCCGCCGAAGGCCAGGGTGTGTGGACGACCTATGCTGGCGGCTATTCCGATATGCTCAATCAGCGAAAGGGCCGCGATCTCGGTCCGCGGTCGGTCCGCACCAAAACGCCTGCGGACACTGCGAAAGCGACGCGTGGCGATGGTGCGGCAACGCGGGCACCGACGGATCGCAAAGCAAAGCTGTCATTCAAGGACAAGCATGCGCTTGAAACGCTGCCCAAAACGATCGCCGAGCTTGAAGACAAAATCGCAAAGCTTACTGCAACGCTCGCTGACCCGAACCTTTATGCGCGCGACCCGGACCGGTTCGCGGCAATCTCGCAGGAACTGAGCGGTCTTCAGTCGCAGCTTTCCGCAGCCGAAGAGCAGTGGCTTGAGCTGGAAATGAAACGCGAGGCGCTTGAGGCCTGACCAAGGGTGGAACA
>CAZOGY010000017.1:0-40029 GCA_964579305.1 uncultured Hyphomicrobiaceae bacterium
CGTGTCGATGTTTCGAACACGAACATCGATGGCCTGGGCCGCTTTGCGGCCTTGGAGCTTGAATCCGATTGGACGCGACATGCATTAATCGATCGCGCATTTGATCGGGTCCTTTGCCCGGCGGGGTAGGTTGCCCCGCCGGCACCGATCTGAAATAGCAATCAGCCAAAGGAGCGATTGCGGCCCGGGCGAAATGCGCCCCCCCTCGCCAACCGTCAACAGGCCGCGATTGGGCGCCTGCTGATTACGCAATCTGCGTTCGGTGATGCCAACGCAGACCGATCGCATGCGGTTGAGACGGCCGCCACGCCCTCGTCGCGCACCGCCAAACAGCTGCGCGCTATGCCGCTTTTCCGGAAATCTTCAGCGCGAAGGCATACTCGCGCGCCACTTCCCGCAGCGCTTCAAACCGCCCGGAGGCGCCGCCATGGCCCGCGTCCATGTTCGTGCGCAAGAGCAATAGGCCGTCCCCGGTATTATGGGCCCGCAATTTCGCGATCCATTTCGCCGGTTCCCAATAGGTCACGCGCGGATCGGTGAGCCCGCCTTCAGCAAAGATGTGCGGATACGTTTGAGCGGTGACGTTGTCGTATGGCGAATACGACTGAATAAGCGCAAACGCATCGGCGCTTTCAATGGGGTTGCCCCATTCAGGCCACTCCGGCGGTGTCAGCGGCAGGTCGGCATCGAGCATCGTATTCAGCGTGTCCACAAACGGCACGTTGGCGATAACGCCGAGGAACAGGTCCGGAGCCATGTTGGCCACAGCGCCCATCAGCAGCCCGCCAGCCGAGCCGCCCATGGCAACAATCCGCCCGCGCTGCGTGAAGCCATTCGCGGCGAGATAGGCGCCGGCATCGATAAAGTCATTGAAAGTATTTGGTTTTTTGTCGCGCTTGCCGTCAAGGTACCAGCCATAGCCCTTGTCTTTCCCACCGCGAATGTGGGCGATCGCAAACACGAACCCGCGGTCAACAAGCGATAGCCGCGTCGTGGAGAAACTGGCCGGCATCGCAATCCCATAGGCACCATAGCCATAGAGGAGAAGCGGCGCCGAACCATCGAGTGGCGTGTCACGATGATAAAGCAGACTGACCGGAATGGTCTCACCATCGCGGGCAGGCGCAAGCACGCGGCGCGTAACGTAATCATCTGGATCGTGCCCGCTTGGCACTTCCTGCGTCTTGCGCAACGTCCGCTGACGGCTCGCCATATCGTAGTCGAAGACCTGCGTCGGCGTTGTCATGGACGAGTAGGTGAAACGTATGTTGGTCGTATCGAATTCGTAGCCCGCTGACATACCTAAAGAATAGGCTTCCTCGGCAAACGCGATCTCGTGGCTCGTTGTGTCGGAGGTGTCGGTAATGACAATGCGCGGTAAGCTGTTCTCGCGCTCCAACCGCACCAGATGGTTTTTGAACGCAACCAGCGACAGGATCAGCCGACCCGGACGATGCGGCTCAACTTCTTGCCAGTTCGCCTCTTGCGGAGCGTCGGTCGGAGCTGCGCAAATCCGAAAGTCAACGGCGCCGCCTGAGTTCGTCACGATGATGAACCGGTCGCCTTGGTGCTCCAGCCCATATTCGTGCCCGTCCCGCCGGGCCGCGATAAGGCGCGGCGCGCTTTCAGGCGCGTGAGCGTCGATCACGCGCAACTCGGTCGTCTCGTGGCGATGCACGTCAATCACAAGGTAATCGCCAGATTGGGTCTCGCTCACGCCCGCAAAGAAGCCAGTATCTGTTTCCTGATAGACCAGCGGTGCTGCGCCAGGATCATCGCCGACCTTGTGGCGATGCACAAAGAGCGGACGATGCTTGGCATCAACGCGTACAAAGAACAGTGTTTGGCTGTCCTTGGCCCAGACCATGCTGGCACTGGTATCCGTAATGGCGTCGGCAAGGTCCTGTCCGGTCTCAAGATCGCGGATCCGTATCGTGAAGAACTCAGATCCGTTTTCATCAACCGCATAGGCAAGATAGCGGTGATCCGGGCTGTGCGCCGTATTGCCGAGCCGCCAGTAAGCCTTCCCCGACGCTTCGACATTGCCGTCCAACAAGACCTGCGCGCTTGCGCTGTCCTCGGCTTCGCGCGGTCTCCGGCAAATCAAAGGATACTGCTGGCCGGTCTCGAACCGTGAGTAATAGGCCCACGCGCCATCTGGCGTTGGCACGGAGCTATCGTCTTCTTTGATGCGTCCGCGCATTTCTGAAAACAAGGCGTCCTGCAGCGCTTCGGTATCGGCGAGCTGGCTCTGGGTATAGGCGTTCTCTGCTTCCAGGTAGGCGCGGATTTCACCGTCCAACACGGACGGATCGCGCATGACCTCTTGCCAGTTGTCGGCCCGCAACCATGCGTAATCATCGCGAAGAACCGCCCCGTGCCAGTTGGTTGTCACCGGCTTTTTGGCGGCGATCGGCGGCGCTTGATGGTTCGTGTCGGACATGGTCGCACCTTTCAACAGTCAAAGCCAAAGCCGGGTTGGCTCAGGCAAACTTGGCACCGCGCGTAAACGCTGACGTTGGCGTATCGCCCAAAATGACGAGATCGCTGGCCCAATCAAGGCAGGCGCTTATTGGCTGCATCTTGGGCAAGGCCGCTCGCCGCCCGCGTCAGCTTTCGGGGTTAGTTGGCAAACTGCCGGAAATAGAACAGGACCAGGTACGCACCCAGCATCGCGGTGGCCCAGAACGCCATCAAACCCGTCGGCCACGGACGGCCGAGGATGCTGTCTGGATTGTTGGCACGGCTTAGCGTGTTCTCAACACGGGTGAAGGCACCCACGACGGCCTTTGCGACCGTATTCCAAAGCCCGCGCGCCAGAAGCAGGAATGTGCTGGCAATGTTGTATCCAAGAACACGCGTCAACCAGTCGGCATCAACGATGCGTCCACGCTGTGGCGCCTTGAGCAGGCCCATCCGCGTCATTATAAAAAATGCCAGCGCGCCAAACGCGAGCAATTGAAACTGGGTGACGATGTGTTCGCCGGTATAGGGCTCATAGCCGACATCGAACGGCAACAGGATATAGAGCCCCGCGGGGTAGGCCCCGATGCCAACGCACAGGACCGCTGTCGCGCCCATCGCAAGCATCATGTTCAGCGGCGCTTCTTTGGCATCCGGCGGCGCGCTGCCTTGGAAACAGGCATAGTACGGCAGCCGCAAGCCCGCATGCAGCATCACCGCGCCGCTGGCCAGGATCATCGCCATCCAGCCAACAAACGCACCTTTCTTCATGGCGGCCGACATGATGAGCGATTTGGAGACAAACCCGGAGAACGCTGGCGCGGCGGCAATCGATAGCGCCCCAATCATCAAAAACGCCGTCGTCCAGGGCATTGCGCGGGCGAGACCACCCACTTCGGACAACCGGTTGGTTCCCGTCTGCATGACCAACGCGCCCACCGCCATGAACAGCAGCGCCTGATAGAGCGTCGAGCAAAACGCATGGGCAACCGAGCCGTTGAGCGCAAGGTCGCTGCCAATGCCGACGCCGATCGTCATGAAGCCAAGCTGGCTGATCAGGGCGTAGGACAGGATGCGCCGCATATCGTTCACAAGTGCGGCATACGCAATCATGCCCACAGCCATGAGCGCCCCGATCGGGATCAGAATGTCAGAGCCCGGGAAGCCGCGCACAAGCGCATAGATGGCAAGCTTGGTGGTGAACGCCGAAAGCCAGACCGTGCCGGTCAGCGTCGCCGCCGGATACGCGTCGGGAAGCCACATGTGCAAAAGCGGGAACGCAGCCTTGATGCCAACCGCTATGAGGATCAGCCAAACGCTGAGCGACACCTCATCAAGTGCGCCAACCATCACCGGCGAAAACGCAGTGAACGCGATCCCGCCCGTCTCATGGGCATGCACCATGACCCCGGCCAGAAGCAGAACGCCGGCCGTGACCTGCACGAGCAGATAGCGCATGCCTGCTTCGTAGGCGCGTTCGGTGCTGTCGGCCCAAATCAGAAATACGGACGTAATGGCCGTGATTTCCCAGAACACGAAGAAGGTGATCAGGTCGCCGGCAAACACCGCGCCGATCGCGCTACCCGCATACATCAGCGCGGCCATCGGCTGCAGCCAACTGCGCACATGCAGCGCATAGAGACCGGCCAGGAACGCGGCGATGATGAACACCGTGCCGAACGCCAGCGCGAGCTTATCCACGCGCAACGTCACAAGGTTCAGCGAGAACAGTGAAAACGCGCCCGCCTCGCCAAGCGGCAATTGCAGCATCGCCCAACCGGCAACCAGCGGCAGGACAAGCGCCCAAAGTCCGCGCGCGATATGGGGCAGAAGCGGCATCGCGAGCGCCCCGACGATCAGCAGGACGCCCGGGTTCAGCTCATGGATCACGTTGGTCATAGATGTCCTCGTCGACCCTGAGTGCCGTACCGATCAGCCGCGCAACAAGGCCGATCGCGACAACGCCGAGCGCGCCTGCCACCGCGTAAAAGCCAGGCACGTGTTCAATCGCGAAGGGGCCATGCTTTTCAAAGAACAGATCAGCGATCAGTAAGCCCAGGCAAAAAACGCCAAAGCCGATGCCGACCGGGCCGAGCCCCGCAAGGATGCCGCCTGGCCCGCGCGCATTTTGAACGTCCGAACGTGTCTCGTCAGCCATTGTCGGGCTCCGTCTGTGAGCGCGCTGGTGCAGCCCCGTCCCCGCCAGCCCCGTCCCCGGCAGCCCCGTCTCCGACAGCACTGTCCCCAGCAGGCCCCACAGCGCCCGGCCCATCGACGCCCGCGCCATCCGCGACCACCAATTGAATAAGGTCGGCAATCGGCTCGGCTGCAAAGAACAGAACAAGGCACGCCAGCGCGGTCACCGACAACGGCACGACACACGCAAGCGGCGCCTCATGGATCGTGACCTGAGCGTTGATGCCTTGTGTTGGCAGCGGCCGGAAAAAGGCGCGAGCGACAATCGGAAGCAAATAGGCGACGTTGAGCAATGATGAGATCATCAGGACCGCCACCACGAAGACGTAGCCAGCGTCGAGCGCGCCGATCCCGATAAACCACTTCGACCAAACCCCGCCAAACGGCGGCAGTCCGATGATCGACAGTGAGCCGATGAGGAATGCCGTCATGGTCACGGGCATGACCCGGCCAATTCCGTCCAGATCGCTTATCTCCGTCTTGTGAGCGGCGACGTAGATGGCGCCGGCACACATGAAGAGTGTGATCTTTCCCGCCGCGTGCATCACAATGTGCAATCCGCCGCCGATCACGCTTGCGCTTGTCGCAAGCAAAGCGGCCAGAACGATGTAGGCGAGTTGGCTGACGGTGGAATATGCCAGCCGCGCCTTCAGGTTGTTCTGGCTGAGCGCCACCACAGACGCAGCCAAAAGACAGAACGACACAAAGTAGATGAGCAGGTCGTGACCGGCCGTCGCCTGCAGCGTTTCCAGCCCGAAGACATAGACCATCACCTTCAAGACGGTGAACACGCCAGCCTTCACGACCGCGACCGCGTGCAACAGCGCGCTGACCGGCGTTGGTGCAACCATCGCCGATGGCAGCCAGAAGTGGAACGGCATCACCGCCGCCTTGCCGATGCCAAACACGAACAACACGAGCAGCAATGTCATGGTGCCCGGCGCAACCGCACCCGCTAGGATGCCACCTGGCGTGAACTCCGTGGTGCCTGCGCTGGCGTAAGTGATGATGATTGCCGGCAGCAACAGACCCATCGACGTGCCAAGCAGCAGCATCATATAAATGCGGGCGCCCCGTTTGGCGGCGTCATTGGCTTTGTGCGCCACAAGCGGGTAGGTCGACAGCGTCAGGATCTCATAGAACAAGAACAGCGTGACGAGGTTTTTGGAAAACGCCAACGCCATCGTCGCCGCGATCGCAATCGCAAAACATACATAGAAAGATGTCTGGCGCGGTTCGTTCCCACCGCGCATGTAGCCAATCGAATAGATCGAATTGACGATCCAGAGCGTGCCTGCGACACCGGCAAACAACATGCCGAGCGGCTCCAGCCGGAACCCGATCGACAACCCTTCCATCAATTGCCAGTCAACAACCTCGGGCCGTGCGCCAGACATGACGTGAGGCACAAGACTTGCCACGATCATGGCCAACGCGCCGGCTGCGCCAAGCGTTACGCCCTCACGCAGGGCCGGCACGGCATGGAACAACGGCAACGCCACCGCCGCGGCCGCGGGGATCAAGATCGCGGCGAGCATCAGAATTTCTGGGGGTGCCGAGATCATGTTTTCAGCCCCGACAGCAGGAGTTTGGCCGCTTCTCGCGCGATGTCAGCGGAGTAGGTCGTATCGATCCCAAAGTAGATCACGGCCGCACACATCACAGCGATCGGAAGAAGCATCGACAACCCTGGATCCGATGCGCCTTCGCAGTCCGGTGACACCGGCCGGAAGTAGGCAACCTCAACGATCCGTCCAATGTAGAGAACCGCGATAATCGAACTGGCAACGATCAGGAATACGAGGATTGGTGCGTCAGCGGCCACCGCGCCGGTCCCCAAGTGCCACTTCGACACGAAACCAGCTGTTCCGGGCACGCCGATAATGCTCAGTCCGCCAAGCACGAAGGCCGCCATCGTCAATGGCATCTTGCGCCCGATACCGGACAGTTGCTCCAAATACGGGTGCCCAAGGCGGTAGGTGACGGCGCCGATGGCGAAAAACAGTAACGCTTTGGATACGGCGTGGTTCAGGATGTGAACGGTCCCGCCGGTGAGGCCCGTTTCATTCGCAATCGAAATCCCAAGCATGATGTAGCCGATTTGGGCAATCGACGAATACGCCAGGATGCGCTCAACGCGGTTTTCGTAAAAGGCCATGATCGAGGCAACAAACATCGCCGTCACGGAAAGCACCAACAGGACTTCCGTCACCGGCAGTGCGCTGACGTCGATAGCAACGCCAAACACGCTGAAGTACATCCGCAACAGCACATAGACGGCGACCTTCGTAGCCGTGGCGGCAAGGAAGACGGTCGCGAACGGCGGTGCGAAAGTGTAGGCGTTGGGCAACCAGACGTGCAGCGGAAACAGTGCCAGCTTCAGGCTGATCCCAACAACGATGAAAGCGAGTGCCGCCATGACCGGGCGCGGCGTCGTGGCGAAAGCTTCGCCCACGCGCGTTGAAAGATCCGCCAGGTTCAACGTGCCCGTCACGATGTAGAGCAGGCCCACGCCGAGAACATAGAAGGTGGCGCCGATCGTGCCCATGATCAGGTACTGATACGCAGCCAGAAGGGCCCGTTTGTCCCGGCCAAGCGCGATCAGGACGTAAGTTGCAAGCGACGAGATCTCCATGAAAACGAAGATGTTGAACGCGTCGCCGGAGATCGCCATGCCGAGCAGGCCCGCCAGGCACAACAGATAGATGGCGTAGAACCACGGCTGGTTGTCGGGTTCCACATCGGCCGGCACACTGAGCACGGCAAACGGCATCGCAATCGCGCCCATCACCGCGACGATCGCCAGAATGAACGCGTTGAGAATGTCGACGCGGTATTCAATCCCGATCGGGGGCTCCCAACCGCCAAGCGGATAGGAGATGACGCCTGCCGATTGCACCTCAAATAGAAGCAGGACAGCGAACACTGCGGTCGCGATGGTCAGCAGCGTCGTGACGGCCCAAGCGATGAGACCGCGTGGCAACAGCGCGACGACGGCTGAACCGATCAGCGGCGTGATCACGACGAGCGAAGGCAGGTGCTCGCTCAACACAAAGGCCGCGCTGGGGCTTGGGCTCATTTCGTGCGGCCCTCAGCGTCAAACAGCTCGTCTTCCTCGATGGTGCCGTAGGCTTCGTGGATCCGCGCCGTCAAGGCCAAGCCAAGCGCAAGCGTCGCCACACCGACAACAATGGCCGTCAGAATGAGGACATGCGGCAGCGGGTTGGAATAGAGCGTGTACCGGTCGTCGAGGATTGGCGGCGTGCCCTCCACGATTTTGCCGGCCGACAGATAGAGCAAGTAAACCGACGTCTGGAACAGCGACATGCCGACGAGTTTTTTGATCATGTTGCCGCGAGCAACAACGATATAAAGCCCGCCCACCATCAGGAATATGGTGACCGCGTAATTGTAATGTGCGCTGATCGCCTGAAGCGCTTCCATCACCGTCCCCTTTCGACCAGCGCGTAGAAGATCGCAATCATCGCACCGGCAACGGTCGTGATCACGCCGGCCTCAACCCAAAGAACGCCAATGTGCTGTCCGTGCTCGGAATGCTCAGCGAGCACGGAGTAGTTCAGGTAGGGCTGGTTATACAAATAGGCTGGCAGTCCAGCGGTGCCGAAGATGATCACGCCGATCGGGATCATCGCTTCGGCCAGCCACTGCGGGCAGACTTGCCGGGCGGCGTAGTTGCCGAAGATGATCGCATAGAGGATCAGCATGCCGGCCAAGATCACGCCCGCCTGAAATCCGCCGCCGGGACCGAAGTCGGCATGGAAGTGGATGTAGAACCCGAACACGAGGATGAACGGCAGGATCAGCTTGGTCGTGATCCTGAGAATGATATCAAGCCTCACGCTTCGCCCCCGCCTTGATCGGTCCCGTTCCGCCGCCGCCGTCGAAGTAGCAGCAGGACGCCGAGCGCCGCCGTGAAAACAACGGTGGTCTCCCCGAAGGTGTCGAACCCGCGATACGTGCCCAACACCGACGTAACAACGTTTGGGATCGTCGTCTGCGGCACCGAGTTCTGCAGATAGTACGGGCCCACATGTGCGTGTACCGGCGCATCCCGCAGGCCGAATGCGGGCAGTTCGTACGTTCCATAAATCAGGATCGCAAGCAAAAGCACACTGAACAGCACAGGCACCACCAACTGGGGATGCGGTTTCAGTTCCAGCGCTTTGGTCAGATGCAGCGTCGCCAGCAAGAACACCGTCGACACCCCGGCCCCCACCGAGGCTTCGGTCATGGCGACGTCGACCGCATCGAGAAGCACCATGACGCTGGCCATCAGGAAGCTGTAAGCGCCGGCCAAAACGACGACGCCAAAGAGGTTCCTTTGGCGGATGATTGCGACGGTGACGGCTGCCAAAAGGGTCAGCAGCACCATGTTGATCAGTTCTTCCATGGCGCGATCCTCAGGCGTCCTCAGCTTCTTGTCCGGGCCGGCGGTCTTCGCTCAGTTTCGGTTTCAGCCCGGCCGTCAAAGCCGCCTGGGCCACCGCATGGGTTGCGACAGGGCTCGTGAACAGCAACAGCAGGAATAGGAACAGAAGCTTCAGGGCAATCAGCGTTGCGCCTGCCTGGATGGCCAAGCCGGCCAGGATCAGCCCCGCACCAGCGCCGTCAATAAGGCTTGCCGCGTGGATCCGGGTAAACACTTCGGGCAGGCGGATCATTCCGATCCCGCCCACGACGATGAAGAAGCTGCCGGCCGCGATCAAGATCCAGCTTGCGATGTCAGCAACGAGGCTCAAGCTCATTTGCCGTTCTCCTCGTCGCTGGGGTCGTAGGCGAGATCGCCATGCCGGAAGTATTTGAGCGCAGCCATCGTCCCGATCAGGTTCAACAGGCCGTAGGTCAGCGCGATATCGAGCCACTCCGGCCGTCCGAGCAAGAACCCGACGGTCGCAACCAGAACGATGGCCAACGTCCCAATCGTATTGAGCGCAAGGACGCGATCGAACACGGTCGGGCCGGCGATCACGCGCACCACGACGAGGGTCAGCGCAACCAGCAGCGCAATTGTCGCAAGCAAAAACATTACGCCGCGATCTCCACCGGTGACTTTTCAATCTGGGCGACGCGATCGTTCATGCCGCCGGCTTCCAGGTCATCGGCGCCATCGCGGACGATCGCGTGAACGGTGAGCGCGGCACCATCGACGTTGGTTGTCACGGTGCCCGGCGTCAGGGTGATCGAATTGGCAAAGACCGCGATCCCCACCTCGGTCTTTTGCCGGGCGCGAATGACCGTCATCGTTGGGCTGATCGGTAGCTTCGGGTGTACCAGGATCATGGCGACCGCCCATGATGATTTGAGCATCTCCCAGATCAACCAGGGCCAATACGCCAGCGCTGCCGGCACAAATTCGGCGGGGACACCTTCTTTATCCGAAACGCGCATGCGATGGGCGACGTAGACCGCCAACACCACGGTGGCCGCCCCAAAGATCAGCAGGATCGGCTTGAAGTAGCCCGATAGCGCCATCCAGAAAGCGGCCAAGGCGAGCATCAACAACAGCGATCGCACGTCCGCCTCCTTGCGAGCATGGCCTGAGCCTTTGGGATGGGTCGGGCTGCCGGACCGGCATACCCGCGAGATAGGTATGGTGTGCCGAGGAACAAAGACGCCTGTCAAGCAACAGTGCCGATCGGTCCGGCCAGCCAAAGCGCCACCAGATCGTTGGACGATGCGCAGAGCGCTGTGTGGGCGCAAGCAGTCTTGTCGTGTGCGCGCCGCCGCCTCCGCCGCGTTCCGTACGCGTCGTTCCAGTAATAGCCGTACGCGACCTGGAAGGATGTGCTTGAATATCGCTCCGTGTCAGAGATTTTGACGATTGCCGTTTCCGTGACGTTGCGGCCAAAAGAATAATGTTCAGGAATTCGTTTTGGCGAAAGCAATTATGCGGGCGTCCAAAGCGCACGAAATCGTTCGAATGGCGCAGTGTTTTCTACCCTGGACAATCCCGCCGCAGCCGCGGACCAAAACCCTTAACCAAAAGTCGGATGAAGACGGCCCCAAAAACGTTTTCCGCCTGCTCTTGTATGCTATTTTACTCTACTTGCTCTTATCCCCGCAATTTACTATCGCTTTGCGATCACAAGGCTACTTCGGCGGGAATCCCTTTGATTGGTCTGGCAACCGATCTTGGGACACCGCATGTCAGTGATCAGCACGGCCTTTCATATGAATACCAGCCGATCGTTCGATGGGGCGAGGGGGTTTTGCCTCCCGCTTGACCGCGACGATTTCAAGGATGTTTTGCGCGTCAGCCTGGAAAAGCTGGTCGCCAACGCGTTCCAAGTCGACGAAACGCTGCTGCGTGGCCCGACCCGCGGCCGGGCGCACGTTGCAAGGGCGCGCCAGGTCGCAATGTACTTGGCGCACACGGCTTGCGGTTTATCGCTTTCTGATGTCGGCCGTCTGTTTGAGCGAGATCGCACCACGGCGGCGCACGCGTGTCGGCTAATCGAGGACGCTCGCGAGGATGACGATTTCGACCGTGCCGTTGATCTCTTGGCATCGGGCGCGCGCATGATGATGGCACACGCGATCTTGCCGCTCGTGATGGAACGCGCACAACGCGAGGCCGCCCAATGAGCCAGGCAAAATTGGATCGTCTGCTATTGGCGCTTGCGGTTCGCGGCTGCGGCCTGCAGCAGGGCAACGGCCCCATGACCGGCAAGGCTGTGTTCCGAATTGTCGCAGGCGATGCCTGTTCCTCGTCTGGCGGAGGCGGAACCGAGGTTTCCGCCGCGATCGCGCACAAGGCCATCAGCGAAGGCTATCTGGTTGCCAACGCGGCTCAGCGTTTTGTCCTTTCGCCAACCGGCCGGGCCCGGGCGCGCAAGGCACGCGTCGCCGCCGCACAGGCCGCGCCGATCGACGCGCCAGCCGTTGGGCAAGTGCGCCGACCTGGATCCGCCTGCCACCGCACCGCTTCGGCAAAGCCGCAAAGGCCGCGCGAAAGCCGGTCAACACCGCAGCAGCATCAAACCGCAAATCCACAGCCCGGCGAACTGCTCGCGGCCGACACCCCGCTGGCATGGTTGCGCCTGCGCAAGGATCGTGAGGGCAATCCGCTGATTTCTGACCTGGAGTTCGCGGCAGGTGCCCGCCTGCGCGCCGACTACCTGCGTGCGCTACAAGTCCCAAGCGTCACAACCTGTTGGCGCCAAGACAATGCCCGCACAGATCACGCGACAACCAGCCAAAATGCGTTTGCCGATCACCTGGACCGGACCATCGCGGCAAAGGCTCGTTTGAACGCCGCACTTGCCGCACTCGACCCTGAGATCGCCGGCGTCGTGGTCGATGTGTGCTGTCACGGTCTTGGGCTCACCGACATCGAGGCCAACCGCAAATGGCCGCCGCGATCAGCCAAGATCCCGCTTGGCATCGGCTTGCGTGGGCTGGCGGCGCATTATGGATTGAGCAATGACACCGCACGGGTCCGGGTTGCGATCTCACATGGACGCATTGTGTTTGAGCCCGTACAGCGCGAGCGCACATAGATCGTTTCAGGCGGTCGCGTGGCGTTCGGCCTCCTGGCGAATGCGTGTGATCATCGATGCCAGACCGTTTGACCGCTGGGGCGTGAGCGAGCCCTTCAGCCCCAGTTTCTCAAACTGAGCATCGGTGTCGGTATTGAGAATTTCGGTTGCCGTACGGCCGTTGTGGATCGCCAAGAGAACGGCAATAAGCCCTTGCACGATATGCGCATCGCTTTCGCCACGGAACGTGAGCCGCGTGATGCCGCTTGCATCCGGCTCGGCCGCACTCACCATCCAGACTTGGCTGGCACAGCCACGCACCTTGGTGGCATCTGTCTTCAGCGCATCGGGAAGCGGCGGCAGCGCACGACCCAGTTCGATCAGATAGCGATAACGATCCTCCCACTCATCCAGCAGGGCGAAGTTGTCTTCAATCTCCGCAAAGGACATCAATCGGCTCCGGGGTTGAACGCTTGATGGCAAACTAATGCGCCCAACGGCCGGGATAAACCCGGAGACTTGCCGCAGCGGCAAACGACGCCGCGTTGGCGCTTACAGATCCGGCGGCCCTGGGACGGGTTGCGGACGCGCGGCCGTCTGACCGCCATTCCATCGCGCCCCCCAATCGTCGTCGCGCAACGTGCCCCGCGCCGTCGGCGGATCCTCACGCGGCGGCTCGCCTGGAAACTGCAATCTGTCCTGGGGCGGCGAAAAATCGCGCTCTGGCAGCGGCGCCCACGGCTCGCGCAGGCGTGACCAATCCAAGGTCCAATTCAATTGGGCCAACTTTGCAGCATGATTGGCCGTGGTCGCGATCCCGCCAGCAATATAAAGGCCCTTGCGTACAGCACCGTCGTATATTTCCAGCATGGCTGAGCAACTGGCCGGGTTGCGCTCACAAAAGGGCCGCCCGGCAGGTTCGTCGCGCAAGGCCCCGGTCGATGGTTCGATATCGGCTGGAAGTATCGCGAAAAATAACAGGCCGGCAGTCGCTGCGCGCCAATACACGACGATTGTCCTTCGTAGCTGAGACTGTCCGCGAAAGCATCAGGCAGGCCCGCTAGTCAGCACCGGCGGCACGCCTTTAGACGTTACAGTTAACATGCAGAGCTATCTGAAACGTTGCGATGCAAGCGGCTTGCGCGCGCGACGTTGGAACTCTTTTGCAACGTGGGTTAATCAACGGTTAACCCCAACTCGCCATCTTCCTTCAGCGGTGGTCTGAGTGGGTGCGTAGTTATGCATGCAGTGCGTCTTCGTATTTTGAGTGGCGGCTTTATTGTCATGAGCTTTGCCGTGGGTTTGAACCTATTGGCACTGCAACCTGACCGATCAACGCCGCAGCTTGCAGCCCTTCAGCAGGACGAGAACGCAGCGCCTCGCGACCAGAGTTCTGCGGCCGATGGCCGGGTCCGGCTCGCAACGCCGACGAAAAATCCGGCGCTGTGGAAGGCTGTTTTGCGCGAACTCGTACGGCTTGATTATTTGCCGCAGCGCGACTCCCATGAAATCGGCGCGCGTGCACGCGCGGCAATCCTCGCCTTTGAGTACGATCACGGTCTGCCGATGACCGGTCATGCGTCCGATGGCTTGCTCGAAGCCTTGATCATGGGCCGACCGCGCGCTCCGGGAGCAACGCTCACCGTCTCCGGCGCTCACGCGCACCAGATTGTGCGGCTGGTCCAGACGTCGCTGACGAATTTGGGGTATGATGTGGGGCCCGTGGATGGCACGTTCGGGCCAAAGACGCGCGCGGCGATCCGCAGTTTCGAACGTCGCGGCAACCTCGAGCCAACCGGGCGGATTTCAGCGGATCTGATTGAACGGCTCGCGGCTGCGGCAACGCCAAGAAAGTCTGCCCGCGCGGCGCAGTGAAACTGAGAATTTGCGCCTGTCGGCGGGAAAAGTAAGGCGCTCCATGCTGCTGAAGTCCGAGATCTGGGTGCGCGCCTACTTGCGCAGTTGCCAAAGTCTTGGTGGCATGCCGGTCGTGGTGCGCCACGGCGATGACGATGCCGGCGCGATCTTCATTGTGCTGCGATATCCAGATCAGACCGCCACGGTCATGGGGCCTGCTCCGGCGGGTTTTGACCGCGAGCGACTGGATCGCGGCTTTGTGGTGCATTCCGGTGACACTCCTGTGTCGGAACCCGCCGCAGAGGCTCTGATTGCCAGCCAAGTGTCATTCGATAGCGATTTATGGGTCGTTGAAGTCGAAGCAACGCCGGGCCGCGAAGCCCTGTCGGCCTGGATCGAAGCGTCGTGACGCGACCTGTGCGTCCTTATGCATATGAAACACCGTGGCGGCCAGGTGTCACACGCTGCGACCTGTTCGCCTCACTTTGAGATTCAACTTGAACCGTTCGCCTTGACCCTCTGACCAAAGCCAGCCATCGATCAGTCCAGCGTGTTGGTTATCTGCCGCAGTTGGGCCACGGCAGGTGTTGTTTGCGTCCCGGTTCCGCCAGAAGTTCAGTGCACCCCACACAACTTGAACCAGCAAACCGGCGCGGACATGGCGACCATAATCTCATTGCAATCAAGACGTTACGCCTTGGCACCGAGCGAGGGCGCCGCCCGGCGGCGCGCATCGCGACAATCGCCCGCGATCAATGGCGATGACGCCCACCCGCCGGTGGAAGCTTCGCCGTCAGCTGAGATCGTCGTTTTCCCAGGGATCCGCTATGAGCGGACAGCGTCCGACGCTGACCCCGAAATGGCGCAAAACCGGCCGACTGTGGCTCGCGATTGGCTCGTTCTGACGACCGTCATGGAAATCGAGTCCGAACTGGAAATCGACGAAGAGCTGTAATGAAATCCCCAGCTTATCTGCGCGCCGTCCGCGATTGGCGCCGCGGCAGCACAAGTTCGCACGACGACCGCTTAAGCGCGTTGACCGCGATGGCAGCATAGCTGCGCCCGTAGAGCGGCACCCGTAGGATCGCCACGCCCCGTGTTTCCGCCAACGGCACTTCGGGAAGTTCCGGCCCTTGACCGAGACCGCCGACCGGCATGCCCAAAAACTGGTCGCCCGGCGGGATGAGGACGAGCCGCAAGCGCACTTCCCGCCCGTCCGAGCCCGGCGCGTAATAGATCATGGACCCATCTGGGGCGTGCAGGGACAACACCCAGCCGGGGCCGTCCAGCGTCACATTCAAAAGAACTCGACCGCGCGATGTGTCGAATGGACAGACCGCGTAGTGCGCTTCCGGCATCATGAACGGCAACCGCTGGGTCTCCGGCGTCAGCGTTTGCAGCACCGTAAAACGGTTCCGCGGCAGGCCATCGATAAAACGCTCATAGTCTGCTGCCGTCCGCGTCCCGGCGAGCCAAAGCGTCGTCAGAACGTGACTGATCGCAATCACAAACAAAAAGATCAGCCAAAGCCGAACGCTGCGCGGCAGGAACTGGGCCATCAGCACGCCACCCGCTTAATCGAAGGAGGTTCGATATCCTCAAGCGAACGTTCGCCGTCAGCGTCGATCGAATCGGGCTCTTGCACTTCTAAGATCACCACCATCCGCCCCGCCGCACCGGTTGGAAGCCAGTTGCCGGGCCGTGCGTCGCGCGCAAGCGTGATGCGGAACAGGCCGTCGGGACTGATCGCCGTCGTCGCGCTGTTCAGCCCATGACGTTGCGCAGCGTTCGGGATCAGGCGGCCCGATGCGTTGAACACGGCAAGCGACCACCAGCGCGCATCGATACCCCGACCGGTAATCTCATAAACGCATGACGAGTGCAGCCGCCGGCCGTCATCGTCGAACCGTGCCTCAAGGCGCGTAATCCGATCGCCGCTGATCGGAAGGCCGCCAGACATGGAAAACCGCGCCCGCGTGTAGGGTTCGCTGGCCGCTTGGCCGGCGTAATCCCATATCATCCATGGGCCGGCCTGTTCGGTGTTAAAGGCTAGGCCACTGTGGATTGCATACCATGACGACAGCATGCCGATCGCGATCGCCGAGGCGAAAAACACGATCCGCGAAAACAGCGAGTTGACCAGGGCGAAGGTTCTTCGCAATGCGATCCTGGCGTACTTCGCGATTTGCCTGGGTTCAGGTGTCATCAAAGCGCCGTCCGACCGTCCGATCGCGCGTCGGTCTTGCGCAATCCTCGTGCGTCGGCGCGTTCGCCGGGACGCGTTGCGCGCTCAGCGCGGGTAGGTTCGCCGTCTCCGTCGCCGCGCGCCTTGTTGATGTCTCGCCGCAACGCATTGAGCGCTTTACGGGTATCGACAGGGAGCCGCCCGACGCGTGCGCCATCGGTTTGCCGATCGGCGCCAAGGGTTGGATCGCTGCGTCGCAGTTTGGCAAGCCGCGCGCGTTCGGCAATCTGCGTGGGATGCGGCTCCAAGCCCGGAATGGTTGGTATGTCGTAATCGCGGTGCGCGACCGACATGTACGCCTGCCACGCCTGTGCCGGGAAGCTGCCACCTGTCACGCCGCCACCGCGCCGCCGCATGGGCCGGTAGTTGTCATTGCCGACCCAAACACCGGTCACATAGCGCCCCGTGAAGCCCATAAACAGCGCATCACGATAGCTGGAACTGGTGCCGGTCTTGCCCACGGCATGCGTGAATTCGAGTTTGGCGCGCCGCGCCGTCCCGGCCTCAACGACCGAATGCAGCAGCGTGTTCATCTGCTGTGCGACCTGCAGCGGCATCACCCGTTTGGGCTTTGGCTCATCACGTTGGCGGCTGTAGGCAAGCTGGCCGCGCGAGTCGTAGATTTCCAATAACCCGTAGGGCGTGACCTTCATGCCGCCATTCGCAAACGCCGCATAGCCGCCGGTGTGCTCAAGCAGCGTGATGCCCGTATCACCAAGCGCGATGGAACACGATCGCCGCACCCCTTCGATGCCAAGCTGCTTCGTGAAATCGATCACCTTTTGACGGCCCACGTCCAAAGAAATGGCGACTGCCGTGGTGTTAAGCGAGCGTCGGAACGCATCCGTCATGCTGACGCGCCGGCCCGATCCGTAAGAGCCGTTATAGTTGCGCGGTGACCAGCGGCCGCAGCGTGGGGAGGAATCGCGCAGCCGCGAGCGGATCGAGTAGCCGTTCATCAGACCGGTCGCGTAAACGTAGGCTTTAAAAGACGACCCAGGCTGGCGTCGCGCCCGCGTGGCCCGATTGAACTGGCTCTCGCCGTAGTCGATCCCGCCGACCAATGCGCGCACAGCCCCGTCCGGCTCCATGCTGACCAATGCGCCTGAGCTGAAATTGTTGGAGCGCCCGTAGGTATTCACAAGCGATTCCATGGTGTTTTCGGCGAGGTTTTGCAGCTCAAGATCGACAGTGAGCCGCGCGGTCAGCACGAACTTGTTCTGACCCTTCATGATCCGTTGAACCTCTTCAAAGGCCCAATCGAGGAACCAGTCGGGCGAACGCGTCTCGACCCTTGCAATCGGCGTGGCCGGCTTAAGCCGCGCTTCGTAGGTTTGTCCCGCTGTGTAGTAGTCAGCCTCGACCAGGTTTGAGAGGACCTCGTTGGCGCGCGCCCGCGCTGCGGCAAGGTCGACGTGCGGTGCATATTTTGTGGGCGCTTTGAACAAGCCAGCCATCATGGCCGCTTCCGCCATCGTCACGTCGCGAACTGACTTGCCGAAATAGAATTGCGAAGCCGCTTCCACCCCGAAAGCACCACCGCCCATGTAGGCTCTGTCCAAGTACAGCTTGAGGATTTCGCGCTTCGACAGGCGCGCCTCCAGCCAGAGCGCCAGGAACGCCTCTTTGATCTTGCGGGTGATTGAGCGTTCCGATGACAGAAACAGGTTCTTGGCAAGTTGTTGGGTGATCGTCGAGCCACCCTGCACGACGGAGTTCGCCCGCAAGTTCTGGATCAACGCGCGGATGGTACCAATGATATCAACGCCGTAGTGCTCAAAAAACCGCCGGTCCTCAGTGGCGAGGGCCGCCCGGATCATCACATCGGGGATCTCCTCGAGCGGCACCGAATCGTTGGTGAAGATGCCGCGTCGGCCGATCTCAGTCCCATTGCGATCCTGAAACGTGACGCTGTATTGGCCCATCGTGCGCCACTGCGTCTCGTCGATTTCGCGATAGGCAGCCGTGGCAAGCACATACAGCACGACGAACCCGGCCGTTCCCACCGTCACGGCTTCCGACGCAAGTTCGTTGCCGAGCTTTGCCCAGCCGCGCAATTGCAGCCGCGCCGCGATGCTCGACAGGCGGCTGTACACCTCAAGAAATTTTCGGACCGGCGCAGCGATCTTTTCAAAGACCCACGCCTCAAACCCCATGAGGTCAAGGATCCTGTTGCGCGCGCCTTGCCGGAAAAACCAGTCGCTCACCGTTTCCCCAGCCCCTTCAGCCTCGGACCAAAAGTGTCAGTCACAACGCAGCGTTCCAACCATAACACCCGCAGCGCGGCGCGATCATCAATCAACATCATCCGGTAGAGGCCACCTGGCCCGCACGTCTGGACCTCAGCGCCCGACGCGGCCATGTTGAGGCATCTCCAAAGCAGCTTTGACTGCCTAGTCGCAATCGAACGCGCATGCAACGCACCACCCGACGATCAACAACCAGCAATGCCGCAACGCGCGGCGATGATGCAGCAACCCCGTTCTGGAAACGCAAGTCATTGGGCGAGATGACGGCGGTGGAGTGGGAAAGTCTATGCGACGGCTGCGGGCGATGCTGCATGCTCAAGCTGGAAGACGAAGACACCGGCGGCATTTATCTCACGCAACTGGCCTGTCGCCTGCTCGACACAACGACGTGTCGCTGCAGCGACTATGCGGCCCGCCACCAACGCGTTCCCGACTGCATTTCGCTCGATCCGAACGAAGCCAAAAACCTGTCATGGCTGCCGGAGACCTGCGGCTACAGGCGCGTCGCGGAGGGCCGGGACCTCGATTGGTGGCACCCACTGGTCTCGGGTGATCCCGAAACGGTCCATGCCGCAGGTATTTCCGTGCAATCGTGGGCGCGACCGGAAACAGAAGTGGGCCCGCTCGACTTGGCCGATTTCATTGTCGATGGCTACGGCGGCGGCAAGCCCACGTCTGTCCATGACGTCATCCCGCTCAATGCGCCGCGGGGCGGTCGACGCCCATGAGCCGCTCCACACAAGCCTCAGGTCCGCATCGACCTTGCCAGGCGCGTCACCATCACATGCTTCAATGCTGGCCAAAGTGGCGCGTTGAACCCGTCTCCAGGTCAGCGCGGCCGCGATGATTGATCCAGCCCTGAGAGCGCGATGGCGCGCGACCTCGCCGACCATGCGTGGCATCATTCTGATGACCGCCTCGACCGTTGCATTCTCCGTCATGCACGCAGCCATTGCGTACTTGTCGAAAGATATGCACCCATTCCAGGTCGCGTTTTTCCGCAATCTTTTTGGTCTGTTGATTTTCCTGCCGGTTGTTTTCCGCTCTGGCCTGGGTTTTTTGTCAACGCGCCGTCTGCCGATGCATATTCTGCGCGCAGCCCTCAATGTGATTGCAATGCTGACCTTCTTTACCGCGCTGTCTCTGACACCAATTGCGCGTGTCACGGCACTTGCGTTTACCGCGCCTTTGTTCATGGCGCTTTTGAGTGTTGTGTTTTTGCGCGAGCGGCTCGACGCAACGCGCATACTTGGAACCGCGGTCGGTTTTTTGGGGACGGCAATTGTTTTACGGCTTGATCTGGTTGCAGTCGATCTTGGTGCGGTTCTCGTTGTCACATCCGCGGCTGTCTGGGCGGTCACCATGATCGTGATCAAGAAGCTTTCGATTACCGAAAGCAGCCTGACGACGACCGGTTACATGAGCATCCTGCTCAGCCTGTTTTCACTTCCACCTGCCATTTATGTGTGGACTTGGCCAAGCTTGCCGGCACTGGCGTTGCTGGTATTTCTCGGCATCACCGGCACATTTGGACAGCTCTTGCTGGCCGAAAGCCTCAAACAAGCGGACGCAACCGCAGTCATGCCATTTGATTTTCTGAAGCTTGTGTGGGCCTCTCTGCTTGGCTTTTT
Source organism: uncultured Hyphomicrobiaceae bacterium (assembly GCA_964579305.1). Classification (GTDB taxonomy): domain Bacteria; phylum Pseudomonadota; class Alphaproteobacteria; order Rhizobiales; family Hyphomicrobiaceae; genus JBCBWG01. Next base: position 20,141 of record CAZOGY010000017.1, read on the forward strand.
CCTGTTTCAGCAAGCACCGGGCATTTCGACGTTCGTCGGTGGCGGTCTGATTTTCGCAGCAAGCATCTTCGTTGCTTATCGCGAGCGCCGTGAAAGCCGTTAGACGAACGGACTTATCCCCGACGTGCACGACAGGTTTATACTTATTGATTTTGCAATTTTTGAATATCAGGCAATGAAAAAATCCGGTGCTTTTCTAATTGACAGCGAAACGGTTCTCGAGTACTATTTGAATATGCTCGAGAATTGTGACTGGTGGTTAGTCGTCTGCCTCCGGGTGCTATTTGTTAGCCCCGGCGGATCGTAACGCGCCAGTCCCAATAATATCGAGATAACCGCCCCCAATAAATGGACGCAGATGAACGACCTCTCGCAAGTCGATTGGGCGGCTATTCGTGCTGCCTATCTCAACGAACCAGATAGCGTCGCGGCCTTGGCAAAGCGCTTTGGCGTGTCTGCAAGCGCCATTTTTCGTCGGGCAAAACGTGAAACATGGCCACGGCGTGCAGCCTCGAAAGCAAACCGGTCGCAATGCCCTGCCGCTCGCGAGCAGAAACCGGCAGCGGCGCAACGCGAGGCGCTTTGCCGGCCGCGCACTTTGCCGCTGGCTGAGCGGCTGCGGTCTGCCATTCATCGTCAGCTCGCAAGCCTGGAGGAGCGCATGGACCGAACCGATGACCTATCGACCGCTGATCACGAGCGTGAGGCGCGCACGCTCGGCGGCCTCATCCGCAATGTGGAAAAGCTGAAGGTGTTGGACGAAGCCGACGGTGCAGCGTCCGGCAAACCGGAGGCAAGCGGCCATGACAACGGTTCCGACGACGCCATCGATCAGGACACCTTCCGCCGCGATGTTGCGGAACGCATTATGCGCCTGCGCGAACGGCTCGGGCACGACGTCAACTGACCTCCAGGCCGCAATCTCGCAATGGCCGTCGCATTACGCAGCACGCCTGGCGCATGACTGGGAAATTTGGGCCCGCGATGACCAGCTTCCCCCGCCTGACGCAACCGGTGAAACGCCCTGGCGAACGTGGGCCTTCATTGGCGGGCGCGGCGCTGGAAAAACGAGGGCCGGTGCGGAGTGGGTCCGCGCGATGGCGCTGGGTCGCCGCCCGTTTTGCGAGTTGCCGGCCAAGCGCATTGCATTGATTGGCCAGACCGCAGCCGATGTCCGCAACGTAATGATCGAAGGTGTGTCCGGCCTCTTGTCGGTGCATCCGCCGCATGAACGGCCAGCATTCATGCGTGCGCGTGGTGTTCTGGAATGGCCGAACGGTGCCATCGCGCAAGTGATTTCGGCTGAGACCCCGGGCGCGCTACGCGGTCCGCAATTCCACGCCGCCTGGTGTGATGAACTGGCCAAATGGCGTCAGCCCGAAGCGGTTTGGGACATGCTGCAATTCGCGCTGCGTCTGGGCAATAGCCCACGGGCTTTGGTCACAACCACGCCGCGACCAATCCCGCTCCTGACGCAGTTGCTTGCACAGGCAGACACGGTGGTCACGCGCGCGGCAACCGACGCGAACGCGGCCAACCTCGCGCCCGACTTTGTCGTGCAAATGCGCAAGCGGTACGGCAGTTCGCTGCTCGGCCGCCAGGAACTCGACGGTGAGTTGATCGCGGACACGTCTGGCGCGCTGTGGCAACGCGAATGGATTGAGCACCATCGCCTGCCTGACGCGCCCGAAGCCTTGACGCGTATTGTCGTTGGCGTCGATCCGCCGGTGACGGCACACGCCAAGTCGGATGCGTGCGGGATCGTTGTTGCCGGCCTCGCGCTGGACGGCAGAGCAGTCGTCCTTGCAGATCGCACACTTCAAGGTCGCGCCCCCGATACCTGGGCGCGCGCCGTCGTTGCCGCCTACCGCGATTTTGCAGCCGACCGGATCGTTGCCGAAGTCAACCAGGGCGGCGATCTCGTCGAAAGCGTCATCCGCCAGACGGATGCGAACGTGCCGATCCGCAAGGTGCGCGCAACACGCGGCAAGTGGTTGCGGGCCGAGCCCGTCGCGGCGCTCTACGCTGAGGGCCGCGTGGCGCACGTTGGCGATCTTGCCGCGCTCGAAACTGAAATGCTGCGCTTCGGCACCGGCCAATCCGGCGGCACCGGCGGGCGCAGTCCCGATAGACTTGATGCGCTCGTGTGGGCGCTCACCGAACTGGTGCTCGATGCGCCGTCACCCCCTCACGTCAGAAGGATCTGAGTGCGCATGGCGAACCGCCCAACACCGCGCGGGACGCGGCCTGCAAAGCTGCGCCGCAATCCGGCTCACGCAACGCCAACGCCGCCGCCCGAAACCAAGGCAGCGCCGGCGCCATGGTTTGCGCTTGAGGCAACGGCACGTGCGCGATGGGCGCCGCGCGACTATCACGCCTTTGCGCGTGAAGGCGTGATGCGCAACGCCGTCCTGTATCGCTGCGTTCGTCTGATCGCCGAGGCCGCTGCATCGATCCCCTTGCGCGCGGAGGATCGCGCAACGAACGAGGCCGACCCCGCGCGTGCCGATGAACTGGCACGTCTCCTACGCCGCCCGGCGCCTGGCCAGACCGCGACCGATTTTTTCGAAAGCTGGTATGGCTATCTGCTCGTCGCCGGCAACGCCTATGTCGAAGCCGTCGGCAGCGCCGATCGGATTGCTGGTCTCGCGTTGTTGCGGCCAGATCGCGTCGCCGTGCGCACCGACGTTGATGGCTGGGCAGACGGTTACATCTATCGCGTCGGTGGGCGCGAACGGGCCATCACAGGCGATGTCGCAGAGGATGTCGCCCGCGTCTTGCACCTGCGCTTGTTCCACCCGCTCGATGATCACTATGGCCTGTCCCCGGTCGAAGCGGCTGCAACCGCCGTCGATATCCACAACAGTGCAAGCCAGTGGAACAAGGCGTTGCTCGACAACGCGGCGCGGCCATCCGGTGCGTTGGTCTACCGGGCCGACGGCCACATGACGGCCGACCAGTTCACGCGCCTGAAGGAAGAACTTGAGACGAGCTTCCAGGGCGCACGCAATGCTGGCCGGCCGCTCTTGCTTGAAGGCGGGCTCGATTGGAAAGCCATGAGTTTGACGCCCCGCGACATGGACTTCATGGCCGCAAAGGATTCTGCTGCGCGCGAAATCGCACTTGCGCTCGGCGTGCCGCCAATGCTGCTCGGCATTCCCGGTGACAACACGTATGCCAATTACCAGGAAGCCAACCGCACGTTCTGGCGCCAAACGGTGTTGCCGCTGGTCAACCGGACGGCGCGGGCCTTCGAAACCTGGCTTGCCCCCGCCTTTGGCGATGCCGTGAGTTTGCGCCCGGACCTCGATGCGATCGAAGCGCTGACAAGCGAACGCGACGCACTTTGGCGCCGCCTGGAAAGCGTCAGCTTCCTGACGCGCGATGAAAAACGCGCAGCCGTCGGCTTGCCGCCCGAACCATCATCTGCGGCCTAACACGAACACGAACACGAACACCAACGCCGCACTCGCCACCTGCCACACCGCTTGCCTGACACCCATCGCGCACGTGCCAACGCGCCGCGCCGATGGCGCACGGCTTGCGCGGCCATCTCTCAACGATCCAGGACGCTCACATGCCGACAGCTCCAAAGCCGCTGCTCGAAGCCGCGGTTGAAGTGAAGTTTTGCGCACTCGACCTTAAGGACGTTTCGCTCGACGGCACGTTTGAAGGCTACGCAAGCCTGTTTGATCGCGAAGATCTCGGCCGCGATATCGTCAAGGCCGGCGCGTTCCGCAATTCGCTGGCAAAGCGCGGCGCTGAGGGCGTCAAGATGCTGTTTCAGCATGACCCCGCCCAGCCGATCGGTGTCTGGCAGCGCCTGCATGAAGATGCCCGTGGCCTGTTTGCGCGTGGCCGCTTGATGCCGGACGTCGCGCGAGCTCGCGAAGTGCTCTCGCTAATGCGCGCCGGCGCCGTCGACGGTTTGTCAATCGGCTTTCGTGCAACAAAAGCGGTGCGTGATCGCCGGACGGGCACCCGTGCCCTCAACGAGATCGACCTATGGGAAATCTCGATCGTCACCTTTCCGATGCAGGCGGAAGCCCGCATCACTTCCGTCAAATCTCCGCCGTTCCAGGACGCCGTTCCAAGCGTGCGGGAGTTTGAGCGTTGGCTCACGCAGGACGCTGGGTTCACGCGCGGCCAGGCGCGCGCACTGATGCGCGATGGCTTCAAAGGCCTGACACACCGGCGGGACGCGGGGCGGGCCATCACCTCGGATGCGGAATTGAGCGCGCGGATTGCACAAGCCGCCGCCTTGTTGCGCACCGGGCGCAAGACCCCATCAAGACCCACAAGCAAAGAGGCAGCCCAGTGGTAAGCCCCAACGAACTCGAATTGAAATCGGCATCCGGCGATGTCGTGTCCGCCGTTGATGACCTTGTCCGCGCATTCGAAGCGTTCAAGGAAACCAACGACCAGCGGCTCGACGAAATCGAGCGTCGCCAGTCGGCCGATGTCGTGACCGAAGAAAAGCTGGCACGTATCGACCGCGCACTCGACCAGCAGCAACGCCGCGTCGATGGCCTCGCCCACAAAGCCGCGCGGCCGCAACTTGCTGGCGCCAGCACGGCCTCATCGCGTGACGGGTTGCAGCGCAAGGCTGCCTTCGAAGCCTACATGCGCTCTGGCGAAACGCAGGCACTGCGCGACCTCGAAGCCAAGGCATTGTCGGTTTCGACCGATGCAGACGGCGGCTATCTCGTGCCGCACGAAACCGAAACCGTGATCAACGGGTCGCTGCGCGATGTTTCGCCGATCCGCGCGATCGCAGGCATTCGCCAGGTGTCGGGATCGGTGTTCAAAAAGCCGTTCGCAACGACCGGCTTTGAGACCGGCTGGGTCGGTGAGACGGCAGCGCGTACCGAGACAACGACGCCAACGCTGTCGGAGCTGTCGTTTCCAACGATGGAACTGTACGCCATGCCAGCGGCGACGCAGGCGCTGCTCGATGACAGCGCTGTCGATGTCGATGCCTGGATCGCCGAAGAGGTCCGCACCGCATTCGCCGAACAGGAAGGCACAGCCTTCGTGAACGGCGACGGCGTGAACAAGCCGCGCGGCTTCATGACCTACACCACGGTCGACAACGCCAGTTGGTCATGGGGCAACATCGGCACGATCAGCTCGGGCGCGGCTGGCGCGTTCCCCTCAAGCGATCCGGCCGGTGTTCTGATCGATCTGATCTACACGCTCAAAGCCGCCTACCGCGCCAACGCATCGTTTGTCATGAAGCGCACGACGCAGGCCGCGGTCCGCAAACTCAAGGACGGTGACGGCAACTACATCTGGCAGCCGGCAACGATGCCGGGCCAGGCGCCCACGCTGATGGGTTTTGCCGTCACCGAAGCTGAAGACATGCCGGATATCGCGGCGGGCGCAAATGCGATTGCGTTCGGCGATTTCCGCCGCGGCTATCTGATCGTTGACCGCGTCGGCATCCGCATCCTGCGCGACCCGTTCTCATCGAAACCCTACGTGCTGTTCTACACGACCAAGCGCGTTGGCGGCGGCGTCCAGGATTTCGACGCGATCAAGCTTCTCAGCTTCGCGGTCTAATCAGCATCTCACGCACTGAATCTGAAACCGGGTACCGCGCGTGCCCGGTTTCTTTTTGCGCGCTCAAAAACCCGGGAGACATCGATGGCCCTGACCCAGACGGCGGCACCTGCCGTCGAGCCGCTGACACTTGCCGAAGTCAAGGCAGCGCTGCGGATTGATCACGACGCCGAAGATGCGTTCCTGACGAGCCTGATCGTAACTTCGCGCCTGCATGTTGAAACGGCGCTCGACCTCGCGTTGATAACGCAGTCGTGGACGCTCTCAGTCACGCCGCCAGCCGACGGCCGCGTTGCATTGCCGGTCTGGCCGGTCCGCGAAATCAACGCCGTTCGCTGGCAGTTCGCGAACGAGGCGCAGCCCTCCGTGCCGGTCTCGGCCTGGACACGCGAAACAAAGCAGCGACCCGTCGTGGTTTGCCTAGAAACCGCACCGCCGTCATCAGACGCGCACGTGGAAATCGACTTCGAAGCCGGCTTCGGCGCCGCGCCAGGCGACGTGCCTGAACCAATCCGCCACACACTCAAACTGCTGGTCGCGCACTGGTATGAGAACCGCGAGCCGGCAGCTATCGGTTCATCGGCAGCGCGCATCCCAGATACGGTGTCGGCACTGCTTGCGCCCTACCGACAGGTGCAATTGTGAAGGCGCCGGCGCTCGGTGCGCTGCGCCACCGCGTTACGATTGAGGCACCCGCCCTGCTGACCGATGCCGGCGGCGGGGCAAGTGAAACCTGGATGCCGATCGCTGAGGTCTTCGCTGAGATCGTTCCCGCATCCGGCCGCGAGGTCGTCACGGCCGATCGCATCAGCGCCGAAGCCAGTCACCGCATCACACTGCGCTTTCGCGCAGACGTCGGCCCGACCGCGCGCATCCGGTTTGGCACACGGGCCTTCGACATCCTGTCAGTGCGAAATTTGAACGAACGCAACCGCTGGCTGGTGTGCGACTGCAAGGAGGAGACCGCATGAAACTTCAGCTTCGCATCCACGACGAATTGGCCCGCTGGGCTGGCCGCTCCGCAGCCCGTGTGGTGGCACGCTTCGCCATACGCGCCCAGGCACGCCGCGCTGCGAAACGCCGGCTGAGCATGACCCCTCCGCTTGAGGCAGGTCGTCAGACACCGCGGAGGCCGCCGCAATGACAACTGCGACCTGGGCACTGCAAACAGCAATCTACGCAAGGCTCATCGCGGATCCGGACCTCACCAGCGTCCTGGGTGGCCAAAAGGTTTTCGATCATGTCCCGCGCGGCACGCAACCGCCATACGTGACGTTCGGCATCACCACTGAGCGCGACTGGTCAACCGGCACGGAAACGGGAAGCGAGCATGAGATCTCACTTCTGGTTTGGTCGCAAAACCGGGGTCGGCGAGAATTGCAGGCGGTCACTGATACGCTGCGCGACGCACTCCATGATGCGGCACTGAGCTTGACCGGACATCGCTTGATCAATCTGCGTCACGCATTTTCCGAACTGCGTCGCGAACCCGACGGTGAGACCTGGCGCGGCCTGATCCGCCTGCGCGCCGTCACAGAGCCGCTGACCTGACCGGTCGCTTGTTCGCCAACGAAGCTGGATAAACGGAGCCCACCGCATGGCCGCGCAAAAAGGCAAAGACCTCCTCTTAAAGATCGACGACGGCGGTACGTTCACGACCGTCGCTGGTCTGCGCACGCGAACGATCGCATTCAATGCCGAGACCGTCGATATCACCAACCAGGACTCGATTGGCCAATGGCGCGAATTGCTCTCCGGTGCCGGGATCAAGTCGGCGCGGATCTCAGGTGCCGGGATCTTCAAGGATGCAGCGAGCGACTTGAAAATCCGCCAGGCGTTTTTCGATGGCGAGATCCCCGCGATGGAAATCACGATCCCGGATTTCGGCGTCCTGACCGGTGCGTTCCAAATCAGTTCGTTTGAATTGACCGGCCGCCACGATGGCGAAATCGGCTTTGACCTGGCGCTTGAATCCGCCGGCGCAATTGGTTTTGCCGCGCTGTAAGCCCGGCCCCACTGACACAGTTTCAGCACAAAAAGAGCAGGCTCAATGGTCAATCGACACCGCGGTGAAATCGAAGCTGTTTTCGACGGCAAACCCATGCGTCTTTGCCTGACACTTGGGGCGTTGGCCGAACTGGAGAGCGCTTTTGGCGATGAAGACATGCTCGCATTAGCGGAGCGTTTTTCGGCCGGACGCCTGTCGGCCCGGCACGCCATCAAAATCATTGGCGCCGGTTTGCGCGGTGCAGGTGCCGACGTCACCGACGAAGCGATCGCGCACATGCGCGTGCGCGGCGGCGCGGCCGGATTTGTCGGGATCGTAGCTGAGCTGTTGCGCGCAACGTTTGGTGACGATGCGGCTGGTCCCGACGATGTGCAGAGCGCTGGGCTGCAACCAGCAAAACAAGCCCATTGCGGATCAGGCGAGGTGGCGGTCGGCGCGCGTGTCCCTTTCCCTGGGACGACGTCATGCACGTCGGTCTCGGCATGCTGAAGCTGCCGCCGCGCGCGTTCTGGTCGATGACGCCGCGCGAGTTGCACGCCGCCGTGAGCCTCGCCGATCCCGAAAAGCCTTTGTCGCGCTCACGTCTGGCACATCTGATGTCGGCGTTTCCAGACCAGACCCAGCCCGCACCCTTTTGACCTGATAATCCCGTGACCGGAGCCCCGCCGATGGATGAGTTCCAACGCGACGACGACGATGATGTGCTGAATGTCGAACTCCGCGCAGATACGACTGAGTTCCGCAAACAACTTACTGACGCAGCCAAGTTCGGACGCAGTTTCGCATCGAACCTGTCGAGTGCTTTCGCAAGCGTCGTCGTGCGCGGGCGCAGCCTCGGCGACACCTTGCAAAGTCTCGCGCTGCGGTTGTCCCAATTGACCCTGAAAGCCGCGTTCAAACCGCTTGAGAACGCGTTGTCTTCCACGGTCTCCGGCCTCTTCGGCGGGATCACACCATTTGCGAACGGCGGCGTGGTTCGCCAAGCTTTGCCCGTTCCCTTCGCCAAAGGCGGCGTGGTCGCAAGCCCCGTCAGTTTCCCACTCGCGCAAGGCCGACTGGGGCTCATGGGTGAACGCGGCGCTGAAGCAATCTTGCCGTTGTCACGCGGACCCGACGGCCGCCTTGGTGTGCGTGCCGAGGGCAACGGCGGTGTGACGATTACCTTCAACGTCACGGCGACGGACGCTGCAAGCTTTCAACGCTCCGAAACGCAGATCGCCGCCATGCTCAATCGCGTCGTCGCCCGCGGCGAGCGCAATCTTTAGCGCATCTTTCCGAAAGCCGCGTCAGCGGCAATCGCCGCCGAAACCGCAGAGGCACCCATGAGCTTTCACGACGTGCGCTTCCCAACGGGTATCTCGTTGGGGGCCAGCGGCGGACCGGAGCGGCGAACCGATGTCGTCGTGCTCGGCTCCGGCCACGAAGAACGCAATAGCCGCTGGCAAGATTCCCGGCGCTCATACAACGCAGGCTATGGCGTGCGCTCGCTGGACGACCTGCACGCCGTCATTGCGTTTTTCGAAGAACGTCGCGGCCGCTTGCACACCTTCCGCTGGCGCGATCCATTGGACTGGAAATCCTGTCCGCCTGAAACCGCCCCCCAACCTGTCGACTGCGTGCTTGGAACGGGCAACGGTGCCATTGCCGCGTTTCAGCTCGTCAAAACCTACGGCGGCTCAAACGCACCGTGGTCGCGCACCATCACCAAACCGGTTGCCGGCTCGGTGCAGATCGCGGTCGACGATGTCGCGGTCACAGCAACTGACGCCTTCAGCGTCGATCTTGGGACCGGCATCGTCACTTTTGCAGCAGGCCACATCCCCGCGGACGGCGCGGTCGTAACGGCCGGCTTCGAATTCGATGTCCCAGTCCGCTTCGACACCGACAAGCTTGAGATCGACATCCGTGGCTTTCGCCATGGCGCGATCCCCAACATCCCGATCTTGGAGGTGCGTCAGTGAAAAAACTCGATCCGGCATTGGCCACGCACTTGGCATCCGGTGTCACGACGTTGTGTTGGTGCTGGAAACTGACCCGCCGCGACGGCGTCGCACTCGGCTTTACCGATCACGATCGCGACGTCACATTCGACGGCACGACCTATGTCGCCTCAAGCGGTTTCAGCGCGTCTGAAGTGCGCGAGAGCGTTGGCCTGAATGTCGACAATCTGGATGTCTCTGGCGCCGTTTCAGCCGATTGCCTGGCGCCTGAGGATCTCAACGCCGGGCTCTACGACGAAGCCACGATCGCCTTGTTCCGCGTCAATTGGACGGCGCCCGAACAACACGTTCTGGTGCGGTCTGGAAGTCTTGGTGAGGTCACGCGCAACGATGCTGCGTTCATCGCCGAGATCCGCGGGCTTGCCCACTATCTACAACAGCCGTCCGGGCGCGTTTACCAATACGCATGCGACGCTGAAATCGGCGATGCGCGCTGCGGTGTCGATCTCTCAACATCGGCCTTCAGCGGTTTGGCCACGCTCAGCGCGGTCGTATCGGATCGCGCAGTCGCGGTTTCCGGCTTATCGGCCTTCGCTGGGGGATGGTTCGCGCGCGGCCTTGCCACGTTTGAGAGCGGCGCCAACGCCGGCATGGCACTTGAGATCAAAGCGCATGTGAAAGTCGGCGATGCTGTACAGCTTGAGTTTTGGAGATCGCCAACCCGCGCCATGGCCATTGGCGATACGTGTTCCGTGACCGCTGGCTGCGACAAACAGATTGCGACTTGCCGGTCGAAATTCGCCAACGCAGTCAATTACCGCGGCTTTCCAGATATGCCTGGCAACGACGCCGTCACGCGCATCGTGAGCCGGTCATGAGCAAGTGTCACAACGCAATGCTTGCGCGTCCCGCGATCGTGTCGGCAGCGCGCGGCTGGTGCGGCACGCCCTATCACCACCAGGCGAGTATGAAAGGCATCGGCACGGATTGCCTTGGTCTTGTCCGCGGGGTCTGGCGTGAGTGTTTGGGCCACGAACCCGAATTGCCGCCGCCCTACAGCCGAGACTGGGCTGAAACCAATGGCGGCGAGGTGTTGCTTGCCGCAGCAGCGCGCCACCTGCGCGAAACCGTCATCGCCGCGCGGCGGCCGGGTGACGTGATCATTTTTCGCCATCGCGCGCACTTGCCGGCCAAACATGCCGGCATTCTGACAAGCTCAGACACGTTCGTTCACGCAGTTGAAAATGTGCCGGTCGCGGAAGTCGCGCTCAGCGCATGGTGGCTGCGGCGCACTGCAGGTGTTTTCCGTTTTCCCGGAGTTTGCGACTGATGGCGACTTTGGCATTTGCCGCCGCCGGGGCGGCCGTCGGCGGTTCCATTTTCCCAGCCGGCGTTTCGCTTTTTGGCGCAACGTTGTCCGGTGCGACACTTGGAGGACAGATCGGCGCCTTGGCCGGCTCGGTTGTCGACCAGGCGCTTTTTGGGGCAAGCGGGCCCGCGCGTGTCAGCCAAGGACCGCGCTTAAGCGATCTGCGTGTCACAGCCTCCAGCGAAGGCGCAGCAATCCCCAGACTTTACGGACGCGCCCGCCTTGGTGGGCAAGTGATCTGGGCGGCCAATATCGAAGAAACGGTGACGACGGAGACTGCCGGAGGCGGCGGCAAGGGCGGCGCCGTTGCCGCCAATGGCCAGGCAACGACACAGGTTTCGTATAGCTATTTTGCCAGTTTCGCCGTTGCGATTTGTGAAGGCACAATCCGCGGGGTCAACCGCATTTGGGCCGATGGCGAAGAACTCGATATTTCATCACTGAATTATCGGCTGTATACTGGCACCCAAAACCAAGCCGCAGACGCTTTGATTGCAGCGGACCTTGGAACCGACCGGGCGCCGGCTTTTCGCGGTACCGCCTATATTGTGTTTGAGCGCTTGGCGCTTGCCCCGTTTGGTAACAGGCTTCCCCAGCTATCGTTTGAGGTCATGCGCGCGGTCGATGAGTTGAGCAGCGATGTGCGCGCGGTCGTGCTTATTCCGGGGACCGGTGAATTCTCGCTATCGACGACCCCGGTCTTCCGCAACGATCCAAGCGGGACCCGCCAAGCAGAGAATGTGCACACCAAACTCGCTGGTACCGACATTCAAGCAGCGCTCGACCAACTCGACGCCGCACTGCCCAATGTCAAAAACGTGTCCCTTGTGACGAGCTGGTTTGGAACCGATTTGCGTGCTGGAAACTGCCAGATACGCCCAGGCGTTGACCAGTCGGTAAAGTCACTGAATGGCAGAACATGGTCGGTGGCCGGCCAAAGCCGTGCGGGCGCGCATGTCATATCGACCGTGGATGGCCGTCCAGCCTATGGCGGTACTCCGACAGACGACGGCGTTGTCGAAACGATCAAGCTTCTAAAGTCGCGGGGAAAGGCGGTGACGCTGACACCGTTTATTCTGATGGATATCCCCGCCGAAACAGAACTTCCCAATCCCTATGAACCAGGGTCAACACAGCCGCGCTATCCCTGGCGCGGCCGTATCACCGTTGATCCAGCACCCAGCGTCGCCGGCTCGGTGGATCAGACGTCCGCTGCGGCAACGCAATTGCAGAATTTGGTTGGAACGGCACAGCGGGCCGACTTTGCCGTCGTTGGTGCAACCGTCATCTACTCCGGTCCATCGGAATGGAGTTTTCGCCGGTTTGTCCTGCACCATGCCTATTTGGCGAAGGCCGCGGGAGGCGTCGATACTTTTGTCATTGGCACTGAATTACGCGGCCTGACACAAGTACGCGACACGCCATCGCGCTATCCATTCGTCCTGGCCCTGCGTGATCTGGCAGACGATGTACGCGCTGTTTTGGGTGCAGGCACAAAGATCACTTATGCCGCCGATTGGTCTGAGTTTTTCGGACACCAGCCAGCAGACGGCAGCGGCGACGTCTTTTTCCATCTCGATCCGCTTTGGGCGTCGGACAATATTGATGCTGTCGGCATCGATCTCTATTGGCCGCTCAGCGATTGGCGTGATGGAACGGCACACCGCGACGCCACCGCAGCCCGGTCCGTCTACGACTTGGCATACCTGAAATCTAATATCGCAGGTGGTGAATACTTTGATTGGTATTATGCCAGTGATGCGGACCGGCTTGCACAGCGGCGCACGCCAATATCCGATCAATCGGTGGGTAAGCCATGGGTTTTCCGGGCGAAAGATTTGACGGGATGGTGGCTGAACCAACATTTTGATCGACCCGGCGGGATCGAACGCACATCGCCAACCGATTGGGTTGCGCAGTCCAAACCAATTTGGTTCATGGAATACGGCTGTCCGGCGCTTGATAACGGCGCAAACCAGCCAAACGTTTTTTATGACCCGAAAAGCTCTGAATCGTTTTTGCCGTACTTTTCCCGCGGCATTCGTGACGACACCATGCAGCGCCGCTATATCCAGGCTCTCGTGGAAGCCTATGATCCACACCATTCCGGCGCGGTGGCTGGGCTTAATCCGGTCTCAAGCGTTTATGGCGCGCGCATGGTCGATCCAGAGCGTATGTATGTCTACGCGTGGGATGGGCGGCCGTTTCCAGCCTTTCCTTTCGACACGGCAACATGGTCCGACGGGGATAACTGGCAATTCGGACATTGGCTGAATGGGCGCATGGCGGGCATGCCGCTCGATGCAGTCGTGCGCCAGATCCTGCGAGACGCTGGTTTCGACGCGATTGGGGAAATCGCACTTGATGGGATCGTGCCAGGCTTCCTCATCGATGGGATCATGTCGGCGCGTGATGCGTTACAACCGCTGGAGCTGACGTACTTCTTCGATGCAATTGAGACCGGTGGGACCATTGCCTTTCGCCATCGCGGGCAGGCGACGACGGGGCTGACTTTCACCCGAAACGATTTGGTGGAAACGCGCGCAGAAGAGCCGCTTGTCACGCTCACGCGCGGACAGGAAACGGATCTGCCGGAAACCGTCAAACTGACCTACGTATCAGCCAGCGGCGATTACCGGTCCCAGGTCGCAGAGGCACGCCGCCGAACGGGCTACAGCCGGCGGCTTGCCAAGGCCGACGTGCCTATCATGCTGGAGAGCGCGCAAGCCGAGCGCATGGCCGAGAGCTGGCTTTACGAAACGTGGTCTGCGCGCGAGAGAGCCCAATTTCGTTTGCCGCCGAGCCAACTGGCTGTTGAGCCGGGCGATGTCGTTTCGTTGGCAATCGACAATAGCTTAAGCGATTTACGCATCGTCGATGTGTCCGATGGTGGCGCGCGCGAGATCGAGGCCCGGGCCTTGGACCCAAGTGTCTACGCGGCCGCTTCGGCTGCGAATAGGCCTGTCGCAGCAGCAACCGACGTGACCATCGGCGCGCCAGATGCAGCGTTTCTGGATCTGCCGCTTTTGCGCGGTGACGAACCCGACACCGTTGGCTACGCAGCGTTTGCACAAACACCTTGGCCAGGCGCCGTCACGCTTGACCGCTCCGCCAACGGCGCGGGCTACAGTTTTGTCGACGCAGCAAACGTGCCGGCCAGGCTCGGGGTGACCTTGAGTGTTTTGGTCACCGGGCCCGTCGCGCGCATCGATCGTGCAAACACACTTGACGTTGCGTTGACCTCCGGTGACCTCGTCTCAGTTGACCGCGCCACCCTGCTATCGGGTGCAAACGTCGCTGCCGTCGAGGTCGCAAACGGTATTTGGGAAGTCCTGCAATTTGAGACGGCGGACTTGATTGGCCCGCGGCAATACCGCTTATCCGGGCTGTTGCGCGGCCAAGCTGGCAGCGACGCTGATATGACCGCTGCCGTGGCCGCCGGCGCAAGATTTTGCGTCATCGACACACGTGTCTTGGCGCTCAATCTCAACGCCTCAGACATTGCCCGCCCATTTCATTGGCGCTACGGCCCAACAGGACGCGATGTGTTCGGGACCGATTTCGCAACGACGGTGCATGCCTTCCGCGGTCTTGGGCGCAGGCCTCTGGCGCCGGTCCATGTCAGGGCAACCCGCGCCAGCGATGGGATTTCGATGAGCTGGATCCGCCGGACGCGACGCGGCGGTGATTCTTGGGAGCAGGTCGATGTGCCCTTGGCCGAAACCAGCGAGGCCTACGATATCGATATCCTGTCGGGTGAGAGCGTCGTGCGGACCCTCTCGGCCAACGCGCCGGCGGTAACCTATCGCACCCAAGACATGAACGTTGATTTCGCGCAGCCGCCAACGGTCCTGCGCGGGTCCGTCTACCAGCGCTCTGAGACCTGGGGGCGCGGCGCCGCAGCCGACTTTGAGATCGCGCTGTAAGCGGCCATTCGGCCAGCAAAACCACCCCACTTTTCAATTTGATGAGGCAGCCATGTCGCAACCCGCGTGGATGGACCACGCTTGGGCCAATTTCGGCGTGCTCGAAGCGCGCGGCCAAGCGAACAATCCGAAAGTCGTCGCCTACTACGCCGACGCGGGCCAACCCAGCGTCAAGCACGACTCTGTGCCATGGTGTGCCGCCTTCGTCGGCGCCTGTCTCAAGCGTGCCGGGTTGAAGAACACCGGTTCGCTCATGGCGCGGTCCTATCTGCGCTGGGGCGAGCCGTGCGAAGAGATTGCCTGGGGCGACGTTGCCGTCTTCTCACGCGGCAGCAATCCCGCCCATGGGCATGTCGGCTTTGTCGTTGGTGAAACCGCCAGCGATATTTTTTTGCTCGGCGGCAACCAGGCTGATGCAGTCAGTGTCCGGCGCTATCCGCGTCGTCGTCTGCTTGGTGTTCGCCGGCCGCCATCGCTCGCGCGCACCATCAACTGTCCTGATCATGCCCAATGCGGATCAACCCAGTCAGCCAGCGCCGATCGCGCCGCGTTTGCCGCAGCGCTGCGCCACGTCCTGAAAATGGAAGGGGGGTATACCAACGATCCCCATGACCCGGGAGGCCCAACCAACCAGGGGATCATCTTGTCGGTCTTTGCGCGTCACCGCGGCCAGACCGTCACGTCGCAAAACCGCGCAAACCTGATCGCCGCACTCAAGCAAATCGACAAAGCCACGGTCAGCCAAATCTATCGCGATCGCTATTGGCGTCCATCACGATCGGCCGAGATGCCCGCCGGCGTTGACCTCATGCACTTCGACGCAACGGTGAACCACGGCAAGACCGGCGCCGCCCGGCTCTTGCAGCAGGCCGTTGGCGTCACCGTTGATGGTGAAATCGGGCCGATCACGATGCGCGCGGTGAATGCCATGACGCCCGCCGCCCTCATCGAAGCCTACGCGGACGCACGCACGGCCCGCTACCGCGCCCTCCATCATTTTTGGCGCTTTGGCCGCGGCTGGCTCCGTCGTGTCCGGCTGACCAAAGCCGCCGCCGCCCGTCGCCTCGCTTCAGCAGGGCGAGGCGCAAGCCCAGCACCCACTCAAGAAGTCGCAAACACAGGAGTATCCCCGATGACGAATGGCTCGCCCGGGCAGGAACAATCGCCCTCTGAGACAGCGCAGATGCCGCTCGATCAACCACGCGATTTCGCGCCAGCCACCAAATGGTGGGGCCAGTCGCTGACGATCCGCGGCGCGATTCTAACCCTACTGACAACCGTCGTTCCGGTCGTGGCTCCGGTTTTTGGTTTCGATATTTCCGCTGACATGGTCGAACAAATTGGTGCGCATGCCACTGCGCTCATTCAAGCGGTGGGCGGTTTGGCGGGCATCACAATGACGGTGTTGGGCCGGTTCCGGGCGCAAGAGCGCTTGGCGCGGACCCCCGTGCAATTAAGGATCTGACGGGGCGCCACCGTCGCCTGCGCTTTCCGCACCGTTTCTCAACTCCGGCGGCAGCGGCCGGCGAGGAACGGGCGGCAACGTGGCAGCCAGCTTGGCGATACAGCCCCCCGCAGCGGGTGCCTTGATCCAGTTGATCTTTTGCGCCCACTGCGGACTACGGGTGCCAGCGGTCGCAACAGAAATCCGGAACGCTTTGCGATCGCAGTCATCGTCTGACCCGGTTTTTCCATCGGAATTGGCCGCATCGTCCGACAGAATCCTCAAAAACCGTGATACCGTCGTTGTTGGCCGCAACTGACCGCGCGAGACCTGCACGGTAACAATGTCAACGCGCGGCGGCTGTAACTGCTTGGTCCAGGCGGCGAGGTCAAACGATGGATTGCAAACCCGCTGACCATCTTCGCAAGCTGGCTTATTGCCGGTTGCCGGCGCCCCTGGATCAAAGACAATCAGCCAAAAAATGCGGCCTGCTTTGACGAGGCGCGCGGCGACCACGTCGGCACGCGCGCCCAGCGAACGCGGACCGGTGACACGCGTTACCCTGAGGCCTGAACGGCGCCTGATTGCAATTGCCGCAAGGGCTGAGGGCGGCTGTGATCGCTCGCTTGCGGCCTGTGGCCTATTGCGCACTCTTGAGTTCCGTGGCGCGGCGAGCAGAGCATTGCGCGCTTTGGCAGAAGTGATCACGAAGTAATGCCGGGTTGGGAAGACGCGACGCAGTTGTTTGAGGCTTGGCATGCCGACGACGGCAATCACGTCTGCGGCGACCTGAGCCATGCGTAACCGCCTGAGTGGGTCAGATCTGCGCTCTGCCCCGAAACTTGTCCGCCATCGTCCTGTTTCTTCAGTCTTGGGAGCAACGGCGGCGACATGCGCGGGCCAAACCGCGACCTCAAGCGTTTTGAACCGAGCCAAGCCTGCCCAGCCATCGGGGCGCACACCGCGTGCTTGGCCCGTGCCGGCCGACGTTTGGCGCGATTGGTCCGATGCGGGCCGTGTTTGAAGGCCACCGTCTTGCGCATGGGCCGAGTGAAGCCCGCCGAAAAGCGTGGTTCCCAATGCACACCAGGCAAGCATGCAACTCCGTTGGCGCATTCTGACACCCGGCGCTTTTTCGGCGCTGCCCAACGACCAATATTGTTGCATGGCAACGATCCTTCCGACTTGCGGTTCGAAGCGGCACGTCAGGCGACTGCGTTTGATCTTTGCCTGATGCGGCCGCGCTATGGGTGGTTAGGACGCAACATCGCGAAGTCACTGCCGAGGAGCGCTCACGGAAGCGCCCGCTCATCGCCATGATGGCGCGGCCTCAGAAATGTCCGCGTGACTTATATGTTGTCCAAAGCTTGGAAACCTCGTTACGACCGGTGGCGATGGACCACTGCGCATGTTGCGTGACTTTTGCAGTCCACGACCGGTTCAAACAGGTTACGACACCGCCGGTTCGCAAGAAGGATTTGTCGACGATGACGGCGATGCGCGATCGCATGCGTGCAGCAGTGCGTGGCAAGGACTTACCACCCGTGTTTGCTAGCCCTTGGGCGGTCCGCCTCGCGGTATTCGCAGCGGCATTGGTTCTCAGCGGTGGATTGCTTCACCGGTTCGCAGGTTTGTCGACACCGGCCGCACTAAACGTCTTTCTGCTAGGTTTCATTCTCGCAGGTTTCTCGATTGTTTTTGCGATCTGGTCGCTTGTGCGGGTTTGGCTGACGGCGCGACGCGGTACAGCCGGCGCCTTAACAGCGTTGGCCATTGCATCAGCGATTTTGGCTTGGCCGGCCGCCTACTTGCCTATAGCGATGGCGACCGAACCGCTGAACGATGTATCGACGGACACAACCAGTCCACCGGCTTTGACGCGATTACAACCGAGGCGCCCGGTTGGGGCCAACGCGACGACGTATCCCGGCTCAGACTTTGCGCAGCGCCAAGCCGAGCTCTACCCGGATATTCAGCCATTTGCGGTCCAGCGGCGCGTTGGAGAGGCCTATGAGTTGGCTAGACAGGCTCTCCAGCGCCAACAGATTGAAATTGTTGCTGAACGTCCGCCAGAAGCAAATCGGCCAGGTCTGATCGAGGGGGTGGATCGCACCTTGATCCTCGGCTTTCGCGATGACGTGGCCGTGCGGGTTGCCTCGATCCGCGGTGGCGCCTTGATCGACGTGCGCTCTGCATCGCGATGGGGTGTCCACGACTTCGGCCGCAACGCCTACCGCGTGCGCGAAATTCTGCGCGGTATCGTGCAGCGCCTACAACTTACCGTGCCTTCGACGGGCCGCGAGCCAACCCCTCGATAGGGCAATTCGGGCGCTTTACGCGATCGACAACTCACTGTCCCAGGCAAGCTCGGATACGGGCTTGAAAATCCCGCGTTCCATCAGATGTTCGACATGCGCTTGGACGGACAATTTGGCAGCGTTGATAAGATTGGGATCGAGCTTGTCGTAAATCGCGGCCACGATCGCATTGATCGTGCGCGTTCCCCCGCGCACGGCATCGACAATCGATTGTTCGCGCATACGCCGGTGGATCAAATATGCCTTGCAAGTGCGCTGCGGCGTTTCGATCCGCCCGCCATGACCTGGCAAAAACACCGTGTCGTCGCGCTTCAAGAGCCGCTCAAGTGAATGCAGGTAGTCCCCCATGTGCCCCTCAGGCGGCGCGACAACGGTCGTGTTCCAGCCCATCACATGGTCGCCCGAAAACAGGACGCCCGTGCCTTCAAGCGCAAAGCACAAATGGTCGAGCGCGTGGCCAGGTGTGTGGATCACATCAAGCGCGAAATCAGCTCCGGTGACGCGGTCGCCGTCGCGCAATCGCACATCGGGATTGAAATCGACATCAATGAAGCGGCGTCCCGTTGGTGATTGGAGGGCCTCATCCATGGCAACGTCACGGCGGCCAAAGCCCATCACAGTTGCACCGGTCGCAGCGATCAACGCATCCAGCCCGTCGATGTGATCCCGGTGGGTGTGGGTGATCAAAATCTGTGTGATCGGCCGTTCGCCGGCCGCGGCCAGAATGGCGTCGCGGTGAGCGTGGTCTTCGGGGCCCGGATCAATAACGGTGATGTCGCGTTCGCCAACCAGATAGGTATTGGTGCCCTTGAATGTGTAGGGCCCTGGATTTCGCGCCACAACGCGGCGCACACCGGGCACCAATTCCCGTGCTTCGCCGTAAGCAAAGTCCATTTCGGTGCGAAATGCGAGCGCGGTCATTCGATCTCCGGAGCTACGGACGATGCGCACCCGCTTGACAATCGCGCAGTGTGCGAAGACGCGTCGTGTCATACCAGCAGCGAGATGGGACGCAACGCGACAAGCGAGAAACTGGTCGGAGCGGGGAGATTCGAACTCCCGACCCCTTGCTCCCGAAGCAAGTGCGCTACCAGGCTGCGCTACGCTCCGACCCGGGACGTCAAAGGCTCTGCCAAGAGCCCTCAAGGACCGCGAGCTATAGCGGCGGGCGCCGCGTCCCGCAACCCTCAGGCTTATCTGGGTGAGGTCGAGGGCGTCGGTGGCGCTGACGCGCAGCGCCCTGATGGGTGAAGGCCAAGGGCTGCCTTAGTCGACGTGGATGTACCAGCGCGTCTCAGGCGTCCGCGCATTGATCACGCGCA
>CAZOGY010000018.1:0-1316 GCA_964579305.1 uncultured Hyphomicrobiaceae bacterium
ATTCAAACGGCAAGTCGGTCCATCGGAAGCCGTAAGCTGCATTGCAAGCCCGTCGGTTTCCAATCGGTCTCGACGACGCCGGAAAGCTGGCCCTCGACCGTCATTTTAATGAGCCGCGACCCAAAGCCCGATGATGAGGCGACCGGTGGTCCGTCTATCGCCGGCCCGCCACGCTCGATCCAATTGATCTGAAGCACGTCTTCATCGACGTCCCAGTTGATCTCCAGTGCGCCGTCGTTGGTCGACAGCGCGCCGTATTTCGACGCGTTGGTTGCAAGCTCATGCAACGCAAGCGCGAGGCTGGTGGAGAACTTCGGCCCCAGCGTAAGCGTCGGCCCGTGCGCGGCAAGCCTTGCATCATCAGAGTGCAAATGCGGCTCCAGCAGCGTGGCAACAAGTTTGTTCAGCGAGACTTCGGTGCCTGTTGCGCGGTGAGCCGTGACAACTGGAACAATCAAATCATGGGCCTGCGCCAACGCCTGGATCCGGGAACGCAGCGTTTGTGCCATAGACTCCGGCGTGTCGCCGGAGCGTAGGCTGAGCGACACGATCCCGGAAACAACAGCAAACAAGTTCTTGATGCGGTGGTTGAGCTCTTCAAGCAGCAACTGCCGCTCTGACAAAGTGCGGCGCAGGGCGATTTCCGTCTCCAGTCCCGCCGAGATGTCCTGCAGAGCCTCGATTTCTCCGGGCGTCCAGTCATGAGGTGCCGTGTCGATTGCGCAGAACGAACCGATTGCCTGGCCATCAGGGCTGTGGATTGGAATGCCGAGATAGCCCACGACATGCATGTCCGGGACGGCAAGATTGTCTTTCAGAAGGGGATGCGTGCGTGCATCGGCGACGCACAACGGCGTGTCGGCGGTCACAACATATTGGCAGAACGAGTGGGTCAAACCGGTTTCCCGGCGGCTGGCATAAGGTTCACCCAATCCCAATTGTGCCTTGAAGAATTGCCGCTCCCCATCAACCAGCGAGACGAGCCCGACCGGGGTTCCGGTCACGCGGGTTGCAAGTCGCACGGCCCTGTCAAAAGCAGCCTCGGGCAGAGTGTCGAGGAGGTCGGCTGCCTCAAGGGCAGACAGCCGCTCAGGCGCATTCAGTTGCGCAGCGTGGTCGGCGGGCTCGGCTTCTGGAAAGTCGGTCGATTTCGTCATTGCACTATCCTGAAGGCACGCAAACGCTACCCACATCAGCAGTGTGATGGCGGGGTCACCTGCGCGCCGGTCGGCAAGATCTAATGTGAGCTTGCGGGTGCGTCTCTATCCTAAGACATGGTGCGTGCAAGTCTTTGCCGTTCGCGTCTCGATGGTGGG
>CAZOGY010000018.1:1416-37890 GCA_964579305.1 uncultured Hyphomicrobiaceae bacterium
ACGTGCACCGGGCGACGCGGCTCGCAAGGCGGCCCGAACCGCGTTAAGTCTCAACGCCAACGCGCTGAAGCTGTTCCTTGCAGCCGTGCCTCAGCGGCAACCAGGCTCCGCGATCCTGACAGCGCCGCAGTGTCCGCCGCGATGCCGCAGGCCAGCGATACTTAAAGGCAATCCAATGCCCGCAGTCACCGCGAATGACACGACACTGACGCCGGAATTCGAAGCGGCGATCGATTACGTGCGCGCCGGTGACGGGCATCTCTTTGTGACGGGACGCGCCGGCACCGGGAAATCGACGCTCTTGCGCATGTTGCGCGATGAACTTCTGGACGAGGCCGTCGTCGTCGCCCCGACGGGCTTAGCGGCGATCAACGTTGGCGGCCAGACGATCCATTCGTTCTTTGGTCTGCCGCCGCGGCTTATTCAGCCAACCGACATCAAGCGCGGGCGCTATGGCCGGGTGATGCGCAAGCTCTCCGCCGTGATCATCGACGAAGTCTCGATGGTCCGGTCAGACCTGATGTGGGCAATCGACCAGTCATTACGGATCAATCGCGGACGCCCGCGCGATCCATTTGGTGGCGCACGCATGGTCCTGTTTGGCGATTTACATCAACTGCCGCCCGTCATCCGCGATCCGCAGGAAGCCGCCCACCTGGAGGACACCTACGGCGGTCCCTACTTCTTTGAAATCTCCGCGCTGCGCGAAGACATTGGCACGCAGTATCTGGAGCTCAGCCAGGTCTTCCGCCAGCGCGATGAGGCGCTTGTGGCCGTCCTGGACAGGATCCGCGATGGCTCGGCCGAAGACGACGACCTGGCGCTTCTCAATGGACGCGTGGCACCGATCCGGACGCTGTCAGAAGGGCTGTCCTATGTGATCCTGACGCCGACCAACGACGCGGCAAACCGCATCAATCGCGCCTACCTCGAAGCCTTGCCCGGCGCGATCCATCGCTTCGAAGCCGGTGTGTCGGGAGAGTTTAATCCGCGCGCCCAGCCGACAGACGCCGAACTTTACCTCAAGGAAGGCGCACGCGTCATCATGTTGCGCAATGATGCGGACCGGCGCTGGGTCAACGGGACCATCGCGACGGTTGCCAAGCTCAGCGCCGATCGCATGTGGGTCGATGTGAACGGCGTTCACCACGAGGTCGAGCCGGTCGCGTGGGAGAACCGCCGTTACGCGTTTGAGCAGGACAGCGGCAAAATCGTCGAGAGCGTTGCTGGCACGTTCAAGCAGTTCCCGGTGCGGCTGGCGTGGGCAATGACGATCCACAAGAGCCAGGGGCTGACGCTCGAGAAAGTCTACATTGATCTGGGCCGTGGGACTTTCGCGCATGGCCAAGCCTATGTTGCGCTGTCGCGGTGCACGTCGCTTGAGGGATTGGCATTGGCGCGGCCGCTGCAACCCAGGGATGTTCTCTTCGATCCCCGCGCGACCGGCTATCGCGGTGTCTTCTCACAGTTGTGAAGCCCACAGCGGCCCATGCTGCACCGCAGCAATCCAAGCAATTGCAAGGCGCTAGCTCGGGACGAGCAAAATTTTTCGCGTTCGCAGCAAACGTCGCAAAAGTCATCCAATCAGATTTGTTGCAATGCACAATGGGTTGCGCTACCTATAAGTTGCAAAGCTGCAATGAATGTTGCACCGCAATAATTGCGACAGCGTCCGGTCGCCAACCACCCCCAAGGATCCCGCTATGAACGAACAATTCACGCGCCAAGCTCAGGAAATGTTCAACATGGGCCGCTCGATGCAAATGCCCGAGAACATGCAAAAGTTCGCCGAGGACAGCGTTGAGAAGACCCGCGAAACGTATCAGCGTTTCAATGACGCCACCAAAGACAGCGTCAAAGTCTTCGAAGAAATGATGCTCGCAAGCCATGCTGGCGTGAAAGCCATTGGCGAAAAGCTGATTCACAACACGTCCGTCAACACCGAAGCAGCCTTCGATGCAGCGCAACAAATCGCGCGCGCCAAGTCGATGCCAGAAGCTGCGCGCCTCCAAGCTGACTTCATGCAGCAGCAGGCCGCTGTTGCCAGCGCTCAAATGAAAGAGCTGTTTGAGCTGTCGGCCAAAGTCACACAGCAGACATTTGAGACGATCAACCAAGCCACGACGAAGTCGTTCGATCAGTTCAAAAAGTCCTAAGCGGGCTTGGAAGCGTGCGCGGTTCAACCTTCAGGCTGACCACGCAGCGCCTTTGCAAGACATCGAATGTGACCGAGTTTGTCGGTATGACGGGCGCTGCCGCCATCGCAGCGCCCGTTCTTGCGTGAGCGCGTGGGCATCTCAAAGTCCCGCCGAGTTTCGATTTCATGCCTGTCGCGTCCAATCGGATTCACGCCCGAAGGCTGCAAAGCGGCCCGGGCCATCGATGTTCGTGTTCGAAACATCGACACGAAAACGGCCCGCGCCCGCGGAGCGCCAACGGCCTGTGAGCGCAACAAAGCTAAAGCGAGGCCCATTTCATGCGACACGCTTTCAGCGCTCTTTCAACCGTGCCACGGGCTCTGACCTAATCAATCGGCACTCTGAAAGTCGACAATCCCCCTTCCGCAAGCGCGCCGCCGCGCTATAGTCACACGATGTTATGGTCGATCTCAGATGTGCGCGTGCGGCGCGCCCTCTTGACCGACGCCCAGGCGTTGTCGGACGTGCATCGCCGTTCCTGGCTCGGTGCCTATCGCGGCATTATCCCCCACGGCACGTTGAAAACGCTCGTCGATCGGCGAACGCCTGCGTGGTGGCGCGGCGCAATTCGGTCCCGCGATACGGTGCTTGTGGTGGAGGTCGGCGGCGCTGTCGTCGGCTATGCAACCTGCGGTCCCTCTCGCACCAATCGCCGGTTTGAGGGCGAAATCTACGAAATCTATGTCGACCCCGATTACCAGGGCATCGGACTGGGAGAATACCTGTTCGAGGGCTGCCGCGCTGTCCTCGATGAGCGATGCCACCGGGGTCTGATTGTCTGGGTGCTTGTCGACAATGAGCCGGCCGCGCGCTTTTACTATGCCCGCGGCGGCCGTGCGATTGCAGAGATGGAAGAACGCCTCGGCGGTGTCACGCTCGCGAAACGGGCGTACACCTGGGATTAGTCCGCATCCGACGTTGGTCCCACCGATCCACCCTTCTGAATACCCCGCGCGTGATCGTCCGCCGGCCACCAATTGAACCGATGCCGCGCGCCCGCCAGTGTCGCAGGAACAGCGCGATGAGGTGTGGCGTGGTGTCTTTGACCGTTCGCGAGACTTGCCTGACGACCGGTGAAACGCGACAAGCGGCCACCGCCGTGGACAGGCCGCCGAGGTGTTGACGCCAACAGCGCGCCCGGACCCGTTGGCATCTCCAGTCACGCTGGCATGACCAGCCCAGCAGCCGAACCATGAGGATCAAGCCATGCGTCTCGACGCCATTGAGATCGGCGAGAACCCGCCCCACGACATCAATGTCGTGATCGAAGTCCCCGTCGGTGGTGAGCCAATCAAGTACGAAATGGACAAGGCGTCCGGCACGCTCTTTGTTGACCGGTTTCTCTACACGCCAATGCATTATCCCGGCAACTACGGGTTCGTCCCCCACACGCTGTCATCGGACGGCGACCCGGTGGACGTGCTGGTTTGCAATACGCGAGCGATTGTTCCCGGCGCTGTCATGAATTGCCGGCCAATCGGCGTCCTTGTGATGGAAGATGACGGCGGCGGTGACGAAAAGATCATCGCGGTCCCAACCGCCAAGCTCACGCGGCGGTATGAAAACATCCACACACACACCGATTTGCCCGAAATCACCCGCCAGCAAATCCAGCACTTCTTTGAACATTACAAGGATCTTGAGCCGGGCAAGTGGGTGAAAATCCACCACTGGGGCAATGCTGAGGAAGCACGCCGGCTGGTGTCCGAAGCCATCGAGCGCGCCCAATCGAAAGCGGATTGAGGCGCCTGGCGTTTGAATGCGACAGGTTGAAGAGATCTTTGGCGCGCGGGCTATAGCGTCCGCCGTCGAAGCAAGGTGAGAGGCAGCAGCGACGATGAAGATTGCCATCATGGGGGCCGCTGGCCGCATGGGCCGGGCCTTGGCCGCTGCCACACTGGCCCATGACGCGGCAAACCTGGTCGGCGGGACGGAACCCGAAGGCAGCGCTTTTATTGGTCAGGACCTCGGTGTCCTGGCCGGCGCGACGCCAACCGGTGTCCACGTGACGACCGATGCAGATGCGGTCATCCAATCAGCCGATGCGATCCTGGACTTTACGCGGCCAGCCGCCACCGTTGCCTTCGCAAGGTCTGCTGCCGCCGAGCGGAAGATCCATATCATCGGCACAACGGGTTTCAGCGCCGAGGACGAAGAGGCGATCGCAGAGGCGGCCCGCTCCGGCGCGGCAATCGTCAAGGCCGGCAATATGAGCCTTGGCGTGAACCTGTTGGTCGCGATCACACGCAAGGTTGCCGCTGCGCTTGACGACGATTTCGATATCGAGGTCGTGGAAATGCATCATCGCCACAAAGTCGATGCGCCATCGGGCACCGCCCTGATGCTTGGCCAAGCCGCCGCCGATGGACGCAATATCAGTCTCCAAGAGCGCTCAGTGCGCACGCGCGATGGCCAAACGGGGCCCCGTGATCGCGGCGATATCGGCTTTGCCACATTGCGCGGTGGCTCAGTTGTCGGAGAACACAGTGTGGTTTTCGCCGCTGAAGGCGAGCGCATCGTCCTGAGCCACATAGCTGAAGACCGCGCTATATTTGCCCGCGGCGCTGTAAAGGCGGCCCTGTGGGCAAAGGACAAACCGCCCGGCCTCTACACCATGTTCGATGTACTGGGCTTGAATAACTAGAGCAATGTCCGATCTCACGAAATCGCTTTGCGATTCACAGATCGGATGAAATTGCTCTATTTCTAACATGGTAGAGCATCGCGCTGGCACGACCGGCCCGCAACCGATCAACTGCCTGCAAGTCGAAGGATCGTGACGATGTCGCAAGGTACCTTGGTATTGGTCCGCCATGGCCAGAGCGAGTGGAATAAGCTCAACCTGTTTACGGGTTGGAAAGACCCCGATCTGACCGAAACCGGAATTGCCGAAGCAAAATCTGCGGCGGCTCAATTGAAGGCCGCAGGCATTCGCTTTGAGGTGGCCTACACGTCCGTTCTGAAACGCGCTCAACACACGCTCGATTTGATCCTTGACGGTATCGGCCAAACGGATCTCCAAATCCATCGCGACCAGGCGCTGAATGAGCGCGATTACGGCGACCTGTCCGGCCTGAATAAAGACGACGCGCGTGCAAAATGGGGTGAAGAACAGGTCCACATCTGGCGCCGCAGCTTCGATGTCCCCCCGCCGGGCGGGGAAAGCCTTAAAATGACGGCGGAGCGCACGTTACCGTATTTCGATGCGCACATTCGGCCAGCCGTGATGGGGGGGCAGTCTGTGATCGTTGCCGCGCACGGCAACTCCCTGCGTTCCATCATTATGAACGTGGAACAGTTGTCGCCGGAACAGATCCTGAAGGTCGAGGTCGCAACCGGCGTGCCAATCGTTTATCGTTTCAACGACGATGGCGCCGTCGCGGAAAAGCACATACTCGAAGGCTGACGCCCGAAACCGGGCGGGACAATAAACGGCCCGACACCTGCGGAGCGGACGACACGAAAAAGCCGGTCCCACAAAGAGCAGGACCGGCTCAATTGCGTGGCGCTCTGGCCCTCTGGCGTTCTGGCGCACGTCGGCGTTATGGCTTGATGTAGGTATAGCCCTGTTGCTGGAGATAAGAGACTTCGGCAACACCGCTTGGCACGATGTCGTCGTCGAACACCTCAAACAGGTCGTTTTCGTAGCTGATTTTGCGGCCGCGCAACGTGTTATTGCAGACGTGGAAGCTGACATTCTGCGTTTTGAGGCTGGTCACAGCCGATTGCAGTTTCTGGTTGGATTTGGCTGATTTCAGAAGTGACACGCCGTTTCCGTGGAGCACGACTTTAACTTCGATGTTATCAGCGCCAACGGCATTGATATGGTTTTGAATATTGCGCAATGCGCCGCTGTATTTCTTGTCGGCGTCACCACCTTGATAATTGATGTGGTAGACCACTTTTTGTTTGCCATAGCGGGCTTCCGCCATGGCTGGGCCGGCCAACGCCACCGCGAAAGCCGTCGCAATAAGCATCCAGATTTTCATCTGTTTCTTCCCTGTTTTTTCACGCATCAGCGGACCGATTTTTTCGGCGTAGGCACTATGCCATGCCGGGCGGCAGCGCTGAGATCAACATTGGGATAGGCCAATCAGCTTGGAATGTGAAACTCTGAAAATCCAGAAAAAAGGGAATAATTAAAACATCATGCTCTTTGTTCAGGTTTTAGTAGCACCAAATCGCTCTGCGCCGCGAAGGTCCCAATGACCTGCCTCTCGCCATGCCTTGCGAACCGTTGGCCGCCGCGATAGCTCTGCCGGTCATGTGCTGTGCACCGCACCCAGCAAAAATCAAAGGCGAGCGATTTCAATGACAACGTATCGACTTCTCATGCTTCCTGGCGACGGCATTGGCGTGGAGGCCATGGCCGAAGTCGATCGTGTTCTGGCCTTCTTCAATGCGAAATCGAACGCGGCAAGCTTCGAGACGCAAACCGATCTCGTTGGCGGCGCGGCAATCGACGCGCATGGCGTCCCCATCACGGACGACGCGATGGCCAAGGCGCACGAAAGCGACGCGGTGATTTTTGGTGCCGTGGGTGGCCCGAAGTGGGATGGCGTGGCCTACGAAATCCGCCCGGAAGCGGGGCTGCTTCGTCTGCGCAAAGAGCTTGACCTGTTCGCCAATCTGCGCCCGGCGATTTGCTACCCTGCACTTGCCGAAGCCTCGTCGTTGCGCCGAGAGATCGTCGAAGGCCTGGACATCTTGATCCTGCGCGAACTGACGGGCGGCACCTATTTTGGCGAGCCCAAGGAGATCGTAACCCTTGAGAACGGAGAAAAGCGCGCCGTCGACACAACCGTTTACACCACCCACGAAATCGAACGGATCGTGAAGGTCGGTTGCGACTTGGCTCGCAAGCGCCGCAAACTTCTGCATTCGGCCGAGAAACGTAATGTGATGAAGACCGGTGTGCTCTGGAATGAGGTCGCGACCGCGACACACAAGGCCTATGCGCCCGACATCGAATTGCAGCATATCCTGGCTGATAACTGCGCCATGCAGCTCGTCCGCAACCCGAAGCAGTTCGACGTCATTGTTTGCGACAACCTGTTTGGCGATATTCTATCTGACGCAGCCGCCATGTTGACTGGCTCGCTCGGCATGTTGCCGTCAGCATCGCTTGGCGCGCCGGATCGTGAAACGGGTCGCCCGAAAGCGATGTATGAACCCGTTCATGGCTCAGCGCCGGACATTGCAGGCCAGAACCAGGCCAATCCAATCGCGACGATTGCCTCGTTTGCGATGGCGCTGCGCTATTCGTTTGACCTGACCAACGAGGCCGACTTGCTTGAGCAGTCAATCTCCAACGTGCTCGGCCAGGGCTATCGGACCGGCGACATCATGCAGCCGAATATGCGCCAAGTCTCCACCACGGAGATGGGCTCAGCGATCGTGACTGAACTGGAGCGGCTTGCAGCCGCAT
Source organism: uncultured Hyphomicrobiaceae bacterium (assembly GCA_964579305.1). Taxonomy (GTDB): domain Bacteria; phylum Pseudomonadota; class Alphaproteobacteria; order Rhizobiales; family Hyphomicrobiaceae; genus JBCBWG01. The sequence goes on from CAZOGY010000018.1 coordinate 9,043, forward strand.
GAGTGTCTCGCGCTTTCGGCTGGGTGGCGAAACCCCGGCCGGCTTTCCTGGCGACAACGCCGTGCCCCAACCGCGCCGGCGCAACTATTTGCCCTGTCCGACCTTCACCTGTTGGGCGCGTTCGTAGGCATCCAGCGATGCGTTGAGCTGGATCAGCAACGTGTCACTCAATTGCGTGATCTGGCTTAACGCTGCGGTCGTCGCGGCCGCCCCGCTTTGAATGGGCTGAACAAGGCTTTTGATGTCTGAAAAGGTCTTGGCGATGGCGCGATCGTGCGTGCGGATCTGCGCCACGTGTTTCGGCGAAAGTTGAAGCTTGCCAAGGCTGCGTTCAAGGTCCCCGCGTGCGCTGTCAAACAATGCCAAACTGCCCAGGATCTGCGCGCGGTTGCGTTGCGCATCGAGCCCGAGCGCAACCAGGCAGACCTCTTTCACCAGTTTTTCTGACAGCATACGCTGACGGCGCGCCACGAGTATCGCCCCGGCCAGCGCCGGATCTCGTTCCGTCGCGTCCAGCCGCGTGGTGCTCTCAAGCGCAAACACGACCGCACGCGTGGCATCCAACATGGGCAGGCTATATTGATACAGGAATCGCACGTGCGTGCCCGCACCACCGGCTCTCGCCGCGCCCTGCAGCATGCCATCAACGGCCGTGCGGACATCTTGCCAAAGCTGCCGAACCTGGGTGATCGTTTGTACATGAGCAGCGAACCGCGGCGCCGGAATGGCGATCCGCCGCGACCCCCGCGTCAGCGCGTCGAGCCGCATTTCAAACAGGTTCTGCGCTGTTTCAAGCTGGGTAAGGTGCGTGTCTGCCCGCACGCCGAGATGGGCAAGGCACGCCGCTTTGGCCATGCGCTGGGTCAGCACCGGTTGCTGCCAAGCGATTTTCAGGCGCCGGATTTGAACTGGATCTTCAGCGGCGTCGGCTTTCGTCAGCGGTGACGTTACGCCAAGCGCAATGGTGAGCGCAGCAACGGCGGCGGAATATCTGTTCGATTTCACAGACATGGGGCGTGGCGATCTGGTTGTTGTACGGTTGTTGAACGTCTTGCCGACCGAGAGCCTGGCAACGGCTCTACGAATACAGATCAACTGAAGCTGTAGCTGACGCTTCGTAGATGGCCATAGCAAGCAGCGCTCGGATCGCAAACGCACCGCCAGCGCGACATTATCGCGCCACTGCCCCAGTTCCACCGCGAGCTTCAATGGTTGGGGCAACCGCGCTCTCATAGGCGGAAACGGCAACGACAAGCTTGTCGAGAAGCGTTTCGCTCTCAACCGCAATCGACTTCAGAAACGGCTTAGACAGCGTTGCGCCCGGCCCCGGCAATCCGCCGAGCTCTGGTTTGATGATCTGCCACGAATGCTTAATGCTGTCGGCAAGCGTTTGCATGAACGTTGCCACGTGTGTCGGCAACGGCAGACCAACAAGCGTCGCACTCAACTGAGCTTGTGAGCTTTCAAACAAGGCCGCCGTGCCGAGCAGGTGCGCGCGTGGCCGGCTTTCGGTGTGCCCCGCTGCGATCAGGCAAACCTCAAGAGCAAGTTTTTGCGACAGGAATGCTTGGCGCTCAGCCACGTTGATCGACGCAGCCAGCAACAGCGGCGTGGACCCGCCGTCCGTGTGCCGCACCTCAAGCGCTGTGATGAGACTGTTGGTGCGGTCGGTGAAGGTGCGCCGGGCCTGCAAAATGCGCTTGAGCGCTGAAACATCTCCGTGATCGCGCACGCCAAGCGCCAGCGGGCGGACATAGGCCCATGAACCTTGCACATCGCGCAGCGCCGCAAGCACCGTCGGGTCCGTTTCCCGGCCGATCCCATGTACCGCCGAGCCTTCCACAAGCGCTTGCGTTGTCTTATCAAATTCGACGACGGCATTCGTAAGCTGTGCCACATGGCGTGGTTTGGAAACGCCAATCGTCACGAAGCAAGCTGCTTTCGCAATCCGTCCCACCAACATCCGCTGACGACCGGCTAACCGGATCTTTTTGGCGCCGATTTGCGCGGCAGCATCACCAGCAGATGCGGTTTGGTGCGGCCACGGGAGACCGACACCCAGAGCGGAGACGCCAAGCACCGCGCCGGCGACCGCGGCGCGCACGAATGGCAACAAAGACATGACAGCAGCCTCCGACCAAGCCGGGGCCGGGCGCAAACCACAGCCCGGCTCCTCAACGGCGACGCTAACATAGAAGTCTTTGCTCGGGCTAGTCCCAACAAAATCGCACCCTGCGAGAAATCTCGCGCGGGGTCTCGTGTTGCGTCATTGACGCTTGCTGTTTGTCCTGGCAGCAGGCGGGAGGCAAGCGCCGGTGACGCAACACCCGGCGTCGTCAATGCGCGGGCGGTGGATGCGATCAATGACATCGCCGCCCCACCGCAAACAACCCAACCTAGCGGGCGGCGGCTTGGGCCAGTGTCCGCGGAACGTCTTGCGCGCCGATCGCGGAGCCGGCGTCGGCCCGTCGGCGCACCTGCTGGGCTTTCACATCTTCCAATAGCGCGACGGCGGAATTCAGCTTGCGCAGCAAGACATCGTCAAGTGCGGCCACTTGGTCGATCCAGCCGCGTCGCGCGTCTGCCGTCGTGGCTTTGACACCGGCGATCGCCGTTTCGTAGGCCGTCCACGCGGTGTCAATTTCGGCAGCCTTGCGCAAGATGCGTTGCCGCAATCCATTATCCGGCATTGCCAAGGTTTTATATTGGGCGAGCAGTTGCGCCTGCGCGCTTTTGAACAAGGCTCGCGTGCCATGAAGGTGTGCCCGAATGATTTTCGGCTCATAGCCGGCCACAAGCAGGCAGCTCTCCTTGCTCATTTTTTGTGAGAGCATGCGCTGGCGGCCGGCCGTGTTGATCGCCGCCATCAGATCCGGCGCCTCCTGCCGGCCATCAGCGTATTTGGCTTCAATCGCGGTGACCGCGGCATTGGCATAGTGCAAAAGCCGCACATTACTGGCGTAGATCGTCTGCACGGCATCTGCATCGACCGCACCTTTGTCGAACGCGGCAATGGCACGTTTCACGGCCTTCGAAAAATCGGCCCAGACGATTTGCACAGACGCCAGAGCGTGGAAGACGCGTGCGTCGGTTTCAGGCTCGAGACCGAGCCGGCTTGAGCCGTTGACCAGTGCTTCAAGCGTCTCGTCGAACAATTGGTGGGCGGTTTCCAGTTGTTTGCGGTGGGCGGACCGGTCATGGCCGATCGCAGCATAACAGGCCGCCTTGGTGATGCGCTGGGTCAGCATGCGCTGCCGCCCGGCCATGTTGACTTTGCGCGGACCATCCGACGCCAACGCTCCGCCTGCGGGCGTCTCGAGGCCGGACATGGCCAGATAGCTTCCAATCGCGGCTGCGAGCACCAGTCTCAAACGCATCACGCACTCCCTAACTGTCTGCAGCGCCAATCTGCTCAAGATTAGAAAAATCGTCCTGTCTAAGCGGCTGAGCAGTAATCCAACCTTCAAAGGTCCGATAGGTACGCCGACGGGCGCTGTGGAAAAGCAGCGTTCACGTATCGTTCAAGCACCCGCACCCAGGTCCAATCGTTGTTGGGCAGTGCAGGCGCAGGACACCCGCTGTCGCAGCGCTAAAGCCGTGCTAAGCACCTTGAAGGCACGCAAAGCCGTGCCGTTCCAAATCAATCAGGGAGGCGAGCGTGGCGGCTGGCGGCGACTGGTCTGAAGGTGTTTTTGCTGAAATGAAACGCCGCAAGATAGAAACCGTGTGCACGGTGCCCGATGGCGGGCTGACCCGCCTGTTAAATCGCGTCGATGACGATGCGGATATGCGGCTGATCACACTGTCGACCGAAGAAGAAGCGATGGGCATCGTCACCGGCCAATGGCTGGGCGGCAAGCGCGCGATGGTCGCTATGCAATCGTCCGGCGTTGGGAACTGCATCAACGCGCTCGGTTTTCCCGCCGTCATGCGCGCGCCTTGCCCGATGCTGATCACGATGCGCGGCGTTTGGGGTGAGTTCAATCCTTGGCAAGTCCAGATGGGCATGGCCACCCAAACGGTGCTCGAAGCCGTCGGCGTGAAATGCTTTCCCGTCGATGACGCAAGCCAAGTCAGCGATACGTTTGTTGGTGCATGCGATCTGGCACTGCACGGCGGTTTCTCGACGGCCGTGTTGATTTCACAGCGCGTCATCGGCGCCAAAGGCTTCGGTCAGGATTGAGGGTAAGGGTGCTGACATGACAACGCAGTCCAACAAACTCCAGCGCCGCGCTCTTGTTGCTGACCTTCTCAGCCAACGTGACGGGGCATTGATCGTACCAGGCCTGGGCTCGCCCACCTGGGATTGCTTCGCCGCCGGTGATAGCCCGGAATACCTGTATTCATGGGGCGGCATGGGGCTTGCGGTGCCAACCGCGCTCGGGCTTGCACTGGCCCAGCCGACCCGCCGCGTGGTTGCGCTGACCGGTGACGGTGAGATGATGATGGGCATCGGCTCGCTCGGCGTCGTTGCTGATCAAGCGCCAGCCAACCTGTCGATCCTGGTGCTCGACAATGAGCACTTCGGCGAAACTGGCCGCCAAGACGGGCTGACCGGCAGCCGCACGGACTTGTGCAAGGTTGCTGAGGGTTTCGGCATCGCCCACACCATGTTCGTGACGGATCAGGCACAAACCGCAGATCTGGCAGCGCATCTGTTCAAGCGGCCGGGCCCCACCTTCGCGGTCGCAAAAATCGCGCTGAGCGAAGACCCCTGGCGCCTGCCCGTGAAAGACGGTGTTGCGATCGCGCGGCGCTTTCGCATCGCACTCGGCGTGGAAGAAGCCTGACGCACCGGCTGTGGCGTCTGCACTGCTACCCCATCGGGCGAATCAACGCGCCTGGGTCAAGCGGTATGTTTCACGTGAATCAGCAACTCGAAACCGGTTGCTGGTTCGCGGCAGGTTTATCGAGATCGCGCTCACCCAAGCCAACTGAACAAACCGACCGTACTGACCGTTGACGAATGAGCGACATGAGTACGGGCATGTTGGGACCGTTGGCGCAATGTTTTCGCCCCGCCTCGCAAGCCATGCCCTTTTGACGGAACAAGGAGCATCGCGATGGTTTTGGGACATGCTGGCCGCGTTCTGCGGGTCATGGGCCGGTTCAGCACAGCACGGTTGGTGACTGGCGCTTTGATCTGCGCCGGGGTCACAGTGGGCGCACAAACTGCGGCGGAGGCGATGTCTGTGTATCGCTGGAAGAACCGCCCGCTTCTGGTCTTTGCGCCGAGTGCCCAAAGCGCCCAGCTTGCGCGCCAGCGCGCAATCCTGTCAGGCAACAGCGCGGGACTGCGCGATCGCGACATGGTCGTGATTTACGTGATCGGCAATCGCGTGCGCGCACAATTCGGACGTGGCCCTGGCATGGGCGCGGCTGCGTTGCGCCGGCGTTATGGCGTCCCGCGCGATCAATTCCGTGCCATTCTGGTCGGCAAGGACACCGGCGCCAAACTCTCAAGCCGCGGACCGGTATCGGTGGGTCGGATCTTTCGGCTGATCGATTCCATGCCCATGCGTCAGCGCGAAATGCGTGGGCGCAGCTGATCTTGTTTGACCTGCGTCGCGGGGCCGTGATCAACGCCTTGCACCCGGGGGGCCGGCGCGGACGTGAACGCATCAAGCTTGTGTTGGCGGATCGGGCTCAGGATCGACGGCCAAGACCCGCGCAACGACAATCGCCGCGACCAATGCGGCAAGACCGGTCCCGCTCAACAGCAGCCAGTGAGCGCCCGCGCCCATGATAAATACCAGCCAGGAAACGATTGTCTGGTAGTTGAACAGCGTCAGGCCGCCGGAAATCGCAGTGCCGCCCAGTTTGATGAACTCCCACTGCCCGGGCCGCTGCTCACGGCCGAAGATGAACACGGCGACCATCACCAGCGTCCAGAGAATAAAGAAGCCGCTGAGGATCGGGACCATCGTTGAGAAATAGCCCTGGCCGGTTGATCCGAACAGGACGTTGAGGCCGCGCAAAAAGGCCTGCGACATCAACGGGAAGAATAGGGCGGCGATCGTCCCGACAATCAGACCGATCTCCACCCGCCGGATGGTGTAGGCATCGTAGAATTGCGTGATGCCTTTGATGCGCACGATCAAGGCACCGCTGATCCCAAGAAGCAGCAGCAAAAAGAACACTTTGATGGGCAGCAACCGGGCATGAACCTGGCCGGTCAGCGAATGGTTATCTGCGCTCTCGCCATATAAACTGTTGATTTTCAAGACTTGACCGGCTTGCGCGGCACAGCAGGTCTCATCGTCGACCCGACGGACTTCGCTGCGCTGAGACCGCACCGCAACCTGTGGATCGGCCACCAGCCGTCCGAAAATATCGTAATCGAGGTGCGGCGGAAACGGCGTGCTTGCCACGCAATATCGGTCGGGCCGCTGCGTTTGGGCCGGCTGGACAAGCGGGTCGGGCGCACATGTGCGCTCAAATTCATCGACCGTGATCCGCGTCTGGCTGAGTTTGCGCAGCGAGCTGACGGCGATCAACACCGGGACACGCGAGCACGTCGCGCCAATGCCATCATCCGCGCAACCCTCAGGGAACCCACGATCGCTGGCCAATGCGCTGGGCGAAACATCCCAGACGGGCCGGTTCTCGTTGGATAGGATCAGATTGGAAAACCACCACGAGATCAGCACAAATGCCGTAAGGCCGAGCGCGATCCGCAAGAAACCAGCGGGCACGTGCTTGAGGTAGTGATCGAGGAAAATGACAACCGGATAATAGAATGCGAGCAGCGAGATAATGCCGAAGGTTGGGAAGAAGACGAACAGATGGCTATCCATGGCCATCAAGTCGACCCAACGATTATCCGCCCAGAATTCCCAGGCCAGAACCGCTGTCGTTGCGAAAAACGAGGCGGCCATCACGCTGAACACGATGGACACAAGCGTGTGGGAAACCAGTCTCATGGGCGAGATCCTCGCAACGCAATACATCCGCGACATTCAGGTCGGCCGGAACGCCGCCGCCAGAGCTTTAATCGGCCGTGTGCAAAAACAACAGTGTTCGTTGGAGCCTTGGTCTCGAAAAGCGTCCACGACGGCGCCAAGTGGCCACAGCTCATGCTGGCCTATCCGCCTGATGAGCGCCTCTCCGCTGGATGAGCACCTGGCCGCTGGATGAGCGCCTCGCCGCCGCACGGCGTTGCGTTGGCGCCGTACCGCAGGTCTTACGTTTGAGAGCCATCCGGATCGCTCTGCGCTAATGCGCTTTCACTGTGCGCTTCAACGCCCGTCAACCGCTCATAGACCTTGATCACGGCCGTACACGACTGGTCCCCAAACCCTTCAAGCGCCGCCAGATGATAGGTCTGGTTGACGGCTTCCGCGTGGAACCCCGGTAATCCGGCGCTTTCCAACCAATTGGCGTAATAGCGCACGTCCTTGGCCGCGTTGTCGAGCGACATCCACGGCGTGAAGTCTCGCGCAAGCGTCGCCTCGCCGTAGAGATCAAGCATGCCTGATCGCCCCCCTGCCGCGGAAATAATTTCAATGGCGCGATCGAGGTCCAGGCCGTCCTTCGCGGCCAAAGCAAACCCTTCGCACCAGGCCAGCACATTGGCGAACGCGATATAATTATGGATGAGTTTCAGCCTGATAGCGTGTCCCGTCGGGCCGATGTGGAACACGTTTTCCGCATAGCAATCAAACAGCGGGCGTAACTGCGCCAATAGTTCCGCGCTGCCGCCGTAAAGCACGTTGACCTGTCCGGCATCGGCATGTTTCGGCGTCCGCGTCATCGGCGCTTCGGCATAGGAAAAGCCGTGGCCGCGCAGGCCGGCATCAAGCCGCGCGACCGCGCCTGGATTGGACGTCGTGTGGTCGACGAAAATGAGATCGGCCGGGCCATCAAGATGGACGAGGCCGCCGTCGCCCAAAACCAGGGCTTCGGTGTCTTCCGCCGTATTGATGCAGGCCATGATGACCGGGCACGTCCGGCGGATCTCGCGCAGATCCTCCGCCCGTTTCGCACCAAACTGCAAGACGTCGTCAACGGCCTCGGCCCGGCGGTCCAAAGCCAGCACCTCGACACCCTTCAGCGCGAGGTTTTTCACGAGACCCCGGCCCATGCCGCCAAGTCCGATAAAGCCGACCGGCCCGGCTCCGCTCTGCAATTGTGTCATCCGCGCGCGCGCCTTTGCAAAATTGATGGAAGCAGCAGGATCACGGCCAGCGCCGCGCAGATCAAGCCAAGCGCAAGAACTTCGCGCGCGCCAACCGGCTCTTTGAGCATGACGGCACTTGAGTAGACACCGACGATCGGGATCGCGAGCGTTCCAAGTGCGGCAATTGAGGCGGGAAACATCGTCACGATGCGGAAATAGGCCCACTGGCCAAACGTCATTGGCAACAGCAACACATAGACCATCGCCCACAATACCGGCTCTGAGAGTGCAAACACGTCCGGCGGGGGCGCATCGGCGATCGCAATTGCCGTGACCGGCGCTGCGGAGATCAGAAGCTGCCAACCCATCACGGTAATCACGGGTGCCGTCCAAGCAAACCGTTTGAACAGCGCCGTTCCAAGACCCCACGACATCGCCGAGCCCAGCATGAACAGCGCGCCGAGCGGTGCTTGTTCCAGAACCACCAGGTCAGGCCCGATCAGCACCGCAAGGCCGGTCAGGCCCAACAGCGATCCCGCGATTTTGTACGCCGTGATCCGCTCACCAAGCAGCCAAGCGCTTGCGAAGGCAGCCCAAACCGGCATCGTGAACGCAATGATAACGGCCCTGCCAGCCGGCATCAGCGCGACGCCAAAACCAGAAAGCATATGCCAGCCGAGCACGGCAAACAGCGCCGTCAGAACCAAAGCGCCGACCTGATGCCGCGCGATTGTCAGCTTCTGTCCGCCGATCGCGGCCAGCCCAAGTAGGCCGATCCCGCCCGCGATGAGACAGACCGCGCGGAACCACCAAACCGTCATCTCAGCCAGCGCGATCTTCATGACCGGCCAGTTCGCGCCCCACACCAAGGTGAGCCCAGCCAGCAGCAGCAACCCCGAAACCGGCAGCGCCGGATTTTGCGCTGTTGCGTTCGCTGTTCTGGAAGTTTCGGCAGAACTATCTTGCGCCATCTGGCATGGCCCTTCGCATGTATTGATCGAAAAGCGGCACGGTGAATTCCGTCACGCCATGAGCTGGCGAATAGATCATGCCCTTGCGGATAAGAGAGCTGCGCGTCGGTGCAACGCTGGTCGACTTCACCCCTAGAACATCTGCGACATCACCAGAGCGCTGTTTACCTGCACCAAGTTCGGCGAGCGCGCGCATGTATCGTTTCTCAGATGGCGTGCAGCGGTCAAAACGTACGCGGAAAAAGCTTTGATCCAGTTCTCCGATTGCCGCGGCGGTTGCCCGCTTCATGACGGCATCGTCGATCACTGCCGTCTCCGCTTCGTTCCAGGCTTCATATGCCCACTGTTGCAGAAAGTACGGATAACGCTGGGTCTGCTCCAGAATATGGGCGATGGCGGTATCGTCAAACGTCACGCCTTCCTTCTCTGCCGGCCCCTGGATCGCGAGAATGGCATCATCGGTTTCCAGCGGACCAACGGTCGGGAACCGGAACAGCCGTTCTGCATACGACTTGGCGTTTCCCGCCAGGCCAAGAATTTGAGGCAGGCCGGCGGCGGTGACGATCAGGGGCAGGCCTTTCTGATTGATCCGGTGGACCCCCATGATTAACGCGCTGAACTCGCTCGTGTTGAGGTACTGCAACTCGTCGATCAGGATCAGGATCGGCGTCTGCGCAGCGTCTCCTGCCTGTGCGACAGCCTGGAGAAGTTCGGGCAGATCGGCCTCAAGGTCGCCACTGTCCGCAACGCCGATCTCTGGATCGACCCCGAATTCAACACCATCGATTGTGATTTTGAATGCGGAGATGAAACCGCGCAGGACGCGGAGTGCGCGATTGGCGAGAACCTGGGCACGCTCGGCCCGGCTTATCTGGTAGATTGCACGGCGCAGGCTTGGCACCATCAATTCGGGAAGCGGCTTGCCTTCATGCGCCTCCAGAAAAATCGAGATGAAGCCCTGGTCTGTCGCGAGTTGATCGATCCGGTTCAAAAGAACGGTTTTGCCGACACCGCTCAAGCCCACGAGCACAAGACTCTGGACGGGCCGACTCTGTGCGACTCGCGCCAGTGCCACTTCAGCCGCGCGCAACACGTCCGCTCGCCCGGCCAGTTCTGGCGGAGGTGTCCCGGCGCCTGGCGCATACGGATTGAGCGTTGGGTCCATATCAAGCAACTTTATGCGTTTATAGCTCAGTCCCGCTATAAACGCATAAACTCACTTGAAACAAGCATCACTGACGCCGCCTGAGTCCGCCCAAAACGAAAAAAGCCCGGTCGCGAGGACCGGGCCAGTTGCTGAACGTACCTTGAGAAACGTTCAGTCCCTTGGGGAGGAAAGCGTCAGAGTGAGGAATCGTCAGTCCCAGGAGTGAGCCGTCCGCCAAGGCCGTCGGCCTCGGCGAGCGTCATTGTCGCGCGCTACATGCGCTGGCTGCCTGCGCCGAACTCTGGGTAGGCTTCGAGGCCGATCTCGGCTTTGTCGAGGCCCTCCATCTCGTCTTCCTCGGAGGCCCGAATACCGATCGTTGCAGCAAGCAAGAGCCAGACGACGAGGCTGACGGCCGATGCGAAGATGCCGATGGCCACCACGCCGGTCACTTGCGCCATGATCGGCACTTCGGTGTTGGTCCACGAGACGATCAACGTGCCCCAGATGCCGGCGAACAGGTGGACCGGGATGGCGCCGACCACATCGTCGATCTTCAGCTTGTCGAGCAGCGGCACCGTAAAGACCACGATGACACCACCGACGGCGCCGATGATCACAGCCTGCCAAATCGCCGGCGTCAGCGGTTCTGCGGTAATGGCAACGAGCCCGGCGAGCGCGCCGTTCAGTGCCATTGTCAGGTCGACCTTGCCGTAAAAGATCTGGTTCAGAATGATCGCTGCGACAACACCACCGCACGCGGCCATGTTGGTGTTGACGAAGACCTGCGAAGCCGACGCCGCGTCTTCGATCGTGCCGAACGCAAGCTGCGAACCGCCGTTAAAGCCGAACCAGCCGAGCCACAGGATGAACGTGCCAAGCGTGGCAAGCGCCATGTTCGAGCCTGGCATCGGGACCGTGCGGCCATCGACATATTTGCCAAGACGTGGACCCAGCACGATGGCGCCCACAAGCGCGGCCCAGCCACCGGTCGAGTGAACCAGCGTCGAGCCGGCAAAGTCAGAAAAGCCCATGTCGTCGAGCCAGCCTTCGCCCCACTCCCACGAGGTCACGATCGGATAGATCGCGCCGGTGAGAACCGCGACGAAAATCAGGAACGGCCAGAGTTTGATGCGCTCAGCAACCGTACCCGAGACAATCGAGGCCGCCGTCGCACAGAACACCATCTGGAAGAACCAGTCCGAGCTGGTCGAGTATGTATTGGCGGTATCCTGAGCCAGATTTGCTGCGTGCGTCACTGGGACCGGATTGCCAATGTAGTTCTCAATCAGCCAGGCATCGCCGGGATAAACGAGGTTGTAACCGACCAGCCAGAACATGATGCCGGCGATCGAGTAGAGCGCGATGTTTTTCGTGCACTGCATAGCGACGTTCTTGGTGCGTACCATACCGGCTTCGAGCATGGCAAAGCCCGCCGCCATCCACATCACCAAGAAGCCGCCAATCAAGAACAGCAGCGTGTTCAGTGCATACTCATACTGGTTCGGCGCTGCGGCCGCTTCCTGCGCAACAGCCGGTGCGGCGAGCACCATCGTCGCAGTCACCGCCGTCAAGCAGAATGCTTTCACGGAATTCGAAAGGTTCACGTGTTCTCTCCTGATCAGAGTGCTGCTGTATCGGTCTCGCCGGTCCGGATGCGGACGGTTTTCTCGATCGGTGAAACAAAAATTTTCCCGTCGCCGATCTGACCGGTTTTGGCCATATTCTCGATCGATTCCAGCGTCTTATCGACGTCGGCTTCGTCAACGACGACTTCGATCTTAAGCTTCGGCAGGAAGTTCACGGCGTATTCGGCGCCGCGGTAGATTTCGGTGTGGCCCTTTTGCCGGCCATAGCCTTTGACCTCTGTAACGGTCATGCCTTCGATGCCGAGTTCAGTCAGGCTCTGCCTGACCTCCTCCAGCTTGAAGGGCTTGATGATCGCCGTGATCAACTTCATGCGAGCACCCCTCCAGTTTCCCAACACGCATGCGAACGCGGATCGCGCCGCTCAACCAGGATGTCCGCTGGTGGTCATCCTTTGGTCACGTGTTAACAAATCAAGGGTCGTGCCAAGTTTGCGCCAATGCATAAAGTCATTGATTTAGATGAGGAAATAGAGCGTTTGCCTAGAATGCATGCACTTTAGCCGGTTTGCGACTGCCTAAAAAATAGCCAAATTCTGCTTGTTGATTGGTTTTCGTGCGATTGTTAGCGCACAACGTAATCGGTCGCCCGTTTTCGCATCAGACCCTCCTGAGCCGCCGAAGCGACAAGCCGCCCGTCGCGGGTAAACACGCTGCCACGGCACAGGCCGCGTCCAGCCCCCGCCCAAGGGCTGTCCTGCACGTACAAAAGCCAGTCGTCGGCCCGAAACGGCGCGTGGAACCACATTGCGTGATCGAGGCTGGCAAGCTGGATGTCAGTGTCAAACAACAGCTTGCCGTGGGCGATCAAGGCGGTGTCCAGCAACGTGAAATCGCACGCATAAGCCAGAACACATTGGTGCAGCCGCGGGTCGTCGGGCAGCGGGCCGGCCGCCCTCAGCCAAACGGCCTGTTCAGCCGGCCGCACCTTCCGGTCCACGTAGCGGGAAGGGTCGACTGGCCGCATTTCGATCGGCCGCACGCGCTGTAGATAGGACCGCACGGCGTCTGGCAGGCTGTCACCAAAGCGCGCGATGAGATCCGTATCGCTGGCAAGTTCTTCCGGCGCCGGCACGTTGGGCATGCCGGACTGGTGGGCAAAGCCCTCCTCAGGCTTATGAAACGACACGCTCATCGCAAAGATCGCGCGGCCGTGCTGGATCGCGGTGACCCGCCGTGTCGTAAAGCTTCCGCCATCTCGAATGCGATCGACATCATAAAGGATTGGGTGGGCCGGATCTCCGCCGAGCAGAAAGTAGGCATGGAGCGAATGTGCTGGCCGATCGGCGTCCACGGTCTGTCCAGCTGCAACCAGCGCTTGGCCGAGCACCTGGCCGCCGTAGACCCGCTGCCAGCCCTCACTTTGTGACACGCCACGAAACATATTGACCTCGACGCGCTCAAGATCGAGCAGCGTCAGAAGTGTCTTGAGTGCGCGGTCTTGCTCGGACGTCTGCGACATTTGAGGGCTTCCGTGATAGGACTGAGCCGTGCGAGGCAACGGCTTCGGCTCGCCGCTGTCAACATCCGCCGATCGCGCGACAGCCAGGCGCGGCCCAAGATGCGGAGGCATGATTGCCGCAACACCATGACGAGGACGCCGGTCTGGCCACAGATAGGCAACCGGAAAGGTTCGACGTAGCGATTGTCGGCGCGGGTCTCGCCGGTCGCGTCATGGCGCTTGCGCTTGCGCAAGAATGGCGGCCGGCGCCGCGCATTGTGATGATTGATCCGGGATTTGGCCGCCCGCCACAGGACGATGGGGCCGGGCGCAATGCTGTTCATCCCGACGCAAGTTCTGTATCGCGTGGCTCCCAGAACCTCCTCGCGGCGATTGGCATCTGGCAACATCTCAGCGCCGAGATCCAACCGATCGCGCGCATCGCCCTAACGGACAGCGCACCGGCAGACCGCGTCCGCCGGGTCCGCATGACCTACCAAAACCAGGTGCAAGCCAACGGCGATGACAGCGGATGGCAACCTGGTGCAGCGATCGTGGCCAATCGCGCCATGCTCAAGGTCGCAGCCGATCTCTTGGCCACAACCGATGTCGTGCAGATCGGCGCTGGGGTCACGGCGCTGCATGCAGATACCGCTGGCGTCACGCTGCAATTGGAACACGCGTCTAAATCGTCAAGCTTAAACGCGGCTTTGGTGATTGCCGCGGACGGTGGCCGCTCCAGAATCCGCCAAGCTGCTGGTCTGCGAACGTTCACGCGCGACCATGGCCAATCGGCGATGCGGGTTGTCATCGCGCACGATCGCCCGCACGAGGCCACGGCAACACAGCATTTCTTCCCGGGCGGGCCATTCGCGCTGCTGCCGATGCCAGGCAACCGCACCTGTGTGACCTGGTCCGACCGCAACGACGAAATCGATCGGCTCATGGCGCTATCTGAACCAGCGTTTCTCGAACAACTGCGCGGGCGTGTGGGCGGTCGTCTTGGATCCATTTCTTTGGCAAGTGAACGCACGCGGGCACCTTTGATCACGCGTGTCAGTCATGCGCTGGTGGCCAATCGGGTCGCACTGATCGGCGATGCCGCTCGCAGCGTGCATCCAATCGCCGGCCAAGGGCTCAACCTTGCGTTTCGCGACGTCGCGGCTCTGACCGAATGCATTTGCGATGGCGCAAAGCTCGGGCTCGACCCTGGGCATCTGGAGGTGCTTGGCCGTTACCAGCGTTGGCGGCGGTTCGATGGCGTGGCGTCGTCAGCAGTTTTCGATGGTCTCAACACACTGTTTTCGACGCAAAACCAATTGGCGCGCGCCATTCGCGATGTCGGGCTGGGTCTGGCCGATCGCCTCCCAGCGTTGAAACGCGCATTGGTTTCCGAGGCATCGGGGCTGTCGGGCGACGTCCCTCGGCTCATGCGTGGACGTGGCCTCAGGTAAGCCAACCGACGGCGGGGTCAGCGGCCACCCCAAAAGATGTCTTGCAGTCAATTCTAAGCAACTGCGTACGATCTTGTCTGGGCTGTGCACTTCGCATGCACTATCGAAGGGTTTAACTCCACCGCGCGTGTATCATATGTCGTCACGCTGTTGGTTATCCGAGAACCCGTCTGTGGTTCGCAGCGAACTCGCAGCGATGTCATCCCGCCGCGTTAGGTTCGGCGAAGCCTTTGCGTCGACCAAAACAGAGACCCCGTCCGATGTCCCGACAAGCGTTGAACACCGCCTTTGCGCAATCCTCGTTCCTGCACGGCACAAACGCCGCCTATATCGAGGAAATGAAAGCGCTATATGAGCGCAATCCCGGTTCGGTCAGCGACGAGTGGCGACTTTTCTTCCAGAATTTAAGCGAGCAGTCAGGCGGTGCTGTTTCAAGCGCCGAGGGGCCCTCATGGGGACGCGACCTCAATAGCCTGCAGAATTTCGAAGATGACGACCTCGTCTCCGCGCTCACCGGCGATTACGCGGGCCTTGAACGGCACATTTCGAACCGGCTGCAGCAGCGCGCCCATCAGCACGGTGCTGACCTGTCGATGGCGGCCTCGTTGCGCGCCACCCAGGATTCGATCCGCGCACTGATGCTGATCCGCTCTTACCGAGCGATGGGCCATCTGGTCGCCGATCTCGACCCATTGGGCCTGTCGGAGCGGGTGCTCCATAATGAGCTGCGGCCGGAGACGTATGGCTTCACCGAAAGCGATCTGGATCGCCCGATCTTCATCGACTTCGTGCTTGGGCTGGAAACCGCCACGGTCCGCCAGATTCTGACGATCCTGCAACGCACTTACTGCCGCAAGATCGGCGTGGAATTCCTGCATATCTCCACGCCCGCGCAGAAAGCGTGGATCCAGCAGCGCATCGAAGGCGAAGAGAAGGACATCACATTCACGCTCGAGGGTAAGCGTGCAATCCTCAACAAGTTGATCGAGGCTGAAACCTTCGAAAAGTTTTCAGACGTCAAATACACCGGCACGAAACGCTTCGGTCTGGAAGGCGGCGAGGCCATGATCCCCGCGCTGGAACAGATCATCAAGCGCGGCGGCCAACTTGGCGTGCGCGAGATCGTGCTTGGCATGGCCCACCGTGGACGGCTGAACGTGCTGGCCAACGTGATGGGCAAGCCGCACCGCGCAATCTTCAATGAGTTCAAGGGCGGCTCGTTCAAGCCGGATGACGTCGAAGGCTCAGGCGACGTCAAGTATCACCTCGGCGCCTCCTCGGACCGCGCGTTCGACGGTAACAACGTCCACCTTTCACTCACCGCGAACCCTTCGCATCTCGAAATCGTCGACCCCGTCGTGCTTGGCAAAGTGCGCGCCAAACAGGATCAGCACGGCGACACCGAACGCCATCAGGTGTTACCACTGCTCATTCATGGCGACGCAGCCTTCGCTGGCCAAGGCGTCGTTGCGGAGTGCTTCGGCCTTTACGGCCTCAAGGGCCACCGCACCGGCGGCTCCATCCACTTCGTGATCAATAACCAGATCGGCTTTACGACCAACCCACGCTTCTCGCGTTCGTCACCGTACTGCACCGACGTCGCCAAGATGATTGAGGCGCCGATCTTTCACGTGAATGGCGATGATCCAGAGGCCGTCGTCCACGTTGCCAAGATCGCGACGGAGTTCCGACAGAAGTTCGGCAAGCCCGTCGTCATCGACATGTTCTGTTACCGCCGCCACGGCCACAACGAGTCCGATGAGCCAGCATTCACGCAGCCGCTGATGTACAAGGCGATCAAGGCTCACGAGACGGTCACGACGGTTTACGCGCGCCAGCTCGCCCAGGAAGGCGTGGTATCGGAAGCCG
The DNA here is from genome assembly GCA_964579305.1 of uncultured Hyphomicrobiaceae bacterium. Classification (GTDB taxonomy): domain Bacteria; phylum Pseudomonadota; class Alphaproteobacteria; order Rhizobiales; family Hyphomicrobiaceae; genus JBCBWG01. The sequence continues at coordinate 25,690 of CAZOGY010000018.1, forward strand.
AAGCCGAACAGATGCGGACCGATTTCCGCGCACATCTGGATTCCGAACTCGACGCGGCGGATAACTACAAGCCCAACAAGGCGGATTGGCTCGACGGGCGCTGGTCCACGATTGGTTTCGCCGAAGACGAAGCGCGCCGCGGCAAGACCGGCGTCGACCTCGATGTCTTGCGCGATGTTGGCCGCCGCATCACTGCGGTCCCCGACGATTTCAACGCCCACCGCACGGTTCGCCGCCTGCTCGACCGCCGCCGCGAAATGGTGGAATCAGGCGAGGGCATCGATTGGGCCATGGCCGAGCACTTGGCCTTTGGAACACTCCTGCGTGAGAAATACCCGGTCCGCTTGTCGGGCCAGGATGTCGAACGCGGCACCTTTTCCCAGCGCCACTCCGTGCTGATCGATCAAGAATCTGAGCAGCGCTTTATACCCCTCAGCCACGTCGCGCCCGACCAACCCGACTTCGAAGTCATCAACTCCATGCTCTCCGAAGAGGCCGTGCTCGGGTTCGAGTACGGCTATTCACTGGCCGAGCCGATGGCGCTTGTCATGTGGGAGGCCCAGTTCGGCGATTTCGCCAACGGTGCCCAGGTGGTCATCGATCAGTTCATCGCTTCGGGTGAACGCAAATGGCTGCGGATGTCCGGCCTCGTCCTCCTGCTGCCCCACGGCTACGAGGGCCAGGGGCCGGAGCACTCATCGGCACGCCTTGAGCGGTTCCTGCAATCGTCGGCCGAGGACAACTGGCAGGTCGCCAACTGCACAACGCCGGCCAACTACTTCCACATCCTGCGCCGGCAGATGCACCGCAAGTTCCGCAAGCCGCTCGTGCTCATGACGCCCAAGTCGCTTTTGCGGCACAAGCGGGTCACCTCGCGCCTGGACGAAATGGGGCCGGAAACCACCTTCCACCGCATTCTGTGGGACATCGCCGACCGCAATCATCATCCAGATGCGACCGATCTGATCCAGCTCAAACCTGACAGTGAGATCAAGAAGGTCATCCTGTGCAGCGGCAAGGTCTATTACGACATCGTCGATGGCCGTGAGAAAGCTGGCGTTGACGACGCGTATATCCTGCGTGTCGAACAGCTCTATCCCTTCCCGACGTCGGCGATCGTCGAAGAATTGGGACGTTTCCCGGGCGCCGAACTCGTTTGGTGTCAGGAAGAACCAGCCAACATGGGCGGCTGGCAATTCGTCGAGCCGCACCTGCGCAAGGTCCTGGAACAACTGGGTGCCCAACAGCGCCATGCGCGCTATGCCGGCCGCAAGGCGGCTGCCTCTCCGGCAACGGGCCAGGCCTCGCGTCACGCAGAAGAACAGAACGCTCTCGTCATGGACGCACTACAAGGCTAAGCAGCGGCGAGACGTCGCGCGCGGCAACGATCGCGTGTCTGTGCGCCGACGGCGTCGTCGGGTTGGCCGGATTGATTTTTCGATGACCGCGGTGCGTATCGCTACGCGCCTTGCGCAAACAGGGGACGAACGAGGCAATGACGATCGAGATCAAGGTGCCGACCTTGGGTGAAAGCGTGACCGAGGCCACCGTCGGCCAGTGGTACAAGAAGCAAGGCGACGCGATCTCGGCCGACGAGCCGCTCGTTGAGCTTGAAACGGACAAGGTCACGGTCGAGGTGCCAGCCCCTTCGTCCGGCACGCTGGTCTCGATCGATGTGCAGCCGGGCGATACCGTCGAAGTTGGCTCCGTGATTGGCCAGATCGGTGAAGGCGATGGCGCCGCGGCCGGTTCCAGCGCGGCAGCCTCGGACGGGCAAGACGCGCCGCAAGCTGCCTCTGCCGCAGCCGCATCGGCACCTGCGCAACAGCAGCCATCGCAAGATGGTGGCCCCGACATGCCGCCAAGCCCCGCCGCCCGTAAGATCCTCGACGAAAAAGGCGTCAATGCTGGGGACGTGAACGGCTCCGGGCGCCGTGGCCAGGTGCTGAAACAAGACGCCGTGGCCGCACAGCCGGGCCAGGCCCCACAGCCGGCCGCGTCATCAGCAGGCGGTTACGCCGGTCTCGTGCCAAGCCCCGCTCCAAACCAGCAGGCCCGGACGCCAGCCCCACCGCAAGACGGTGCCCGCGAAGAGCGCGTGCGCATGTCCCGCCTGCGTCAGACAATTGCGCGCCGCTTGAAAGACGCCCAGAACACGGCCGCGATGCTCACGACGTTCAACGACGTCGACATGGGCAACATCATGGAGATGCGCTCGAATTACAAAGAGGCGTTCGAGCGGCGCCATGGCGTCAAACTCGGCTTCATGAGCTTTTTCGTGAAAGCCTGCATTCAGGCGCTCAAGGACATCCCCGCGGTGAATGCGGAGATCGATGGCGACGACCTGATCTACAAGAACTACTATCACATCGGTGTTGCCGTCGGCACCGACAAAGGCCTCGTGGTCCCTGTCATTCGCGAAGCAGACCGTATGGGCCTTGCTGAAATCGAGATGGCGATCGCAGACTTCGGCCGACGTGCTCGCGACGGCAAACTCGGCATCGAAGACATGCAGGGCGGCACGTTCACGATCTCGAACGGTGGCGTTTACGGATCGATGCTCTCAACCCCAATCCTCAATGCGCCGCAGTCCGGCATCCTCGGCATGCACCGGATCGAACAGCGACCGGTCGTCATGAAGGATGGCTCCATCGCCGCGCGCCCGATGATGTACCTCGCGCTCAGCTATGACCATCGCATTGTCGATGGCAAAGAGGCCGTCACGTTTCTCGTGCGCGTGAAGGAAAACCTGGAAGATCCTTCGCGCTTCCTGCTTGAGCTTTAGGACCGCCGTCGTGGCCGATGGCGACGTCGCTTTTGCGTTTCTCGGTTGTCACGTGCATGCGCGCCGCCGTGACAACCGGGAACGCGCCGCCGCGGCATGACCCGAGATTGATGAGGACGAATAGTCTCGCAACCGGGACGCGGACCGGCACAGGTCGAAGGGCGCTGTTGCATCGCGGCCGCCAGTGTGATGGCTGTGGCGCCGACACATCCGGGCCAGCCGCGCCCATGCCACCACCGCGATAACCCATACGAGCAAGATCATGACGACTTACGACCTGACGGTGATCGGAACCGGCCCCGGCGGCTACGTCTGCGCAATCCGTGCAGCGCAGCTCGGTATGAAAGTTGCCGTGGTGGAAAAGCGGGCAACCCACGGCGGCACGTGCCTGAACGTTGGCTGCATCCCGTCAAAAGCGCTGCTGCATGCATCGGAGCTCTATCACGAGGCCGCTCACGATTTCGGCGCGCTCGGCATCGACGTGGCCCCGCAGCTCAATCTGCCAAACATGATGAAGCATAAGCAGGACACGGTTGATGCCAACGTCAATGGCGTCGCGTTCCTTTTGAAGAAAAACAAAATCGATGCCTACCACGGCGCTGGGTCGATCCCGGCCGCGGGGCAAGTGACGGTCACGGCTGATGATGGGTCGCAACAAACGCTTGAAAGCAAGAACATCGTCATTGCAACCGGCTCGGACGTAGCGTCGCTTCCATTCATTGAGATTGACGAGCAGCGCGTGATCTCATCGACCGGCGCGATCGACCTCAAAGAAGTGCCGCAGCGCATGGTCGTGATCGGCGCAGGCGTGATCGGCCTGGAAATGGGCTCAGTCTGGCGCCGTCTTGGCTCCGAAGTCACCGTCGTTGAGTATCTCGACCGGATCCTGCCCGGCATGGACAGCGAAGTCGCTCGCCAGTTCCATCGCATCTTGGAAAAGCAGGGCTTTCAATTCCACCTCGGTGCCAAGGTCACGGGTGTCAACAGCGACGGCAATAGCGTGGCGGTCACCTATGAGCCGGCCGCTGGCGGCGAAGCCCAGACCATTCCGGCCGACGTGGTCTTGGTTGCCATCGGACGCCGCCCTTATACCGATGGTCTCGGGCTCGAAGCACTTGGGGTAGACATGGATCGCGGCCGCGTCGTGATCGATGACCATTTCCAGACCAACGTGCCCGGCGTCTTTGCCATTGGCGATTGCGTGCGCGGTCCGATGTTGGCGCACAAGGCCGAAGATGAGGGCGTAGCCATTGCCGAGATCCTCGCAGGTCAAGCCGGCCACGTGAATTACGGCGTGATCCCGAGCGTCGTTTACACCTACCCCGAGGTGGCCTCGCTCGGCAAAACCGAAGACGAACTCAAAGAGGCCGGCGTCGCCTACCGCAGTGGCAAATTCAATTTCACGGCCAATGGCCGCGCGCGTGCGATGCGCGCGACGGACGGCTTCGTGAAAGTGCTTGCGGATGCAGAAACCGACCGCGTCCTCGGCGTGCACATCGTCGGCGCCGGCGCCGGCGATCTCATACACGAAGCCGCCGTCCTGATGGAGTTTGGCGGTTCGTCAGAGGATCTCGCGCGCACGTGCCATGCGCATCCCACCTTATCTGAAGCGGTCAAAGAAGCGGCCCTGGCCGTTGAAAAACGGGCGTTGCATATGTGAGCGACCCGCCCGCCAGACCGATCCCGCCGGCAAGCCGAACCTGGCTGGGGATCGCCTTTATCATTGCAGCATCGCTGATCGTGCCGGTCGCCGACGGGCTCGTAAAGATCATCTCCGGCCGCTATCCGGCGTTGGAACTGGTGTTCCTGCGTTATGGTCTGCAGACGTTATTGATGTTGCCAATCGTGCTCGTCGCCCATGGCCTGGCCGCGTTGCGTCCGAGCCGGCCGGTCAGTCAGGCGTTGCGCGCCTTGTTCATCGCCGGTGGTGCCTTCTGTTTCTTTTCCGCTGTACGCACGATCCCACTCGCCGATGCGGTCGCGGTGTTTTTCGTTCAGCCCTGCATTGTCACGGCACTGGCGCCTGTCGTCCTGGGTGAGCGGGTTGGGCCATGGCGATGGTGCGCGGTGATCAGCGGCTTCATCGGCGCTTTGATCATAATTCAGCCCGGCTTCGCTGGCGTCGATGTCGGCACCCTCTACGCGCTGGGGGCCGGGACGTGCTTTGCGCTCTTTATTCTCACAACGCGCCTGCTTGCCGGAAGTGACCCGCCGCTTGTCACAAACTTTTTGACCGGACTTGGGGTCACCGTGCTTGTCGCGCCGGCAATGCCGTTTGTTTGGACAAGCCCATCGCAGTCGGACTGGGTGATTATCCTCAGCTTCGGCACCCTCGGCATGCTGTTCAGCCTTTGCATCGTGCTCGCCTACGAGTTCGCCGATGCCTCCACGCTTGCGCCGTTCAGCTATATCGAACTGGTGGCAGCCGTCGCCGTCGGCTACCTCATGTTTGGTGATTTCCCAACGCCGATCACGTGGCTTGGGACCGCAGTCATCGTCGCAAGCGGAATGGTCATCATCTGGCGCGAGACGGTCCGGCGCGACGCCGGCGCGCGCACCGCCTTGACACCGTGACCGTCAATATCCTGCCGCCCAAACCCGATCGCGCGTCAGGTCCGTTCGATCGCAAGGTTCAGATAGGGCTCGAAAAAACCGATATGCGCTTCCGGTTTCCGCTTGCGCAGGAACCGCGCGAATAGGTCGTCTTCGCGTACCAGCGAGGCGGAGCGGCGGACGACGGTCTGCCGAGAGCGGTATTCGCGCATCGATGAAATCACATTGATTTCGCCGACCGGTTTATCGAGCGCCAATTCGAAGTCGTGGTAGCTCACGCCGCGACCCCAACGGGCAAATCGCGTTGCGTCGTCGGGCTTGGAAAGATCGATCCCATCCATCGCCTCGCGAAATTCAACGCGTTCGGAAAATTTGGCGTACCGCGACGCCAGATCATCGGAGAGCCACAGGTAGAACGGCAACTGCGACGTGTGGGTGTCCATGTAGTGCAAGGTGTTGGGCGAGCCCAGGATGGCGAACACTTGGCCGGGGTTAAGCAATGCATAGCCCTGGCGGATCGCTTCGAGGCGCTCATCCAGCGTCATGTGCTCAAGCGACGCCCAGAAGATCAGCATGTCGAACTGGCCACGCGCGAACTTCGACGTCAGTTGCGTAGCGTTGCCCGTCGTCAGCGTTGCTGTTTGTCCGTAGAGTTCCAGCCGCTTGGCGTTGTCGCGCAATGCCGGCTCGTCGATGTCAAGACCGGTGACGATTGCGCCTTGTTCCGCAAGGGTCACCGTCGACATGCCGGTGCCGCAGCCGATCTCGAGAATTTTCAAATCCTTGAGATCGCGCACCGAGGCAAGCCACGGTACATTGATTTCGCGGTTTTCAATGAGGCCGATGTGGGTGTGAAACTCCAGTTCGTACCGGCCAACGTCGGTTTCGGGATAATCGGGCCCGTGTTTGGCCAGAAAGTTGGCCTTAAGCGACGCGCGCATTTCATCAAGCTGAGCTTCGGAAATCTCGACGTGATTGGCGCGCAGCGACGGTGGCACCGCGACGTCTAGCATACCCATGGAATCTACCCCGTACTCGGCCCATCGTCGCACCACCGCGGTGCCGACAACGGCCGGCCAGACAAAACACCAAGTCGACCGCACTGAAAAGTTGGCTGATCCCGCTTTGATGCAAGCTCGTTAATTGTGCTCGCTGCGTTGAACCAGCGCCGCCCAGCCGACGTTGACACCGCACATCAACCGAGGCGCACACACAATGTCCAGCTATCTGATTGCCTATTTCTCCACGACCGTTGTTTTTCTAGCGATTGATGCCGTTTGGCTTGGTCTCGTTGCCATCGGTTTCTACAAATCCCAGCTCGGCGACTTGCTTGCCAACCCGATCAATTTCCCTGCCGCCGCAGGCTTCTATGCTGTTTACTGTATCGGCATCGTGATTTTCGCGGTCGTTCCCGCACTGCGCTCGGGCAATATCCTGGATGCGACCTTGTACGGCGCGCTGTTTGGCTTCTTTTGTTACGCGACCTACGACATGACAAATTTGGCAACCATCCGCGGCTGGCCGGTTTTGATCTCGATCGTCGACATGGCTTGGGGCACCATCCTGACCGCCGTGTCCGCAACCGCAGGCACATGGGTTGCCCGTGCCGTCAGCTGACACGCCTATGGGTTCGCGTTTGCAGCAATAGCGAGGGAAGCGTTCATGTCCGGTCAACGACGAGATAAGCGTCTGCAGTTCTGCTTGATCGCCATACTCGCTTGCGCCATTTCGGTGACGCATAACCTCCCGGTTGCCAACGCGGCCGAGGCCACCGAGCCGGACACCAAAAGCGTCGTAAGCCCTGCCTATGCCAAGCAAAAACAGGTTGTGTTGGACGGATTGTTCGCCAAGCTAAAGTCCGCCCCGGACGCGCGAGCAGGTCAAAACCTGACGCGACTTATCTGGCGAACCTGGCAACGCTCCGGCAATCGTAATGTTGACGCGCTGATGAACCAAGCGCGGCTTGCGCTGCGCGAAGGCGGGGTGGAAGAAGCTTTTGGCGCCCTGAACCGCGTGGTGGAACTGGCGCCAGATTACGCCGAGGGTTGGAACCGCCGTGCGACGCTGAATTTTATGGTGGGCCGATTTGAAGCGTCGGTCAGCGACATTCAAAAGACGCTTGAGTTAGAGCCACGGCACTTTGGTGCATTATCCGGGCTTTCGCAAATTCTTGCCGGATCAGGACGGTGGAAGTCGGCGCTCGAAGCCTACGAAAAGGCCATTGCCGTCAATCCGTTTCTGCCAAACAAAGATGCTGTTTTGAAGCAACTGCGCGCGAAGGCCCTTGGCCAAAGGCTCTGACGGCAATCCAGGTTGGAGTTTGCGCCCTTGGCTCATCTCTCGGCTGCATCGGCCCAAGCGGGCGGCACCGACACGATAGCGCGTCGCCCTTGCAGTTCATTGGTGGTCTTCGGCCCAAGCGGTCTTGAGAACTAAAAAGTCTCCACCCACGGTCGCAGTTCAACTTCCCAGCTCCAGGCACTCTTCGGCTGCTTGGCGATGTGCATGTAGGTCTGCGCGATCGCATCTGGATCGAGCCATTTGCCATCCGGATCGCCCGGTCCTTCGACCCGGCCGCGCTCTTCGCTCCGGACACCGCCGTCAATCACGAAATGCGCCACGTGTACGCCGAGTGGCGCCAATTCGCGCGCCATGGATTGGGCAAGGCCCCGCAAAGCAAACTTGCCCATCGCGAATGGTGCCGACTTTGGATAACCCTTGATGCTCGCCGACGCGCCGGTGAACAGGATTGTGCCGGCGCCTTGCGCGACCATGCGCTTGGCCGCTTGCTGCGCGACGTTATAGCCACCGAGTGCAGTCACGCCCACGGCGGCCGCAACGTCTTCAGGCGCCACGTCGAGCACCGAGCCGCGCTGTCGCGAACTCGCATTATAAAGCAGCAAGTCGACGCCACCTTGCACGTCATCGAGATCGGCGAAAACCCGCGCGACGTCGTCGGCGTTTGTTGCGTCACACGAAACTGCACGGGCCTTAAGCTCGTGCGCCAATGGACCCAGCTTGTCGGAATTGCGCGAAACGAGCGTGAGCGCGTAGCCCTCGCGCGCACATAGCCGGGCAAACGACGCGCTAATCCCACTTCCGGCCCCAAAAATGATTGCATGACGCGACATCGCCGCTCCTCCCTACTGCAACGCACTGCCGTTCGGCTTCGGCGCGCGCCCACGAACCGATCCGGGCCGTATCCGACTGTCGCCAAATGAAGGCACTTTTTGCGCCGCCGCGCATTGACCTGAGGCAAGCCTGAAACGGCTGCGCAGGTCTTTCGGCATAGTAGCGCAAGCCTTATTCAATCGGCGTCAGCGTATAGCCAGCATCGCGAAAGAGTTTCACAAATCCCGTCGGACCAACCAAATGACCAGCGCCAACGGCAATCATCGTGCGCCCCTTCGCCAGCAGCGGTAATGCGCGATCGCGCATTTTCAGATTACGCTTGTCGAGAACGGTTTCCAGAAACCTCTCGCTCGCCGCCCGCGCATCCGGCCCCGCAATCTCAATCGACAATGTTGGCAGCAGGCCAAGCCGCCGCGTCACGTACAGACGCTTCGTCGTGAAAAGAACGTCTTCGGCGCGATCGATGGTCTTCAATGTCGAACGCAGCATGGTGACCTGATCGCTGAGCGGCTGATTGGCGAACGCAGAAATTTGCTCGACGGCGCTTTCCAGGCCGAAGGCTTTGGCGCCATTTGCAACCGCCGTGTCCTTCACCAGCGTGTCAAAGACGCGCCCGCCCTTTCGCTTCAGTGCGATCTCGCACGGCGGAAGCGCAAACAGCAATGTTGCAAACCATGGTCTCATCACGGCCAACGCTTGTGCGTTCATCGCCGGATCAATCTTCTGAGCCGCTTTAACGAGCTGTTCGAATTCGTCGGTGTCAAGCAGCGCCCGGGTCCCCTGTGATCCGTCGGGCGACATGAACATCTTCAAATTCGCGAGCATCAATTTCGCGAGGCCGGCCTCTGCATCCAGCACCTCAATGGCAACGCGGTCGACCGACTTAAGGGCCTTATCGAGTTGCGGTGTAATCCATGCGGTATCGCGCTCGTTGGTATGGATGGTGCCCAGCAGATATGAGTCGTCCAACCCGGCTTTTTCAATCCGCCACAAAACAGCATTGCCATTAATGGCTTTGGCTTCAGCCGCCTTGAGCCTTGCTTTTGCGGCGGGATCACGCTGCAATTCGGCAATGATGTCCTTGCCACCGCATTTCGCCACAGCGGGAGCTTGCCAGCCGGCAAGCAATGCAACAAATCCAATTGCGGCAATTTTCACGAAGACGTTTTGCAAACCAAAGATCCCATCTTGTCCGTTGCGGCTGTCTGAACCTCAAGCGCGCGGATGTGCGGCCTGAAAGACGGCCAACAGCCTGTCCCTGTCCACTTCCGTATAGATTTGCGTCGTCGACAGCGAGGCATGACCAAGAAGCTGCTGAATTTGTCGTAAGTCTGCACCTGCAGAAAGTAAGTGCGTTGCAAATGAATGGCGTAGCGCATGCGGCGTGGCGGTTTCCGGCAGCTCCAGTTTCTCGCGCAGGTTGGCAATGGCAAGCTGGATGATGCGTGGCGACAGCGGTCCGCCTCGGACACCGCGAAACAACGCGTCATCAGGCCGGAGAACATGCGGACACATGTCAAGATAGTCGCCGACCGCCGCGATCGTCACCGGCAGGATTGGGACCATGCGCTCTTTGTCGCCCTTGCCGCGAATGATCAGCACGTCACGGTCCTGCGTCGGCGCATCGCGGACCTTAAGCCCGAGCGCCTCTGAAATGCGCAGGCCAGAACCGTAAAGCAAGCATAACACGGCCGTATCGCGCGCTTGCACCCATGGCGCATCTGCTGTTGCGGCTTCGGCAACGGCCATCGCGCGCGCCACGCTCAATGGCTTTGGAACGGCGTGCGCGCGCTTAGGCCGGCGCACACGGGAAAAGGCCGGGTTATCAAGACCGCGATGGGTTTCCAGCCAGCGATAGAATGATTTGAGCGCTGACAGTGTCCGGGCCAGCGTGCGGTTTTGCGCGCCTGCCTTGCGCCGTGCCGCCAGAAACGCGCGCACCCGTGCAACGTCAATCGCAGCCAGATCGGCCAGGCATGGCGGGCCACCGATCGCACGCGCCAAGTGCGTCAAGAAATGGCGCACATCGCGCGCGTACGCTTCGCGCGTCGCATCCGACCGTCCGCGTTCAAACACGAGATGATCGAGCCACGCATTCATCGCTGCGTCCAAGTCGGCGCCGAGCGGCAGTTGGCCTTGTGCGTTGTTAGGGTCCGCCATGGGTTCTGAAAGCCTCCGAATGGCAGACCATCCAGGAGGCGATTTGGTTAATCAAAGGTAACCGCCCGCCCGCTTTGGCCGGCCTTGGCGTAAAACTTTGCGAAATCGGCGACAGTCGACGACGCCGATGTTAGGGTGTGCCCACACCCACACGACCATTCAAACAGCGCGGGGCGCACGGGCATGCAGCAATTGAGCGAAAGCGGCCGCATTGCCGTTACCGATATCGCAAACCGCCACGGGTTTTCGATCGACGCCACCACGACAATGCTGCGTGCCGTGGTCGCCGGTGGTGGCATGCAAGCGCAATTCTCCCACCCCGAATTCGGCGGCATGGGCCAATGGTCCTCCGGCGGCATGGTCATGATCGGCGACATGTTCAACAACGCGCTCGCCGGCCGCGTTGCAGCCCTGTGCCAAGATCTGGGCCAGCTCGTCCAAAGCCAGACGGCGTTCGCCGCACCCGCACAAAGCCAGTCGCAATCGCAAGGTGGCGGCGGCTCCTACCAATCCCAAGGCAGCGGTTGGGCAGGCGGCGGCTTCGGCGGCAATTCCAGCCTGTTCGTACCAGACCCGTCTGCCAATTGGTGGCCGGCCGACCTTGGCCAGCCTGGCTCGACCGGCGCGCAGAACAATCTCCGCTACGCCTATTTCCCCAACGCGCAACGCCTCGCGATCGACGTCAACGGCCAGGTCACGGTCTACGACACCGGCAACCACCAGATCGGCGGCTTCGGCCAGCAGCAAAGCGGCGACCAGTCGATCACGTTCACCAGCCAGTTCGGCACCGTCCGCGTCGCGGATCTGCCGGTGATCTCGCCCATCTCAAGCCCGTCGCCACAGGACATCGAGCCAAGTTTCGCAAACGAGCCCACGCCTGGCCCGTCCCCTGTGCAATCCGCGGGCCCGGCCGCTGGCCCGGCACCCAACACGGATGAAATCTTTGCTCTGATTGAAAAGCTAGCCGACCTGCATGCCAAAGGCGTGCTGACCGATGCAGAGTTCGAGACGAAAAAGTCGGAATTGCTTGGGCGGCTCTAAGTCCTGGCGATGCGTTGCCGATCGGCGACGCACTTGTAAGCCGCATCCGTCCGCGTCGCTGCCGTCGCAGTTCAGCCCGAATCCCTTGGCACGCGAGCCCAAACGCAATCGCAGGACGACCGCGCCATGTGCCAACCAAGAACGAAAACCAAAGCCGTTGTCGCAGCACTTGCTCTGAGCTTGACCGTCGCTGGCTGCGCCACCAACGCCGAAACTGGCACCGCGATCGGCGTCATCACCGGCGGCGTGATCGGCAACCAGTTCGGCAAGGGCTCGGGCCGCATCCTAGCCACGGCAGCTGGCATGTTCATTGGTGGTATCGTCGGCCACTCGATTGGCCGGCGCCTGGACGAGCACGACCGCTTGATGGCGCAGCGCGCGGAGCTGGCCGCGCTTGAGCGTGACGAGGTTGGCGAGCCGATCACCTGGCGCAGCGAACGCAGCGGCCACTACGGCGAAGTTTACGCCGAGCCGGCCTATGAATACGAAGGCCGCCGCTGCCGCGCCTACCGCCACATCGTCGTCATCGA
>CAZOGY010000019.1:0-37186 GCA_964579305.1 uncultured Hyphomicrobiaceae bacterium
GCATGCCGGTCGTTGTGAGCCTTACGATGCAGGCGGCAAGTCCGGTCGGGTGCGCTCTGCGGCCATCAGCGTGTTCTGAAGCAGGCAGGCAATTGTCATGGGGCCAACGCCTCCGGGAACCGGCGTCAAGGCGCCGGCGACCGCTGCGGCTTCGTTAAAGGCGACATCGCCGATGAGGCGGGTTTTGCCGTCATCGGCCGGCTTTCGGTTTATGCCCACGTCGATCACGATCGCGCCGGGTTTGATCCAGTCGCCACGGACCATCTCCGCACGCCCGACCGCGGCAACCAGGACATCTGCGCGACGCGCTGTGGCCCGCAAATCTCGCGTCTTCGAATGTGCGATCGTGACGGTGCAATCGGCCTGCAAGAGCAACTGCGCCATGGGTTTGCCGACAATCGTCGAGCGGCCAATGACAAGCGCTTCGGCGCCGGTCAAATCAAGGCCAAGGCTCCGCGCGGTGTCATCCACCAGCATCATGCAACCTTGCGGTGTGCACGGGACAAAGCCAGGCTCACCGATCATCAGGCGGCCGGCATTGACCGGGTGAAAGCCATCGACGTCCTTGTCGGGATCGATGGCCGCGATGACCCGCGCTGGGTCGATGTGGCTTGGCAAGGGGAGTTGCACGAGGATGCCGTGCACCTCGTCGGCGCGGTTGAGTTCGCCGATTAATCCAAGCAGATCATCGTCGCGTGTGTTGGCCGGAAGACGGTGCTCGAACGATGCCATGCCGCAAGCGACGGTCTGCTTGCCCTTGTTGCGCACGTAAACTTGGCTTGCGGGATCCTCGCCGACGAGGACCACGGCCAGGCCCGGCGTGAGCCCATATTGGGACTTGAGGGCGCCAACGCGCTTCGCGATCTCAGCGCGGACGGTTTCGGCTTTGGCCTTGCCGTCGATGATCATGGCGCTGTGTGCGGTGCCGGCATCGTTCGGGTTGGTGTCACTCATTTGGGCCCCATCGTATTACGTGAGCGCGCACGCCTATGTGTTGGATTTCAACTCAGCCAGTGGGCCGGCGATGCGCTCCGCTGGCGCAGCAATGTGTACAATCTTGATCCGTGCTGTCTCGCCGGCCGCGACGGTGATCACCGATTTTGCCAAGCCGAGCCATGCAGCCAAGATGGCGCAAACGGCGGCGTTCGCACGCCCTTTATCCGGCGCCGCGCGCACCCGGACTGCGACGGCCGTGCCCGCTGGTGTTTGAGCCAACCCAACGATGTCGTCACGGTCGGCCTTCGGTGTCACCTTGACCCGCAACCGACAGCTATCATCTGCGGGCAGGAGGGGGCCATCCAGGCCAGCCGGGCGGTCACGCGATACTTGCCCCATGTCGATCCAACGCCCAGCCGAGGCGCCTACATGTTCACGCGAATGGCGTTTGCAAGCGAAACGATCACGACGGATTGGATGAAGTAGATCCCAAGCAGAAGCACAAGCGGCGACAGATCGAGGCCGCCCATATCCGGCAGCATGCGTCGGATAGGACGCAGAACGGGCTCTGTCATCGCGTCGAGCGCGCGCCAAACGGTGCTTACGAACTGGTTGTGCGGATTGATGACGTTGAAAGCCACCAACCAGGAGAAAATCACCGAAGCCAGCAGGATAAACACATACAAACCAAGCAAATAGTCAATGAACCCAAGAAGCTGAAGCAGAAAAACCTTCATCGCCGTGCGCCCCCACGTGACACGCGGTGTCCGCGCGCCGTTTTGCAGCGCGAAAGCGCTGCTGCCACATCGCACTTCGCCATGCCACCTCCCATGGCTGACGAAGCCGCTCCGGCGTTCGCAATATATTCTGGTTGCGCGGCCTGCAAGTGGCGCACCGGCGCAGGCTGTTGGTCAGCTTGCGGCTCGGCTGATCGGCGTGTCAGCTTGGCCTTGCCATTCGCGGCATGGTCGTTTGTTGCCAACCTTGACAGTCGGCACCCGCCAACCCTACTTGCGAGGGCTTCGGGGCCGTAGCTCAGTTGGGAGAGCGCAGCAATCGCACTGCTGAGGTCAGGGGTTCGACTCCCCTCGGCTCCACCAAATGAGTTTTGTCGGTGTGATGGGTCGCGCGATCGGGTTGATTGCAGGTCGCGGGACAGCTCTGGAAATGTGCTCTGAGATCGTGCGGCGCCGGCCCACCATCTTGAGGGGTAGCTCGCCACGTCGAAGCGCGCACACCGGCCACACCCTTTGGCGAAGTCGTTCGCAGTATCGCGTATCACGTCGGCGACTTCGTGCGTTTTTCTTGTGACATGATCAGCGTTGCGTAATGTGGCACTGTGTTGATCGGCTGATCGACCGCCTTACCCATTTTCAAGGCGCTGGAGCGTACGATGTTGGCAAAGCTTTTTCCATCCCCGGCGGGGTTTCGCGTGCTTGAGGACGACGGCATTCCGGTTGTCGTCATGCGGATGAACCCGCAGTCACCGCCGGGCGTGATCATGCCGCTGTTGTTACCCGTTGGCGTGATTGCTGGGCTTGGGCTGTGGGCATTGATCATCGCCACGCTTGGGCCGCGAGATTTATCGGGCGCAATCGCCTTCCCGTCTGTTGTCGTGCCGGGGCTATTGACGGGTTTCTGGATGACGTCATGGGCTGGCGGCCTGCTTGGGCATCGCCGCGTTGCGTTCCACGAAGCACACGTATCAATTTTGGGGCACGACATTCCCTACGGGGCGGTCAACGGGTTTGAACTGCTTCCCCTGGGTTATGTCGCGGCCGACGGGATGGGCGGCGCCACGCTTCTGCAGGAGGGGCCGTTCGGTCCAGGCGCCGACGTCCAGCACGCAGCCAACGTCGCAATCAGCTATCAGCGCCGGGTGCGGATGCCTGGGCAAGCGGTGCGCGATGATGCGGAGGAAACGATGGTGCGAACGCTGGGAAGCCTCCCGCAGCCGGCCGCCGGCGAATTGTGCAGCAAATTGAATGAACTGCTCTATGAAAAAGCGCCGGGCGAACGTGTAGATATGTCGCTTGAGGCGATGGCCGCGCGGGCCATTGCGAAGCGCGATGCGGCGCTGCGTGATGGAGATCGCGCCAGCTGATTATCTCACATGCGGTGGCTGGAACGGCGTCCGCGGTCCCTCGGGCTCGGTGTGGGCCCCGCTCCAAGATGCCGATACGTCACCTATTGACGGGGCGTCTGCCCGGCGCGCGTGTGGGCAACGGCGTGGCGGTATCCTCGCCGGTATTCCGCGAGATTTCGCGGACCACGTTGTAGGCTAACAAGCGTGCGCCGTGGATGCTGTAGTGGATCCCGTCAGCCCGACGCAGCCGCCGTCTCCGGCCGAACACGTCGCGCCCCGCGGCCTGATACAAGCCCTTCCGGCTGGCAAACAACGGTGTGATGTTGACGAAGCCAACGCCTTCCCGGCGCGTCAGATCGGAAAAGAACGTATTGAGCTTGTAATAATCTTGAGTGGTGCGTGTCGACCGAACGGGCGGAAGCGACAGCCAGTAGACTCGGGCCCCCGATGCGCGCGCAGCCCGCATGACGGCCGCCGCGCGCCGGCGATACTCCAGCCACCATTGCATCGTGAAATGTTTTAAGCGCGCGCGGCCGAGGCGCAGCGCTTGGCGATCGTTGCCGCCCAGCGAGATGACGATAATGTCAGGCCGGTCGTTGGCAATCAGGCGGACGATCTTGCGTTCCCAATCGAATTGATCATCGCGCACGAGGCCCGTTCCGCCAAGGGAACGGCGCTTGAAGCGCAGATGCCGGGTACGGGGCGCGATCCAGCGCAAGCCGCTAAACAGATCTGTGGCTTGCGAGTCCCCATAGACGACAACAGAGAGCGGGCGCTTTGGCGCCATGTTGGCGGCGCCTGCGATGCCGGCAGGCTGCGCCGCGCGCGCGGCCGATAACGACAGTGCTACTGCGCTGGCCATGATGATGGCGCGCTTGATCCATCGCCGTGGCGAATAGCTATGGGGCTGTTGGGCTGGCGGTCGCGCAGCAAACATATGGGCGCTCTCCACGACAGTTCAGTGCGAGGACGGCGTCTTGCGCAGAGGATTACGGCCCAAATTGGGGCAAGTCCTGTGCTGAGCGTGGCGGTTCCTAAAATGCACCACCTCCAGATAAGGCGGGGATGCGGGCGATTCGCTATTTGACGCGGCCGGACACCGAATGTTAGCCGCGCCATGCGGGTTCGAAGCGTAGCAAGCCGCCGGTTTCCTCCATGTCACGCAGGAGCGTGTGGGGACCGGTGCTGCAACAACGTTTGCGTCGATGGAAAGTGCCACGGCATCCGCGTCGCAGCCATAGTCGGCCATGTTTTTGTGAGATTTCGAGCACAAGAGCATCGTTGAGAGCTGCACACCAAAAATCAGCCGCAACCGACGCCGAGACGACAAAGAGGTTTTGCCAAATGACGTCACGTCGCTCCCTGATTGCAGCCGCAATGGCTGCCTTGCTCAGCGCGCAACTCACCACTGCGGCTACCGCAGCCGGCGCGGATAACGACGAAACAGCGAACGCGCGGCCGTTGAAGGTCCACGTCCTTGGCGCGTCGCTTGCGGACAACTTGGCGACGGGTCTGAAATGGCGTTTGCGTAACGACAAGCGCTTTGTTCTGACCGAAAGCACGAAGCCTGCGACCGGTCTTATCCGGCGCGACGTTTATGATTGGCAAGCCCGGCTTGAGCGTATTCTGGCGCGCAATGAAATTGATATCGCGCTGGTTGCGATTGGTGGAAACGACCGCCAAAGCTTTTTTCAGAACAACAAGCGTCTGAGGCGGTTTTCGCCGGAATGGCGTGAGGTTTACCGCAAGCGGCTTGCGATGTTCATGAGCACGCTTAAAGCGAAGGTGCCGGTGGTTTACTGGGTCGGATTGCCGATTGTCAGCTCAAAGCAAACTGCTGAAGACTTTCAGGATCTGAACAAGATGATCTCGGCCGTCGCGAAGGAGCATGATGTTCGGTTCATCGATATTTACGATGACTTCAAGTCTGAAGATGGTGGCTATTCATCTTATGGCGTAGCGCTGTCGGGTCGCCGTAGCCGTCTGCGCCAAAAAGACGGCATTCACTTTACGATGGCTGGCGCATTGCGGCTGGGTGATGCGATCGCTGATCGTGTCATTTCGGATCTGGAGGCCAACGGAACGAAGGCTGCTGACGCGGGCGGGACTACAGCTCAATAAGTCGGCATCCGTCCCGGTTTTGGTCGGCCTGGATCTATAGCCGTTTTGTGATTACGGCGCCGCGCTGGCAGTCTGCCATTCTTGCGATGGTGGCGCTGCCTCGTTTCGCCGGGCCGTTCAACGACCGTCCGGCGCTTGCGCGGTTCTCAAGAGGTGCGGGGGCGGACCATGCTTTTCCCAACGCTTGATTTCGGTCTGTTTTTTATTTTTGTTTTCGTGGCCGCCTGGTCGTTGCGCCAGCACGTCTCGGCGCACAAATACTTTCTGATTGGCGCAAGTTATTTTTTTTACGGCTATTGGGATTGGCGTTTCCTGGCCTTGCTCGCCGCGAGCTCAACCATCAATTATGCCGCCGGTCGTATGCTCAATTCGGATTACCCGCGCAGGCGGACCGCAATTGTCGCGGGCGCGGTTGCGTTGAACCTGTGCATTCTTGGTGTGTTCAAGTACTACGGGTTCTTCGTGGAGTCGCTGACCGATGTGTTGTCCGGGCTCGGGATGGAACGGGATTTGCTCCTGTTCGAGATCATCCTACCCATCGGCATATCGTTTTTCACCTTCCAGGGCATTTCGTACGTGGTTGACGTTTACCGCGGTGATTTGGAAGCCGTGGACGATCCCGCCGACCTTTTCTTGTTTATCTCGTTCTTCCCGCAGCTTGTGGCCGGTCCGATCGTGCGGGCGGCGGATTTCCTGCCGCAATTGAAAGAGCCTCGCCGCCTTGATTCGCAAACGCTTGCCTTTGGCTTCGTGCTGATTGTTGTGGGGCTATTCAAGAAAATGATCGTGGCGAGTTATCTGGCCACCGAGATTGTGGATCAAGTGTTTGAATTTCCCGCTGGTTATTCTAGCCTCGATCTATTGTTGGGGTGCTATGCGTTCATCGTTCAGATTTATTGTGACTTCTCAGGCTATAGTGATATGGCGATTGGCTTCGCCGCGCTTCTTGGCTTCCGCTTCAAGCGCAATTTCGATCGGCCTTTGGCGGCGTTTACACTGCAGGATTTATGGCAACGCTGGCATATTTCGCTGACAAGCTGGTTGCGTGATTATCTTTATCGGCCGCTGCGCGGCAATAAACGCGGTCAGATCCACATGTACCGCAACCTGTTTTTGACCATGCTGATTGCCGGTCTGTGGCACGGGGCTGCCTGGACCTTCGTGATCTGGGGTGGTCTTCAGGGCGCGATCTTGGTTGTGGAACGGGTGGTGCGCGGTGCGTTGAAGGGGCGGGTCGATGTCTTTGGGCCGATCGCGGCTCGTTTTGGTCGGGACGGACGCGAGGTCGTCGCAAACACCTGGGGCTGGTTCCTGACGTTCCATATGTTTGCGCTGACCAGCATCTTCTTCCGCGCGCCTGACATGACGATCGCTTATGAATACTGGGCTGGTCTTGCGGCGTTGACGTCGCAGATGCAGTTGTGGACGCCGCTGGTTGTGGGTTTGATCGTGGGATCGGTGGCCGTTCAATTCCTGCCAGGGGATCTGCCGTCGCGTATCGCCAAGGCAACAGCGCATCGAGGCGCGTTGCAGACTGGGGCTGCGCTTGGGGCCGGTCTTCTTGCGGTTGAATTCCTGGGCCCATCGGGCGTGGCGCCTTTCATCTACTTCCAGTTTTAGGGCGCCGCTCGTGTTCCGTTTCAGACATTTGCCACCAGGCGACCGAGGGTTCAGAGCAAATGTCTGAAACATGAGGAACACGAGCAAAACCATGTTTCTGGTGTCGCTTTTGGCATTTTCGTTTGCTCGCAGACTTCGCCGCAACCGGGAGGCAAACGTCAATGACGCAACACGAGGGCATTATCCGACCATACGTGACCGCAATTGCGGTCAAGTGGTCCGTTAAAGAAGCTCTATCATTTTAGAGATTGAGCAATCGCGAAAGAGGCCGCCGTCATGACCGATGTTTCAGCACAGCCGGACGACAAAAGCTCCGCACGCGAAAGCGACAGCGACCAGGACCGGGCTGCGCGGGTCCAGAGCTTGGTCGCCCGGCGTGCCGCGCGCAGGCAGAAGGCGGCTTTGGCGCAAGAAGACCCAGCGGTGGCGGAGGCCGTAACTGCGGCGTCCGTTCGCAAGGCGACAATCGCGATGCTGATTGCGACTCTGATGCTGCTAGTTTTTAATTCTGACGGTTTGCGGAGTTATGCGCGCAATTTGCCGGAGTCGGCGGCGGCAGACCAGTTCGTGATTGCAACGAACACTTGGCACGCGTGGATGGACGCGATTGGATTTGCGGCGCCCAAGCGTACGGTCCAGGACGTCATGGATCTTTTGCGTTCTGAGTGAGTGCGCAGTGCACGCTGTCTGCGCCGGATATGACTGCGATTTTGTTTCATGAAATCAGCGCAATGAGCGACCGGTGTCGCGGGCGGATGTTTGAGCCGCCGGAGGCTGTCGGGGTTGAACCGCGGGTCGGTCTTGACTGTGCGGATTTTCGGTAGCCGGCACTTGCTTGGGGCTGCCGGTGGCGGGGGCGGTCGCACCGGCCGGGTTCCAGGCAAAGGCAGGCGCGCTTTTAAAGAGCTGGGCAAGCGTTCTTTCGCGCTTGGTATCCACGCTTACGGTTGCCGTCATGCCGGCCCGCAATGGCGGATCGCTCGGTTGGGTCTTGAGCCGCAAGCGCACCGGCAGGCGTTGGACGACTTTGACCCAGTTGCCAGATGCATTTTGCGGCGGCAGCAGCGCAAATTCGGCCCCCGTTGCCGGCGAAATGCTTTCCACCTCGGCCTGCCATGTGACGCCTGGATAAATGTCCAATGACACCGTGGCGGTCATCCCCGGGCGCACATGCGTGAGTTCGGTTTCCTTGAAGTTCGCCTCGACCCAGGGTCGGTTGGCAACGACGATGGCCATCAAAACCTTCTGCGCCTCGATCTGCTCGCCAGGCTGCAGGCGCACATTGACGACGCGGCCATCGACAGGCGCGCGCAGAACGGTGCGGCGCAAGTCGAGTTCCGCTTGGTGTAGCGCGGCCAATTTCTCGCGCACCATGGGGTGATCATCAGGTTTGAGTTCACCGCGGCCGCCCAGTGCGGCGAGCATACGTTCGACTTTTCTGGCCATGACGCGGGTCTTGGCCCGGGCATTGCGCAAGCCGTCGACGGCCTCTTCCAGGCGCGACGATGACACGATCCCGCGCTCGGCAAGCTTCTGGTTTCGGCTCAGTTGCGCTTTGAGGTAGACCTCGCGGCCTTTGGCTTCGGCCAGCTCCGACTTCGCCTCGACCCATGCCGCCATCATCGTGCGAACACGTTGGCGGGCGCTGTCGACTTCCGCCTGGCTTCGCGTGACAGCCAATTGAAACGGCTCCGCATCGAGTTCGAAAAGGATGTCGCCGCGCTTGACCGCAGCATGGTCGCGCACCCGGACACGTGCGATCCGGCCGTCCAATTCCGATGCGATTTGCGCAATATCGGCTTTCACGTAGGCATTCTGTGTGGTGACGAAGCGGCCGCCGGAAAGCCAGACCCAGCCGAGGCCAGCTAGGATCAGCAGCGGCACGGCAATCAACAAGACCGGTCTGATCCAAGCATTCGCCAACATGAAACGCCCTTTCGTTTCGCCCGTCACACGCCGGCTCAGCCGCATTGCCGGGGCTGAGCCGAAGCGGCGGCTCATTCATCCGGGTCGGCCATTGGTCGGCAACATTATGCGATCGCGTTTGCCTCAACCGGTTTTGCATCCTCGCCGTCCGAGTTTGCCCGCGCGCCGTCGGCCGTTAACGTGACCGGGTCGTGTTCCACCAGGTCCTGGAGCCGTGTCTTGAGCTTGACCATCAATTCGCCAAGCTGCCGTTGTTGGCGCGGCGTCAAACCCACGAGCGCATCGTCGACCGTTGCTTCGGCGATTGGCCAGATCAGGCCATGCAGGCGCTCGGCCTCAGCAGTGAGCTGAAGGCGATTGACGCGACGGTCCGCGGGGTCTGGACGGCGTTCAAGCCAGCCCTTGGCCTCCATGCGATCGATCAGCCGGCCAGCACTTGCCTTCTCAATTTCCAGGATATCGGCGACTTCGGATTGGCTCAGCCCAGGCCGCTTGTGGAGCCGCGCAATCACGACCCACTGCGCCCGCGTCAGGCCAATCGCGCGGACACGGCGTTCGAACACGGTCCGCAAAAGCCGCGCGACGTCGGTGAGCACATATCCGATATAGTCATCGCTCTCATGCTGCATGCGCGGCTCGCCCGGTCAGAAATAGTAAGGTAAGTTACTATCGCTTAGGCGACGATCGTCAAGGTCATCGTCATGACGGCAACGAACTTCTCTCTTTCGCAAAGTGCATGGCCGGCAGCATGGCGCAGTCTCAAGTTGCAACCCCACAACAGCCGCAAGCCGCACCGCTATCGCAGGTTGATGGCGCGCCTGGCTTCAGTCTGACGCAGCGGATCTCCATCCTGCTGATGGTCATGCTCGGCACGACGATTTACACATCGTCGATCCTGATCGCCTCGGCCCTGTTGCCGAAAATGCAGGGCGCACTCTCGGCGACGCAGGACGAAATCTCCTGGACAATGACATTCAACATCGTTGCGACCGCGGTTGCGACACCGATGACGGGATGGTTGGCGGACCGGTTCGGGCGGCGCAACACGATGGTCTGGTGTGCGGCGATCTTTGCTGTCGCGACGTTGTTTTGCGGATTGTCGTCGTCGCTGTCTGAAATGATCTTTTGGCGGATTATTCAAGGGGCGTCCGGCGCGCCGCTCGTTCCGCTCGGTCAAACAATTCTGCTCGATACGTTTCCAAGGCGTCAGCATAATACAATAATCGGCGTTTACGGCATGGCCAATATGATCGGACCGATCCTTGGGCCGACAGTTGGCGGTGAAATCTCAGAGCTTTATGGTTGGCGCTGGGGATTTTGGATGGTCGTTCCCGTCGCCGTCATCACCGCGGTTGGCTTTTGGTTTGTTTTGAAGCCGCGCGCACAACGTGATGAGCCGCCCGCCTACCTCGATTGGACAGGTTTCTTGACGCTGTCGCTTGCCGTTGGCGGCGCGCAGTTTGTGTTTTCGCGTGGGCAAAGACTGGACTGGTTCGATTCAAGCGAGATTGTCGCCGTGACCATCCTGGCGGCGATTGCGTTTTATCTTTTCATTGCCCATAGCCTCACCGCACAGCGGCCGTTCATCCGCCTCAGGCTTTTGAGCGACCGCAATTATGCGCTTGGCCTGATACTGGTGTTGTTGTTTGGTATGTTGAACTTTGCGCCCATTGTGTTGTTGCCGCCGTATTTGCAGCAGCACGCAGGCTTTCCGGATAATGAGATTGGCGCGGTTATCGCGGCGCGGGGCGCCGGTGCCTTGTGCGGATTTTTTGTTGCGATGATGGCGGGGCGTATCGATCCGCGCCTAGTCATGATGTCGGGAATTGCGCTGCAAACTATCACTGGCTACTGGCTGATAAGTTTTGGTGCGGACATCAATCTGACCAGTCTCAATATCAATATGTTTTTACAGGGTATGTCGGTCGGTATGATCTGGGTGCCGATGACCGTCGTCACGTTCTGGACGCTTGATCCGAAGTATCGCGCGGAAGGCATGGCCATGTTCCATCTGTTGCGCAATTTCGGCTCCAGCCTGTTCATATCCATTGCGGTGGCGGAAATCGTGCGGACGGCCAGTGCGAATTATGCCCGGATGACGGAGTTCGTGTCTCCCTTCCACCGCGCTTGGGACTGGCCGTGGACCTCAGGCAACTGGTCGATTGAAACCGCGGCCAGCGCAGCGCGGTTTGCGCGCGAGATCAATCGACAAGCAACTGTGATCGGCTACACCAACGCTTTTGTGTTATTTACCGCCGTGTCCGCGGCCATGATCCCGCTCATCCTGCTTGTGCGTTTGCCAAAGCGCGATTGACCCGCGTGGGGTTTGTGCTGGCAACCGGGCATGGTGGATGGCGCTGATCGTGCGATGTTTGGCCTTGGCCAATTTGCGGGATGTGGTTGTTTTTGTGTGTGGGGCGATGGGGAGCCGTTTTGGGTGTGCGTTCGCTTAAATCAGTTTGGTGCTGCGTCATCGTTTTGCTGGCAAGTCAATTTGCCCTAACCGGTCGCGGCTTTGCAAAGCCGCCGCTGCCACATCAACAGCCGCGGTCGTCGGCTGTGCTATCGGTCCTTTTCATCGGCAATTCGCATACCCTGATGCCGGGCTTTACAACGCGGGTTGTTTCCGCTTTGGCCGCACGCGCGGGACGGCGCGCGCGCATTCAAACGCGGACGATTGCAAAGATCGGTACAACGCTGACGCGTCAACGCCGCGTGGCAGCAACGCGCGCCGCCATGCAATCACGTATCTGGAGTGCTATTGTCCTTCAGGAGTCGACAACTGCGTTCATGACGAAGGGTAATCGGTCGACGTTCCTGAAAACCTTGCGCTGGTATAACAATCATACGCCGGCTGGCTCAAAGCTTATTTTGTGGGAGCCATGGCCGCAGGGTCCGCGTCATGGCCTTTACCGCCGTGTCCGGCCGTGGCGAAATTGGTTTCCAAATCCACCCAAGAACCCTGAAGTTTTTATCCGGCTTATCAATCAGACGGTTAGGCGTGCTGCTGATGTTTTTCCCAAAATCAGGATCGCGCCGGTCGGATCGTGTTGGATGGCCTTGCCACGGCGCAAACGTCCGTACGCCGGTGATGACTATCACGCCAGCGTGCGCGGTCAGCGCTTCATCGCCCGCATTCTTGCGCGCACCATTTTGGGCAATGGCGGCTGCCCGTAGCGCGGGATGCGGGATGCAGGCTGTCTCAACGGTCCCAGTGCAGCATCGCGCGCTCGGCCAGTGCGGTGATCGTTAACAGCGGATTGACGCCGAGCGAACGGGGCACGATCGCGCCGTCGATGACGTAAAGGCCTTCGTGGACGTCTGAACTGCCCGAGCCGGCTGAGCCGTCGAAAACGCGCCCGCGGTGATCGACGACGGCGTGGTCGCTTTCGCCGCCCATCGGGCAGCCGCCGAGAGGGTGCGCGGTTGCCGGCTGATGCCCCATCACCGCCCCGACCGGGTTTTTGACGTAGCTGCCGCCAAGTTCACCCACCAAACGTGTGAGGTGATCATCAAGGCGCTGATAAACGACTTCGTCCTTGGCATGTGGCCAGGCAATGCGCACGCCATCGTCGGTCAATTCCAGCCGCCCGGTGGCGCTGTCGTGTGACACGGCAAAAAACGTCTGAAGACTTGCCAACGGGCCTTTGTAGACCCCGTTGATGAGGCTTTGCAGCGCGCCCATCAAGCGGCCATTTGGGACAAACATCACAGGCAGGACGGGCGCGATTGCGGAGGGAAGGACACCTTCCTGAATGCGCATTTCATTGGCGAGAAGATCGGGATCATCGATCTCAATCTGGCCGGAAACCGCGGCGCCGACCGGCGCCAGATCGCCTTTGGCCGGATAACCGACGCCAATCGCATTCACCGCACGGTTGGCGCCATAACCAAACGCGATGATGTCCCCGTTGGCCGAAAAGCGGCTGCCGAGTGCATCTGAAACCGGCAGTCCTTGCAGTCGGGAGCGGAGCAGGATTTCGGTTGAGCCGAGTGCGCCGGCGGCAAGGATCACGGTGTCTGCGGTCAGTGCGTCAGGCAACGCGTCTTCGGCCGCTGGTTTGCCGGCCGGGCGGATCGCGACCTGCCATTTGCGGTCAGCCGCGCGCGAAAGCGCCGTGACTTGAATTTCGGTAAAGCACTGCGCGCCATTTCGGACGGCCTCGGGCAGATACGTGAGCGCGACCGTGTTCTTGGCGCCGACGTTGCAGCCGCCGCAGCAGTCGCCGCAGCGGGTGCAAGCCGTTTGTGATACGCCGGCCGCGTTGACCCGATCCTCAAAGCTAACGGCAACCGTCGGCGCGATGGGACGCTGGCCGATTGCCGGGGATGCCGCATCAAGTGCGCGGAATTTGGCATGGTCCGCTGCAAGCGGGTCGGATGATGGGGCCAGCCATTGCCGCGCCAACGCATAGCCCTGATCCAAGGTCGGGTCCTGCCGGACCTGTCCGGGCCAGACCGGGTCTTCGAACACCCGTTGGTCAGGGCGCAGTGCGACGCCTGCGTTGACAAGCGAACCGCCGCCAAGGCCATGGCCGGTCAGCACGTGCATGTCATCGCCAAGCCGAACATCGTAGAGCGCCGTCAGTGGCCCCGACATCATTTTCGACCCGCTGACGCGTAGCTGGGACCGCAGTTCTGGGAACTTTGCAGGGAACGCACCGGTGGGGAACTCGCGACCGCGCTCCAGAACGCAAACGCGCTTGCCGCGCGCTGCAAGCCGTGCTGCCGAAACGCCGCCACCATAGCCAGACCCAACGATGATCACGTCGTAGTGGCTCATCATCTGCGACCACGGCCGCGCAAGCCGGACTTCGCCGGCGGGCAATGGCGTGTGTGTGAGATCGCCAGTTGCGGGGGCGCCGGGATTGGGATGGGGCGTGGCGTTGTGGTCCTGAGCCATTCTATGCCTTTGCAAGCCGGCGCGGCCTGGAGCGCGCTTTATCGGTAAGTGATGGGCAACGTATACGTGCGCTGTGCGCGGCTCAAAGCGGCAGGAGCGCGCGGAAACTGGAAGCGCGAGAGATCTTCAACCGCGAGTTTGTCGAGCCTGGCAAGTCCGCTGGACTTGGAAATCGACACGTCTTCGGCGCGCCCGTCATTCCCGATCGTCAGCAGCACAATGACCTGTCCACGCAAGCGTGAGTCGCGGGTGCGGCTCGTTGCATTGAGAAAGCCTTCAAGACCGGCCAGCGACTTGACCAGTTCAGCGTTGTAGGCCTGTGCAACCTTGCCGGCTGCAAGCCGTGCGGACGCTCGCGCGGCTGGCTCGTCAGCCGTTTGCGCGTTTTGTCCACCGCCAGCTTGTGTGGCCGCAGATTGCGCGCGCGGGGCTGACGACGGTGAGGCGGCGGCGTCGTTGTCCGGCGTTTTGAGCTGGGCTGGTGGTTCAGGTTTTGGTGGATTTGGGCGTGGCGGGCTGTTCTGGGCTATCGGTTCTGCCGTCTTGGCCGTCTGGGTTGGGTTGGCCGGCGGCGGTGTTTTGTCAGTCTGCGGCGGCGGTTGGGCTGGTTGCTGCGAGGGGTCCGTCGGCGCCTTTGCCGTGTCCGGCGGCGGCATGGCGGGGCGCAGCGCAGGCGTCTCGTCGGCGGGTTCCGGCGGCTGTTTCTGGGGGGCTTGCGGGCGCGGCTTCTCAGGCGTGGCCGGTTGGGATGGCGCGGGCGTTGGCGTCAGTAGCGCAAGGGGCCGCAGTTGCGGTGCGGCTTGGCTGGGCGCCGATTGTTTCACCGGATCGGACTGGGCCTTATTGGCCTGTTGTTGTGAGGTGCGTGGCGGTTGTGCGGCTTGGCGTGATGCCGCTTGTGCGCCGCGTGAAGCCTGGGCGTCGGCTTGGGCGCTGCTGGCGGCGCGCGTCTTGTCAGAGCCTGGTGTTTTTGCCGCGGGGCCCGGACTTGCGGATTGGGCAGGGCTTCTTGCGCGGCCTTGACGTGCACGGGAAAGTTCTGAGGCGGCGATGAGGCCAACCTCAAGCGAGCGAAAATCATCGCCGCCCGCACCGAGCTGCGCCGTCGCCTTTGAACCGCCTGCCCAGATCATGATGCCGGCGTGCAGCGCGATGGCCGCGGTCAGCGCAATAGGCAGCCGCGTCTGCTCAGCAAGCGGAAGGGCGATACGTTGCCGCCAGCCACCGTCGAGCCTGAGCGCGCCCAAGGTCGCCTCGGTCACGGCATCGGCGTTGATCGGCGGGGGCAGGTCGCCATCGCTAACGCCCGGTGCCGGCAGTTCCAGTTCCGGCAGTGCCGCAGCGTCGGCGTCGGCCGCAGATTTATCCGCGACCGTCCCCGGTTCAGGGAGCGCTGGGGCTGGTTGTTCTGGCCGGGCGACCACCGTATTCGCTCACGAACGGACGGTTGGCGCCTTGCGCGCGGCACCGTCGAACAGATCCATCATTCGGTCAAACCACGCCGAAGTCGCGCTTTCGGGATCAAGCACCGCCTCGGGTGCCACCACGTGCGGCCACATCAAGGTGCCGAACACGGCATAGTCGCCGTAGTAGGGAGCATCGCCTCCGAGGAAGGCATGATCGGCAAGCGTGGTCTCGACCGGTGTCAATGCCCTGGACAACGCAACGCGCGCTGCGGCACGCGCCTCTTCGCTGGCTGCTTCTTCGAGCGGTTTGCCAAGGCGCTGTTCGCGCGAGGATCGGAAGTAGTCTCCATCGGCTGGATCGAGAATGTCGTGAACGGCTTTGACGGCAAGCGGCACGATCGGGCCAAACAGCGTTGTGTCGGCCCAAACATTGGTCAGCCTTGCCGAGGCTTTCGCGCCCGCGCCATGCATCAACGCCGGGCGGTCCGGATACGCTTCGTCCAGATAAAGCGCGATCTTCCAACTGTCGCTGACAATGCGGTCGCCGTCGACGAGAACTGGAACGCGTTCCTGGCCGCTGGCCGACAGCCGTTCTTTTTCCGTGAAGCGCCAGGGCAAGCCTTGGTAGTCGAGGCCTTTATGATGCAACGCCATTTTGGTTCGCCAGCAATAGGGCGAGAACCGCAGCGCATCATCGCGCCCGCACAGGTCAAATAGCTGGATGGTCATCGAACGCCCCATTCGCGGAAAGCGGCCAAACAGCCGCGACTATTGTTCTTGGCGCGTCGCAGTCGTCCGGTCCGCGCCGCACGCAGGAAGACGCCCTGGCGCATTATGGTCAAGTCCGCTGATGCGCCGTGCACAGGCCCCTGGTCATCCAGGAGACCGGCGGCGCAAAGCTGCAAAATGCGGCGGCTTGACGGCTTATGGCCAAACCGCGATAGCCGCACAACGACTTTGCGATCGCGCATGATACGTCTTGTGGGCGTTCAGCAGACCATCCGTGACCGACCCTCAAACAACTTTGCCATGAGTCCCCGGTGACCGATCCCCTTACGCTTGCGCTGATTGTTGTGACTTTCCTGACGGCGGGGCTGATCAAGGGTGTTATCGGTCTTGGGATGCCGATCGTGGTTTTGGCCTTCCTCGCTACGACGATTGGTTTGAAAGCCGCGCTCACGCTGATGGTGTTTCCCGGTGTGGTTGGAAACCTGTGGCAGGCCACGACCGGCGGTGCGTTCTGGTCAAACCTGCGCAGGTTGTGGTCGCTGTACGCGGTCTCTGTCATCGCGATCTGGCTTGGCGTGGCCACGCTTGCGGTCGTCGATACGAAGTGGCTGACGATCCTGCTCGGCCTGATCCTGTCGGCTTACGCAGTCTTGAGCCTGGTCAAGCCGCGGTTGCCGCCACCTCGCACCTGGGAGGTTTGGCTGTCACCGCTGATTGGTGTGGTTTCGGGATTCATGTTCGGCGCAACGGGCACCTACATGGTGCCGGGTGTGCTCTATATCGAAGCGCTCGGCCTGAAGCGCGATGCGTTCATTCAGGCGCTTGGGATGACGTTTGTCGTGATCACGGCCTCGCTGGGGCTCGGCCTTTTGCGCGAAGGGCTGATGACGCGTGAGGCTGCGGCCGTTTCAGCGCTTTCGCTTGTGCCGCTTTTTGCCGGGCTGTTGATCGGACGGCACGTCCGCCGGTACGTCGCCGAGGCGCAGTTCCGGAAACTCTTCTTTTATTGGTTGTTCGTGACCGGTTTCGTTATAAGCGGTCGTGCGCTCTATTCGTAGCCCCGTCGGAACTTCCAGATTGTGCGCCAAAATTCTGTCTATTTTTTATTGCATCGGGATACTCGTGGCGATATAGAGCCGCGTGCGAGGTTGATACCCCGACAGCAATGTCGATGGCGCGATTTCGCAGGTTTCCAGAGACGGACCTGATGGCACGCGCCCGCGTGCCTGTCATTTTGAAAGACGCGCAAAGGAGAGCAAATGCAGGAAGGCCACAGCACACAATGCGGTGTGACGTGCGCGGGCCTGCAGTGCATCTCGGCCTGTGCGGCCCTCGGATCTGTCGTTGATGGCGCGTGTCGGCGTTATCGAAGCGACGGCGTTGATTGGCGGTGTCTGCCCTCCGGGCGGTGACGCCAAAACGCCAGCGGGCCACAAGCTCATGGGTCATTCCAACCCTGGGCGTACGC
Organism: uncultured Hyphomicrobiaceae bacterium; assembly: GCA_964579305.1. GTDB lineage: Bacteria > Pseudomonadota > Alphaproteobacteria > Rhizobiales > Hyphomicrobiaceae > JBCBWG01. The sequence goes on from CAZOGY010000019.1 coordinate 17,196, forward strand.
ACCATAACCATTCAGGAAAAAACAACGTCGCCGCCACGAAAGGTGCGCGGGGGATGAGCCTGTCTGGTTTTGGCGTTCACGTCACACATTCCGCAATCGATTGAGCCTGGGCAAGATAATATTTGATCGCGCGTTTGAGTGCGCGTGAGCGATATTCTGCGCCCGCTGAAATAAGCGGCTGCTTTATTCGCAAAACCTGTTTTGCGTTGGCGGCCGAATATTGTCCGGAGTTTGGAACAATGGGCGTTCCACAAACTGTCATTCTGACGGACGGCAAGGCGAGCATTGTCGAAGAGCAGATCAAGCGGTTCCGCCGGACCTATCGTCGGCGGTTGCGGAAGCTTGCCCGACTTGCTGACCCCTTCGCGGACTTGATCGTGGCGTTCCCGGCGGTCGCCTTCGCGCTCGTCACGGATCACGGTACGCCGGGACAGCGCGGCGAAGCGATCCGTTTCGTCAAGGAGGGCTATCCGCTGAAGCGTGTCGCCCAGTCGCTGGGACTTCCCTATTGGCTGCGTAAGCTGCCACCGGAAGGTTTGACGGCTGAACTGCCGGACAACATTCCAGATGACCCGCGGCTGAGTGGGCGTTTTGCCGGTCTGATCCCGAGCGAGGTCTCGCATTTGCCGGGCTGGCTGGCTGCGGTGTGCGCCGCCAGCGAGGCCTGCGACCTGAACTTCGCGCTGTGGGTCGCGCGCCAGCACGGAAAATTGCCTCAGGATGTCGATGCGATCCGTTTGCTTGGGGTATTCGCCTGGTACTCTGATCAGACGGGAACCGCCGCCGGCAAGCTGATCGAGCAGCGCTGGAACGACAAAATGAGCCTGCAGGGTGCTGCGCGGCGCCTTGAGGACTGGTTGCGGCGCCTGCGCCAAGACCTGTTTCTTGGCGACGAAGGGGTCGATGATCCCTGGCTCACACCCGGTCGCGCGGCCGGTTATCGCTTCGTGCCGCTTCTCACGCTCTCGCAGCTTGAGGAGGAAGGCAACGCGATGGACAACTGCGTCGCCGACTACGCCTGGAAGATGGCGCATAATCAGTGCCGTCTGTTCTCAATCCGCCGTGGCGCAACCCGCGTGGCGACGGTTGAGATCCAGGTACATAACTACCACGACCGGATCCCGCAGATCATTCAGCTCTACGGGCCCGGCAACGACGATGCGCCAGACCGTGTGTGGGCTGCGGCTTACACGTGGCTTGGCAAGCAAGCGTCCTATGCGCTGCCAGCCTACGGCACCAACGATCCGATACCGTCGTTGGCGTCGTGGCAGCGGATCTGGCGGCCGTACTGGCGTTCGTTTGGTGTGACCGGCCTCTTGCCGGAAACGCCAGATCGCGAATCGATGCCGCGCATGTCGACCTGCGTGGACATGCTACAGGCGGCGGCGCGCTAAACACGCGTCGCTCCGACAGACCTGATCGCGTCGGGTGCCCATGGCGGTGCCCGGCGCGGTTGGCGTTGCCGGGGCCATGACGCTGGCGCGTGGGCTTGCGATGGGGGTGCCTATGGGTGGTGGCTTCGGCGGACTGGTGAAGTTTCATTGCGCTGGGTTGCCAGACGGCACGTTCGCGGTTTGATTGGGCGCGACAGATGTTGACGCTGTCAAAAAACCGCGCCGGCCACCGCGCCGCCCGCCCCCAGCCGAACGGTGAGCCATGTCCTTTCAAGCTCTGGTCGTCGACAAGTCCGACGACGGCGCCATTTCCCAGTCCATCAAGACGCTCCAGGACGACCAGCTGCCAGCCGACGGCGATGTGACGGTTGCGGTCGAATACTCAACGCTGAACTATAAGGACGGGCTGTGCATCAACGGACAGGGCGGACTTGTCCGAACCTTCCCCCATGTTCCGGGGATCGACTTTGCTGGCACCGTCGCGGCGTCTGACGATGCGCGCTATCAGCCGGGCGACAAGGTGGTGCTGACGGGATGGCGGGTCGGTGAAGCCTGGTGGGGCGGCTATGCCGAGCGGGCCAAGGTCAAGGCGGACTGGCTCGTTCCGCTGCCAGATGGTTTGACAACGCGGCAGGCCATGGCCATTGGCACAGCCGGTTTCACGGCAATGATTGCGGTGATGGCGTTGGAGCAGCACGGCCTGCAACCCAACAACGGTGACGTGCTTGTCACTGGGGCTGCCGGTGGTGTGGGGTCGGTCGCGACGGCGATCCTTGCCAAACTTGGCTACCAGGTTGCTGCGGTGACCGGGCGGCCTGAGCAGGCCGATTACCTCAAAGATCTTGGAGCTGCGCGGATCGTTGCGCGCGAGGACATCAATACGCCGTCGGGTCGTCCGCTCGATCGGGAGACATGGGCTGGCTGTGTCGATGCGGTGGGTGGCAGTATGCTCGCGACGCTGTTGCCGCAAATGAAGTACGGGGCATCCGTGGCAGCCGTGGGTCTGGCTGGCGGGCCGAAACTTGAGACGACGGTGATCCCATTTTTGTTGCGCGGCGTGAACTTGCTGGGCATCGACAGCGTGATGCAGCCGTTTGAGGCGCGCAAGAATGCCTGGCAGAGGATTGCAACGGATCTGCCGTTGGCAAAGCTGGATGCGATGGTCACGCCGGCAACGCTTGGCGATCTGCCGGAACTGGGCCGTGCGATCCTGGAGGGTCAGGTCAAGGGTCGTGTCGTTGTCGATGTGAGGGCATAGGCGCCGTGGCAGGGGAAACTGTGACACCGGACGCGGGCGGTGAGACGCAGCGCAGTCTCGATATCGCGATGCTGCGCCGAAGTGTCGGCCAGAGCATTGGCCTGTCTGAGTGGATCAGGATCGATCAAGATTTGATTGACCGGTTCGCGGACGTCACCGGCGATCATCAGTTCATCCATGTCGACCCAGAGCGCAGCCGCGCCGAGACCCACTTTGGCGGCACGATCGCACATGGCTTTCTGGCTTTGTCGTTGCTCACGCGATTGCGTGCCGACGCCTTGCCGCCGATCCAAGGCGTCGCAATGGGCATCAACTACGGCTTTGAAAAAGTACGGTTCATTACGCCGATCCAAGCGGGCGCGCGGATACGGGGGCGCTTCACGCTCAACGCCCTTGATGATCGCGGGCCCAACGATATTCAATTCACGTGGGGCGTGAGCGTCGACATCGACGGCATCCATAAACCGGCGCTGGTCGCAGAGTGGTTGACCCGCGCCATCATTCGCGAGGCACCCGCGTCATGACTGGTACAGACCGCTGGAAGAATCGTCCGGAAGGGTCCAACTGGGGTGACTTCGGTCCCGACGATCAATGCGGGCGGCTGAACCTGATCACGCCGGAAAAGGTTCGCCAGGGCGTCGCCGAGGTGAAGGACGGGCGCACATTCTGCCTGTCGCTGCCGCTCGATTATCCCGGCGGCAATCTTCTCAATGCCTCCCGGCATCCGCCGCAGCGGTTCGCGACCGAGACACCGGACGGCAAGAAGCGGTTCCTGATTGCGCTTTCCGATCAGTTTCCGGATGCGGCCTACACAGATGTCGTCAATGACGATCGCGTGCTGCTTCACACGCAATATTCAACGCAGTGGGATGCACTGTCCCATGTTGGCGCGCGCTTCGATGCGGATGGTGATGGCGCGCCCGAAGCGGTGTTCTACAACGGCTGGCGCGGCGGCGTGGACATCACGGCACCGGACGTCTGCAGCGATTGCGGTGGGCTTGCCGGCACGGATGCTTCGCGGCTGGGTATTGAGAACATGGCAGAGCGGTGTGTGCAGGGGCGCGCCGTCATGATCGATCTGCACGCGATCTATGGCGATGAAAAAACTGACGTCGATTTTGATGGTCTCGAAGCGGCGATGCGCGCGCAAAACGTTGAAGTCGAGACCGGCGATATGGTTTGTTTGCACACTGGATTTGCCCGCCGGGTCCTTGAAATGAACCGCCAGCCGGATGCCCACACATTGCATAATGTCTGCGCGGCACTGGAAGGGCGCGATCCAAGGCTGCAAGAATGGATCTGCGACAGCGGGCTGTCGGTGCTTATTGCTGACAACTATGCGGTTGAACGCGCGCCAAGTGCCACCGGGGAAGGGCCGCGGGCGATGCTGCCTCTGCACGAACTCTGCTTGTTCAAGCTTGGCATCCATCTGGGCGAGATATGGTGGCTGACGGAGCTTGCCGACTATTTGCGCGCAAACAACCGAACGCGGTTCTTGTTGACGGCGCCGCCGTTGCGCCTGCCTGGCGCGGTTGGATCTCCGACAACGCCGATCGCTACGGTGTGATCCGTGCCGTCGTGACGGTGTGAGTGCCTCGCGGTTGCTGGCGCTTTTGGTACGGCCGCCGGTGCGCGTTGCGTTGGCGGGCAGGTCCAATGGCGGGGCGCGATCGATCGGGTCAATCAGACCGAGCAGTGGGGACAGGTTCGTCTTGGCCGTCGTGTGCCCGAGCGCTGGCCCGGACGAACGCGTTATCACGCAAAGCCGCGATGCCGTGCATTCGATAGCTTTCCGCGCCACTGACGCGGGCGCGATAACGCTGCGCCATCGCACCATCGCCGAGCAGGGCCGCGGTCCAGCGGCGAAGGGCATAATTGCGAAGCTTCCGGCTTGCCTTGCGGCCTTCGGGCAAGGCGCGGTGCTTGTCTGCGAAATAGGCGCAGGACTGACCCCAGATCCGCTCTTTCTCAAGCAAGTTATCGAACGCAGGTGATGTTGAGCCGTCACGGGCATGGCGCGCGCGAGCATCGGGGACCTCAAGCAGGCGCCAACCGACCAAGCGCGTGCGCACGCACAAATCATCGTCCTCGAAATACATGAAAAAGCTGTCGTCGAACAAGCCGATGTCGCGATAGGCAGCCAAGCGCAGCATCATGAACGCGCCCGACATGCCGGGCACGTCGACGATCTGCGAACTGTTCGCGCTGCCACGGCCGCCGGCCGCGTCAGCGCTGCGATCGTCGTCGTCTTCGGCAGCCGCACCGCTGGACGTGAGGTCGGCGCGGCGGCAGCCGATCATCGCGGCATCTGGGTTGCGGTCGGCGGCTGCAAGGCAACGCTCAAGGCAGTCCTTTGCGACGACCACATCGGGGTTGATTACCACGCCAAACTCGGTGTTGACGCGCTTCAGGCCTTCGTTACAGCCCCCAGAAAAGCCAAGGTTTGCACCGTTCGAAAGGCCTTGAATGCGCCGTCCCGTGGCTTGGCTGAGGGCCTCGATCACGCGGAGCGTGCCGTCGCGGCTGGCATTATCTGAAACGATGACGGGGACGTCGTGCGGCAGCGCGGTTATCGCATCGGCGATGACGTTGGCGCTGTTGTAGGTCGTGAATACGACTGTGACGCGATCGGCTACGCTCAAGGGTTATCCCCACCCCGGACTTTCAAGGCGGCCCGCCCGCCGATGCCATTGTTGGCTCATTGCTTGTTGTGCCTGGTTCGCCGCTACCGACGGGGCCGCCGCACGAGATGGTGTCGTTTTACTACAGTCCGTGCTGGGCGAAAAAGCTTCGCATGGCCGCTGCCGTTGGTCCCGGCCGCTCGACGTGGAAGAAATGGCCCGCGTCGTCGATCAGCGCAAAGCTGCCGTTCGGCAGTTGATCGGCAAGCGCGCGGCTTGCGTCCGCAGGCACCATCCGGTCAGCCGACCCAGACAGCACAAGGGCGGGGTGTTTCAGTTCGCCTGCCCAAGGCTGCGCATCGAAGCGGCTGCAGGCGAGAAAGTCGCCATGGACCGTTGCCGCGCCAGCGGCGTGCATCCGGCGCTGGCCAACGGTGCGGTAAAACGGTCCTGTCTCTCGTGCCCAACAAAACTTCACGATCATGGCCACCGTGCCAGCAAAGTCGGACTGGAGCCCATCGAGGATCGCCGGCGTGACCGGCAGACGTGCTGCGCTGCCAAGCACGACGATTGCGGCGACCTTTTCAGGAAACCGCCGTGCGAGCTCAAGCGCGATCGCCCCGCCCATGGAATGGCCGCACACGATCGCTGGCTGTGCGGCAATCACCGCGAGTTGTTCCGCGACGGCTCTGGCGTACGCTTCAACAGTATCGGCAGGGGCCGTATCCGCTGCTGACCCATGTCCCGGCAGATCGCAGGCGAGCACCGCACGTTCGTTGATCCAGCGCGGGGCCGTTCGAGGACCCAGGCCGAGCGCGCTGAGGGCAAGAGCGCGCTCGCGCCACTCGTAAGGCCAATCCATGGCCTGGCCGCCGGCCCCATGGATCAGGATGAGCGGCGTTGCCTTGGAAAAGGCGATGCCGTTCCAGTGCCAGGCGTGTTCCCGCAGTTTTGCGCACGCGTCCTGCGCCATGGGCCATCTCCGAATGCTTGCCGGGTGCAGGTTACCACACTCCGGTGATCCGCATCGAGCCTCAGTGTGCTGGTCTTTTAGCGTGACTTATAGGACGCAGGTTGCGCCATGGCGGGTATCTGCCCGGCTCGGTTTTCCCATCTATTCACATTATCGCGGTGTTGAGAGATTTAAGTTTTCGCTAACCCAGTATGTGAGATGCGGACAACGCACGATCAGGTGTGCGTAAGGGCTGGCGTGAGTGGCCAGTGCGTCTCAAGCTTTGCGTTCCCGTATGCGTTCAGTTGCCCGACAGAACAGGCGCACCGCCCGGTTTCAGCCGGATGGCGCGCAAAACCGATGTGCGCACAAGATTTGGCTGTATGCACCCGAATATCAAAAGTGACGCAGCTTAAATCGAGCATAAGCAAAACGAAGTCTCGCGCCGAAACAATCAATCTCTGCATTTCTGAATATTTCAGAGATTGTTTCTGGACAGGCTTTGCGAACTCTTGCAACTTCGCGGGGGTTTGGCCTGTTTCGCGAGACGAAAAGATCAGAGGTCTAAAAGATGATCGGACGTTCCTTCACATTGCGGGCTGCCGTTGCAGGTTTCTCCGCTCTGTTTCTGGCATCGGGCGCAATCGCGGCGGATTTGGGTCGCCCGGGCTCGTTCAAGGATGATTACCGGCCCTATTCGCCAATGAAGCGCTATTACGTGGCGATCCGTGGTGGCGTCAGCTTCCCCGACGACACGGACTTCAATACGGCCCTCGGTAATGTCGTGAACTCCTACGACGAGGGTTACAATATCTCCGGCGTTATCGGTATGGTCCTGACGGAGACGCCGAACTTCATTGTGCGCGGTGATCTGGAACTGGGTTATCGTGAAGCCGATGTCGACACGCACACGGTTGGCGGAACGCGCTTTTCGTCCGGCAACTCATTCGGTGATACGTCAACGTTCTTCGGGCTTGCCAACTTGACCGTCGACATCAAGACGGGCACGCCGTTCATGCCGTACCTGACCGCCGGCGGCGGGTTTGCCAACGTCGAATTCAACGGTCATGGCGTGAACCTCCTGGGCGCGCCGACAACCGTCATGGACGATGACGACACGGTTTACGCGCTGCAGCTTGGCGCCGGCCTGAACTACAAGTTCTCTGAGGCGATCACGTTCGGTGTCGGCTATCGCTACTTCGCGGCTTACGATGTGTCGCTGACGTCGACTGCCGGTGCAGGATCGGTCGGCTCCGAAATCGACGTGGAAGATCATCAGCTTCTCTTTAACCTGCGCACAGGGTTTTAAGATCCGCTGCGCGAGGTTTCACGGCTAATGCGAAGACCGTCGGCGTGGATGCTGGCGGTCTTTTTCGTTTTGACGTTCTTTAAATCGATGACCTCTTTGTCATGAACTTTCCGCAATGCGCGCGTGATTTTAACACAATCGAACATTAACTCGCGCGGCTCCTTGGATTTGCCATGTGTCCCGGTTTCCAACGCCGGGCTGGCGCGCACCGCCATGCGGCAGCGTGTTCCGCAAACCAGGGCTGCGACACTCAGTTGGGTGAGAGCGCCGGTCTGCCGGCGTTGAGGGGTTCGATTCCCTTGTGTTGCTCCCGAAACGATTAGCTCAGTGGATAGAGCACGAGACTATTAATCTCGCAGTCGTGGGTTCAAATCCCTTGTCGTTTGCCAAGCGCCATGAACGCGCAATCGGTATCGGGACCGATCGATGAAGGAAACCGGCTGTTCCGGCCGGCTGTTGCACAACGGCTCGCGGCTTCGGCCAAAGGTCTGCGCGCAACGGCAGCGGCGGGGCGGCTTTGTGCTCGCTCGGATACCGCCTGGTGATAATTCCGGCGTTCCGGCCCCGGCATTCTGACCTTCGGGAATGAATGTCCGCAGCCGGCGACTGAAGGTTGCATCCCCGGGCTCAAGCGCGGGCCCGCTGGTCCGGCGTGGCTGAGCAGCCGGCGACCTACGTTTGTCATTTTTGACGCAAAACACGTCGCGAGCGCCAAACGGCGGTCCGGCATCTTTTTTGAGGTGACGCCATGGGTGTTTTTCATGTTTTCAAAACAGAGGTCCGCGATGACCAACGCGCGATCCTGCGCCGTGACGGCCGCTTTGAGCGTTTCCTTGGCCCCGGCCGCTACCGCGAATACGACCCCGGTAAGCGTTTGAGCGTGGAGGCGTTCAACGTCGTGCGCAGCGAACTGCGCGCCGTTCTTGCGTTGCTGCTGGAACGGACACAGCCGGAACTGGCCAACGAAAACATCGTCATCGTGCAGCCTGGCGCGAACGAGGTCGCGTTGGTGTCGTTCGATGGTCAGCCGATGCACGTCGTGCGGCCCAACGAGACACGTGCGTTCTGGAAGACGCTGACGCGCGTCGACGTTGAGATGATCGATACGGCCGCCGACGTGCGCGTTGACAAGTCAGTGCTCGACCGTCTCGACATGGCCCGCAACACGCTGTTCGTCCACGAGATCGTTGAGCAAAACGAAGTCGGTCTGCTGTTGATCGACGGCCGTCTGGTCGAACAACTGCAGCCAGGCCGCTATGCGTTCTGGACCGTGGCCCGGTCCGTGAGTGTGAAGCGTGTCGACCTGCGCTCGCAGCTCATTGAGGTCACGGCTCAGGAGATCTTGACCAAAGACCGCATCGGCATCCGCGTGACCCTGGCTGCGTTCTACAAGATCGTCGATCCGGTGAAAGCCGCGCTGGACACGCCGGAGCAGAGCGAAACGATCTACCGGCTGATCCAGTTCGCGATCCGCGAAGCGGTTGCGACCCGGACGCTGGACGAGATCCTTGCAGCACGCGACGAGCTTGATGGCCAGGTGCGGGCGTTCGTGACCGAGCGCGCAGGTGATCTGGGCATCACGATCGGCGAGATCGGCGTCAAAGACGTCATTCTTCCGGGCGATGTCCGCGAGCTCTTGAACAAAGTCGTGGAGGCGGAGCGGACGGCAAAAGCTAACCTGATCCGCCGCCAGGAGGAAACGGCTGCGACTCGGTCGCTGCTCAACACCTCACGGCTGATGGAGGACAATCCACTGTTGCTCCGTCTGAAAGAGCTCGAAGCGCTGGAAAAGCTGGTTGAGAAAGTCGGCCGCATCGACCTGCACGCGGGCGACCGTGGTGGCTTCGATGCGCTGCTGAAAAACCTCTACCAGCTGCGCAAAGGTGCGGCCGATAGCGACCAGAACACCTGATCGCTGCGTTCTATTGAAAGGCGCAACACGAAAACCGCACAGCGACGCTCAACCGGCGCTGTGCGGAACTTCTCAGGAATTTTGAGACGTCTTAACCGGTTGGGGAGGCCCGACGGCTAATCTTGACGCCCTGAGATCTGGCACCGTCATCCCAGGCAACGGAAGATGACGCGAGCGATGCGCAACACCCGGCTCCACCACCTTGGGTTGGCCGGACCGGCAATTTCCAGCAGGATATGTCCCCCGCCTCGACAGCTCAAACCCGTCAATCATGGGACCATGCGCCCGCTAACCGGCCGCGCTATGCCAACGCGCAAGTCTACGGCAATCGGCATAGCTGGTCGTTCAAGGCCCGCCAGCGCCGCTTTGCCCATGTCCGTCGCCTCGTTGACGGGATCGTTGCAAAGCACGGCCGCTGCCGCATCGCGGATCTCGGCGGTACCGCGGCCTATTGGGATATCACGCCGGAGCTGATCGCGCGGCCCGAAGTCTCTGTGACCCTGGTAAACCTGGACGCGGCAGCAGGCGAAGGCTTTGGCGCAGGCCGCATAGCGCTCATCAAGGCCGACGCATGCGCATGCGATGACTTAAGCGACAACAGCTTTGACCTTGTGCATTCCAATTCCGTCATCGAGCACGTCGGCGACTGGCGCCGCATGCAAGCATTCGCGAAAACGGTGCGCCGCCTTGCGCCACGCTATTATGTGCAAACACCCTATTATTGGTTTCCGATCGAACCGCATTTTCGCGTCCCATTTTTTCAGATGCTGCCAGAACCGATCCAGGTGCGTGCCCTGCTCTGGTTTTCGCTCGGGTTCGGGGGGCGGCGCGAAACCGTCAGTGACGCGGTCATGGGCGCACAGTCGGCGCATCTGCTCGACCGCATGCAATTTGCCGCGCTGTTTCCTGATGCGAAAATAATTCCCGAGCGTTTTGGCCCTTTGACCAAGTCATTGATGGCAGTCCGGGATTAGCTTCGCGCGGAATGGAGCCGGACAGATAAACGAAGCGAGATGTAATGTTATAACATCTCGAAATTCTTTTATTTTTTCATCGAATGCCGGTTGGTTTAAACGCCTGTCACAAGACAGCGCCATAGCCCTTCCCGCAAAATAGGGGAGGCATCATTGATGCGTAACTTTGCACTGATTTCGATCGCTGCGCTGACTGCCGCTTCGGCTGCGTCGGCTCAGGAGACCATCCCGCAGGCCGGCAACGCCTGGTTCACGGGCGCTCAACAAGCACTGCAGCAAAAGCTCGCGCGCCAGCCTATCACCGGCCGCGCCAAAAACGTCATCCTGTTCATCTCTGACGGGAACGGCGTTGGTTCCAACTACGCGCTGCGCTTGTTCCACGGCCAGAAAAACGGTGGCCTTGGCGATGACAACGTGCTGCCGCACGAAACGATGCCTTACCTGGCTTTGGTGAAAACCTACAACGTCAATGCCCAGACGCCGGACTCGGCTGGTACGGGTACGGCAATGAACGCTGGCGTCAAAACGAAAGCCGGTGTCATCGGCATCGACGAGACGCTGAACCGCGGTGACTGCGTGACCGACGCCGGCAAAGTGATGTCGTTTGGTTCGATGATGAAAGCGCGCGGCAAGGCCGTGGGTGTTGTGTCGACCGCACGGATCACGCACGCGACGCCGGCCGCCGTTTATGCGCACTCGGGTGACCGCAACTGGGAAGACAACTCCAAAATCCCAGAAGGCTGCGCGCAAAAAGATATCGCGAGCCAGCTCATCGAAAAGATGACGGCCAAGCAGATTGACCTGGCCATGGGTGGCGGCCGCCGTCACTTCCTCGACAAGTCGATGAAGGGCGACGAAGGCAAGTCGGGCCGTCGTACAGATGGCGCCAACCTGATCGAGACCGCCATGAAAGCGGGCGTTCAGTACGCTTGGAACGACGAAACCTTCAAGAGCGTGAAGCTTGATGGCACGCCGATCCTCGGCCTGTTTGAGTCGAGCCACATGAAATACGAGCATGACCGCACTGGCGAGCCGTCGCTCGCGGACATGACGGAAGCCGCCATCAAAGCGCTTTCGACGAACGGCGAAGGCTTCTACCTGATGGTCGAATCCGGCCGCGTTGACCACGCGAACCACGCCGGCAACGCGCACCGTATGGTCACCGATGGTGTTGCATTCGCTGAGGCGGTTCAAAAAGCGCTGGAGATGACCAACGCCCAAGAAACGCTGATCATTGTCACCGCAGACCACGAGCACGCCATTGCGTTCAACGGCTACTGCGGTCGCGGCTCTCCAATCACCGGCTTGTGCTATGACGTCAACACGACGGGCATCAAGCACGAGGGTAAAGTCCTGACGGCTGACGACGGCAAGCCGTACACGGTTATCGGCTACCTCAACGGCCCAGGCTCGGTTCTCAAGCAGAACGACCAGAAGGTCTTCGTCGGGGAGCGCCCAGGCCTGACCAACGAACAGGCTGTCGATCCAGACTATCTGCAGCAGGCTCTGATCCCGAAATCATCGGAAACGCACTCGGGCGAAGACGTTGCCGTCTACGCGCGTGGTCCATGGGCCCACCTGTTCGACGGCACCGTTGAGCAGAACTACATCTTCCACGTCATGAAGCACGCCGTGGACGCGAAGTAATCGCAGAACGGCCGGCGCATCGTCGTCGGCCTTGACGATCGATCGCAGGCGGCGGCGCGGGACGTTTCTCCCGGCCGCCGTTTGGCACTCTCGTTGATGTGTGGCGTTGAATGTGCATGCGCCGAGACCGATCCTCGCGTTGGAGACGACGATGAAATTATGGACCGCAGCAATCGACCGCCGGGCCGTATTGCGGGCAACGGTCTTGGGCGTGATCGGTCTTGGCACCTGCGATGCCGTTGCTGCAACGGGCGGCGATAACTCGCGTCTGCTCGTCAGGGATTTGTTCAATAAGGATCTGAGCGTGTCGCCCAAGGCGCAGGTGCTGGCGGGCAAACGCATAGATATCTTTGGCTATATGTCACCACCGCCGGTTGCCGAAAGCGACTTCTTTGTCCTGACGCAGCGACCGCTTGCGCTCTGCCCGTTTTGCGATCCGGATGCGGAATGGCCCGATCAGGTCATGGCGATTTATACGCGGACACCGGCTAAGCTGTACCCGTTTAATGTTCTTTTGCGGGTGCGCGGAACGCTTCAATTGGGCGAAGACACGCACGATGCGACGGGGTTCCGGTCCAAGATCCGCATGCGCGATTCGTTCGTCGTGCGGGTCAATCGCTAGAGCATCATCCGATCTGGAACCCGCAGAGCGTTTCCGTGACAACGGGTTTTGCACGAGACAGCCGCCGATCGGCCGCATGCATCGGCGCTTGCCGCGCACATGCAGCCCGCATATCTTCTTAGAACTATTCTAAAGAAGCAATCGTGGGCCGACCAATGATTCCTGGATTCTCGACAGGGCGTCGCAAGTTCGCTGATCTTTCCGAGCAGGAAGTTCTGGCGCTTGCCATCTCTTCTGAAGAAGACGACGCACGCATTTACCGGACCTATGCCGAACGTCTGCGCGGGGACTTTCCTGACAGCGCTGCCATTTTTGATGGCATGGCAGCGGAAGAGGACCGCCATAGGCAGCGGCTCATTGACCTGCACAAAAAGCGCTTCGGCGACGTGATCCCGTTGATCCGGCGCGAACACGTTGCGGGGTTTTATGCGCGCAAGCCGATCTGGCTGGTTGAAAACCTCGGCCTCGACCGGATGCGTGAAGAAGCGCAGGGCATGGAAGGCGACGCTTACCGGTTCTACGTCGAAGCGGCCAAACGCACGTCTGATGCGGATACGCGAAAACTGCTCGGTGATCTGGCCGCCGCCGAAGCGGGGCATGGCGACTTAGCCGAAGATCTTGCCGCGCAGCATCTCGACGATGACGCGCGGGACCGGGAAGATCGCGCTGCCCATCGCCAGTTCGTGTTGACCTGGGTGCAGCCTGGCCTCGCCGGCCTGATGGACGGGTCCGTCTCAACGCTAGCGCCCATCTTTGCGACCGCGTTTGCGACACAGGACACATGGACCACATTTCTCGTTGGCCTTGCCGCATCGGTCGGGGCGGGGATTTCCATGGGCTTCACCGAAGCCGCGTCGGATGACGGCCAGATCTCGGGCCGCGGTTCGCCGATCAAGCGCGGCCTTGCCTCGGGAATCATGACAACGGTTGGCGGTCTTGGGCACGCACTCCCGTATTTGATCCCAGATTTCTGGACGGCGACGAACCTGGCGATCGCGATCGTGTTTCTGGAGCTCTGGGCGATCGCCTGGATCCAAAATCGCTATATGGAAACGCCGTTCTGGCGCGCTGCTTTCCAGGTCGTTTTGGGCGGTGCGCTTGTCTTCGCGGCGGGCACGATCATCGGGAACGCCTGATTGGGTTTGCGCGGGTTGAGGCAACCGCGCGGTGCTGTCGGGCGGTTCGTCAAATTACGGATCCGGTGCTCGCACGTAAGCGAACACCGGATCGAAAGCCGGGATACGCAACACCTTTTCCCGACATGGATAGTGGTACACGCGGGAAGTTGCGGTTTGGCAAACAACGACCATATGGGAAGACGCCGGACGCACGGCGCGATCTCGCTCACGTGGTTTCAGGACTGCGCTGAGATCACTTCAGGTTCGTGCGTGTTCTCTGGCCGTGGCTATTTTTTGATGGTCGCCATGTCTTTCAGTTTGCGTACTTCGCGCGAAACCGCATGAGCTTCAGGCGATGCCGCGAACGGCGCGGCCCGTGCGCACCCAGCCGCTGATGAACCGCGACAGCCACTGGCGGACATTTGGTCCGTGGGCGATGTGATCGCGCAATTGCTGCGCACGTGGCTGTGCGCCGACTTGTTCCAGCTTGTGGGGGTTGTGCCCTGACCAGCGGCTGACCATCGCGTAGGTGATTTCGGGGTGGAATTGGATGCCGACGGCGGTTGCGCCGTAGCGGAACGCCTGATTGGGGAAGTCCGGTCCGCCGCGCGTCAGAAGCTCTGCTCCCGACGGCACGGTGAAGCCTTCCTTGTGCCACTGGAACACGCGTGTCGGCCACGGGCCTTCGTCGTAGCACGCGCCAACCGGCGCGATATCGCGATAGCCGATTTCGACATGGGCGTTGGGGTGGAGATCCACTTGGCCGCCGAGAAATTTTGATAGCATTTGGCCGCCGAGGCAGACGCCCAGAAACGGTGCCCCCTCATCGAGCGCGACACCGATCCAATCTGTTTCGCGCTTGACGAAGTCGTCGGTGTCATTGGCGCTCATGGGACCGCCGAAGATGACGGCGCCGTCGTGCTCAGCCAACGTCTCTGGGAGCGGATCACCGAACCGCGGCCGGCGAACGTCAAGGCGATGGCCCTGCGCGCGCAGCGTCTGGCCAATGTGGCCCGGGTTGGAATGCGCCTGATGCAGCACAACCAGAATTGGCCGCGGGTTCTCAATCGGTGCCGGCGGCAGCTCCAGCATCGGCACCTCAGCGAGGGCGCTCGCTCTCGCATCGAACATGGCGGCCATCTCCTCTCGGCTTCAAAAGCAATCCGACAAACGCGCTCAGGATTTTACGGGGAATCGCGTGCAACGCCAATGCCAGTGTCGACCAAAGTGCGCCAGGCACCACAACCGTTCTGCCCAGCCACAGTCCGTGCAAACCGGCCCGCGCCGCGCGGTTGGCCGTTATCCCTCTGAAAAACATGCGATATCCGGTTCGCTCCGCGCCCATGTTTGCATGGAAATCGGTTTCGACAGGGCCAGGTGCAAGTGCAGATATGCGCACGCCCCGTCCGCGGATCTCCCAAGCCAGCGCCTCAGTGAGCGAAATCACGTAGGCTTTGCTTGCGTAATAGGCAGATTGATAGGGACCCGGCGGATAGCCGCCCAAGGATGCAACGTTCAGGACGCCACCGCGCCGCCGCTCCAGCATGCCCGGCAGAAAGCGGCGCGTGAGACGGGTCAGGCCTGATATGTTTATGGCGATCATTTGATCGAGGCGGTCGGGTTGGAGACGGGCGAACGGACCGCTGACGCCGATCCCAGCGTTGTTGATCAAGAGATCGCAAATCAGTGCGTTCGACGTGAGGAATTGTGCAAGGCGGTCGGGCAATTCGGGATCGGCGATATCATCAGCGAAGGTGAGCACCTTGTAGTCCGCGCTCTGCCCGGTGTTCCCGATGTGCCCGGTGTGCTCGGTCGCGGACGCGCTGAGATCGGAAGCGGCCGCGGCAAGGCGTTCGGGATCGCGGGCCACGAGCACGACGGTCCAGCCCGCGCGGACAAGACGGCGCGCAATCTCAAGGCCGATCCCGCGGCTGCCGCCTGTGACCACGGCAGCAAACGTTGCTTGGATGGTTTGGCCGGGCGTGCCGGTTGGCTCTGCGTCAGCATCGCTCCGCGAGAGCGGAACGTGTTGCACAACTTGGCAAGCGCCCGGCCCGCGACCGCGGCAGCCAATCCACCAGTCAACGAGCCGATACAAAGGTGCACTCCAAGTCCATTTCGGTGGGGTTCAGTTTCTCGCCGTCTCGTTGCACGGTCCGCGTCAGGTCAACCCCGGTTGCAGAACGGCACGCCGCAAATCGGGCTGCAGCGCAAGTCAAACGCCGATGCCGTAGCCATCGTTGCCGGTTGCGATGCGTGATCCCACAAGCGATGCCGCGGGCAGGTCGCGGTGCGGAAAGCGCATGGCGAATGCTCTGCGTACTTCATCGGCCAATGCGCCTGCCAAATCGCTTGCGCCTGCGCGCGGCAGATAGAGATTGATGCCGAACTCAGGCAGCGGCGGCAAATCGCTTGCCGAATCGACAATGCGCAGGCCTGGCGGGAGCGAGTCGGCAAGCAATGCTGAAATGCTTAAGCCCGCCGCCACGGTTGCGTTGACAGCTTCCTGATTGGAAACTTCAAGGACGAAACGCCAGTCGATGTGCGCTGACCGCAGGGCATCCAGCACAACAGGCCGAAAACGACAGGTGCGGCCGCCGATGGCCAGCGGAAGCGGCCGCCGCAAGTGTGCATCGCCCTCGACGGCGACCACCCAGACCAGTTGGTCACGACGCAATATTTCTCCGCCATCGCGGCTTGGCGACAGCTCCGTCGTCAATGTCAGGTCGAGTTCACCGGCGTCCAGCAGTTCGATCAGCTCTTGGCTGTTCTTGGTAACGAGCCGCACCTGAACCTGCGGATAGCTCATCGCGAAACGGCGCAGGATTGCCGGGGCATAGGTCGGCACAATATCGATGGGAATGCCGAGATTGATTTCGCCAGCGTGTGTCGGCGTCGTCATGTCCTGCCAGACCCGGTCATTGAGCGCGACAAGATCACGGGCGTGGGCGAGCAGTTGATCGCCCGCCGTCGCAAGGGTGATGCGCTTATGTTCTCGCATGAACAGGTCGGCGCCGAGCTGCTCTTCGAGCCGCTTGAGCTGCTGCGAGACGGCCGCTTGCGTGCGATTCAGCAGCCGCGCGGCCGCCGTCACGCTGCCGGTTTCGGCGACCGCGATGAACGCGCGCAACAGACTGATATCCAGATCCCGCGCCATCTCTCGATCCTCCGAACGCAGCAGCTTGGCGGTTTTGCTGCATAAAGCTTCATTATGCAAGCGTTCAATTGAATTAGCTTTTGTGAACTACGGCGGCGACGTAGAACACCGCCGGCGCGACCAAGAGCGGCCGCGCGTTCCATCACGGGAGCCGACCATGTTCACGAAGACTTTTTCGTTCAGTGTGCCCGGGCGTGACCCTTTCGCCATCGTCCATGCGCTTGCCCGACTGCCCGGGTTTGTCGCCAAAGTCGCCCGCGTTCAGCGCGAGCGCCGTGCGTTGGCAGCGCTCGATGATCGCATGCTCAAGGATATTGGTCTGAGCCGATCAATGGCCGCCCATGAGAGCGCGCGCAGTCTGTTTGACCTGCCGAGCGACCAAGGCCGCAAAGCTGCGCCCGTGCGGCGCTTTTCATCGCGCAGATTGGGATGATCGGTGTGGTTGGCCGTGGATGCGCGTGGCCAATTGCGTTGCGATCATGGCGTTGACCACGGCCGGGTGCCGGGGTCAACGGCGCTGCCGGATCGCGAAAGACCGCTTGGGCCCGGGGCTGGCGGACGTAATTGACGGACGTTTTCTAATTGCAGGCGCCGCGCCCACCAAAGATCATATTGGAATTGAAGCCCGAGCCAGAAATGCACGCCACAACCAATCGCTTGGTTTAATCGCGCAGCGAGGTCGGCATTCACAGAACGGCGTTCGAGCAGCAATTCCGACAATCGCCGTTGCGAAATTCCAAGCGATGCAGCCAATTCTTTGCGGGTAACACCCAGCTTGGGTAAAATATCTTCACGCAGAATCTCGCCGGGATGTGGTGGCTCGGAAAACCGGCCATACAGATCCTTGTGTATCATCCGCGCTCGCCTCTTTTGTTTTTTCACGAAAATGCCGTCGCGAATCTCATTTAAAATATGACGGATTAATGACACTGATTCGCGCTCCCAACAATCCTGGAAGTACGCGCGAATGACCGTCGTTATTCCAAATAACTTTGAAAATTCCGGCACCCTGATCGTTGGTTTTTGCGATCAGGGTGTCAGCGGTGCCAGCGCGCCCATTTTTGCTGGCATGTTGGGCTACGCGCTATTTTCCGCGGCCATCTTTCTCTGGAGGGCCGTTTGCAGATGTCGTTTCGCCGCTTTGATATTCCGTCACGCCGAGCGCATCCGCAAGCCGGTGCGTCGCGCTGCCGGGGCGCAGCGGCTTTGGCTGATCAGGATGCGGTGCCCAGCCCGTCATCGTCAAGATCTCAAACGTCGCCGGGAACCGACCGTCCGCAAGAGCATGGCGATCTGCATAGATCTCGCAAACGCGCGCCAAGAGCCCACGGGTCACCGGTATCTTGCTGCGCGTTGTCAGGCAGTTCGTTGCGCCCATCGCGCGCAGATCGCGCATCAACGCAAGCGGAGAGGGGTATGTGACCGTGACCGTATCGATATCTGTTACTGGCAATGCAAAGCCCGCACGCTGCAGCAATGACCCGAGCGCGCGCACCTCGACACGTGGGGCAACGCGCGGTGATGCGCCGCCGCGCACTTCGCTTTCGGCGAGGGCAAACGCATCCGCAAGCTCCGCGAGCGTTGTGCCACCCGTCATCGCGCCAAGGAAAAAGCCGTCCGGCCGCAGTGCCCGACGGATCTGGATTAGGGCCCCCGGCAAATCATTGACGAACTGAAGGGTCAGTGGGGCAACGACGCAGTCGAGTGTTTCGGGTTCGAACGGCAATGCGTCTTCGTGGCTTTGGCGGGAGGGGCCGTCGCAGGCGGCGAGCATGCGTTGCGACGGATCGAGTTCGGTTACCGTTGCGCCGTGTTGGCTCAGCGCTGTGCGCAGTGCGCGGCCAGGTGCGCCCGTGAAAGCGCCAACGCATGCCACGTCAGTGAAGGTTCGCTGTACGATGGCAAGGCGGGATGTCAAATCGTCAAGCGCGCGCGTTAGCAGAAAGTCAGCCCCGTCGAACAGGGGCGCGGCGCGGTCGCGGCGCTGCACGTAAAGGTCGCGGTCAAACAGGATTGGCGCCGTCAATGGGGATCTCCCGCTTATAGCTCTTTCGTCATGCGTGCGCGGTTGTGCGTTTCGAGGCAGTGTGCTGACTGTAGGCCGTGCGGTGCCCGACGACTGCGCGTTTGGGATTTGCAGTCGGGCGAACGCGCGCCGTATTGCAACGTTCCTGATTGGGTCTTGGTGCTC
This sequence comes from uncultured Hyphomicrobiaceae bacterium, assembly GCA_964579305.1. GTDB lineage: Bacteria > Pseudomonadota > Alphaproteobacteria > Rhizobiales > Hyphomicrobiaceae > JBCBWG01. The sequence goes on from CAZOGY010000019.1 coordinate 36,351, forward strand.
CATGCCGCAAGCGGGTCTGGCCGAAAATCCGCCGAGTGATGGGCCGCCAGGACATGCGCATGCTGGGCGCACCAGATGGCGCATGCCCGGGAGCGGCCTAAGCAAAGCTCTGCAAGGCTGGGCAAAAGCGCTCGCGAACTTCGTGATCCCGCCATGTTGTGCACACTGCCAGGCGCCGCTTGTCCAAGGCGATGCGCTTTGTGCAAGCTGTTGGCGGGGCATACATTTCATCCGGTCGCCGCTGTGTGATCGGCTCGGCGTCCCACTACCCTACGACACCGGCGAGCTTACGGTTTCGGCCCGTGCACTTGCCGATCCGCCCGACTTTGATCGCGCCCGCACGGTGGCTTTTCACGAGGGGCCGATCCAGCACCTGGTCAGCGGTTTCAAATATGCGGACCGGCAAGATGCCCGTCGACTGCTTGCAAGGCTGCTCGCCCAAGCCGCTGGTCCGCTTATGCCGGATGTCGATTTGATTGTGCCGGTGCCGCTGCACCCAACGCGCCTGCGCCAGCGTCGCTACAACCAATCCGCGCTGCTTGCCAAGGAATTGGGCCGGCTGACCGGGAAACAGGTGGCCTTTCATCTCTTGCTGCGCACCAAACAAACAGCGCCGCAGGTCGCCCTGTCTCGGGCCGAGCGTATGCGCAATCCGCGTGGCGCGTTCCAGGTTGCCCCGTCTGCCCGTGCGGCGGTTGCGGGTTCCGGTATCCTTCTGGTCGACGATGTCTTGACCACGGGCGCAACGGTCAATGCCTGCGCGCGTTCATTGCGGTCTGCCGGCGCGGCACGCGTGGACGTCGTCACCGTGACACGGACGCGCAATCCTTCGCAGG
>CAZOGY010000020.1:0-35014 GCA_964579305.1 uncultured Hyphomicrobiaceae bacterium
GGAATAGCGACGTGAGCGCAACTGCCTATAGCGAGGCGCATTTCATGCGACACGCTATAAGGCGCGGCGTGGACATATGCATGGCGGAAGACAACAACCGGCCGGACACGTCTCAAGACGCGGAACAAGCGGAAGCTGCGGCGCGGCAACGCGCCGTTCTGGCCTGGCTGGAAACGCCTGAGGCCTACCGCGGCGTCGTGGAAGCCGAATTGACCGCCGATGATATCAAGCGGATCGACACCCATGCCGCGATTGTATTCTTGGCTGGCAATCGCGCCTTCAAGCTGAAGCGCGCCGTTGCACTGGCCTATCTCGATTTCACCAAGCTTGAGACGCGACGCGACGTCTGTCGCCGCGAAGTGGCATTGAACCGCCGCACCGCGCCGCATGTTTACGAGCGTGTCGTCACCATTACCGAAGAGCGCGATGGCCACTTCGCATTCGACGGGCCCGGCGCCGCAGTCGAATACGCAGTCGCGATGCGCCGCTTTGATACGCGCGACGTCTTCGATGCGCGAGCCGATCGCGGCGCACTCACTGTGCATGATGTTGTCGGGCTCGCCGATGCGGTAAGCGCCCTCCATGTCGGCGCTGCGATCGTGCGCGGACCGCAGGCGGTGGACGAACTTGCGCGCGTTGTCGAGACGACCTTCAACGCACTCAAACGCCGCCCTGACGTGATCGCGCCGGATTTCGCCAATCAGCTTGCCGACCGTGCTCGCCAAACCTTTGCGCGCGCCGAGGCAAAGCTCAAAGCCCGCGCCAGCGAAGGCTTTGTCCGCGTTTGCCACGGTGACCTGCACCTGAAGAATGTTGTGCTGATTGAGGGCACGCCAACGCTGTTTGATGCCTTGGAGTTCGACGAGCGTTTGTCCACGATCGATGTGCTCTACGACATCGCGTTTGTGTTGATGGATCTCTGGCACCGGGATCGCCGTGGCGACGCCAACGCTGTTTTCAATCGATATCTGAATGGCTTTGAGACGGCGGCCAATGTTGCGGCGCTGGACCTCTTGCCGCTTTTTCTGGGGCTCCGTGCCGGCGTTCGCGCCATGGTTGCCATCGACCAGATGATCACCGATCCCGAACATGCAGGCCAACGAGCTGTCGACGACGCACAGGCCTACGCGGCTTGGGCCGATCGGTTTTTATCACCGTCGCCAGCGCGCCTGATCTTGATTGGTGGCCGCTCAGGCACCGGAAAGTCCACCCTTGGCGCCGGGCTTGCTCCATCGCTCAAACCAGCACCCGGCGCCCTCCACGTGCGCAGTGATGTCGTGCGCAAAACCCTCTTCGGGGTCGATCCGCTGACACCGTTGCCGCCGGAGAGCTACACGCAAGCCGCATCGCAAAGGGTCTACGCTCAAGCCTTTGAACTGGCGGCGCAGTGCTTGGCCGCCGGCCACGCTGCGATCATTGATGCTGCATTCTTGACGCCGCAAGAGCGCAAGGCCGCGTCCGCAATTGCGCGCAATGCCGGTCTGCCATGGACGGGGCTCTGGCTGGAGCTGCCACAAGCCGAATGCGCGCGCCGGGTCGCGGCCCGCACGTTAGATGCTTCTGACGCCGATGCGTCCGTCGTCGCAAAGCAAGCAACCCAGGATGTCGGGGCCATCGATTGGCACATCATCGATGCGTCCGGTTCACCTGAAGAGGTGCGCGCTCGCGCGCTTGCTACGCTTGACCCGCCGGCCCCTGAAACGAACACGTAAGCAGATCCGCAAGCGGCCCTGAACCCCCGCCGCCCCCGCCGGTTAGCTTGGATCGCGATCCGTCGGGATCCAGATTGTGAAGATCGTTGCCGCAATTGCAGCGGTCGCAACGACGATCACAACCGGCGTGAAAGTAAAATCGGCCAACCAAGTGGTCATCGCAACCGACAGCCAGGCCATGACCAGCGCAAACAACTTGACCCGCATGCGCATCGCCCGCCGCTCTGAAAACCGGTCAGCTTCGCGCAACGCCGTTTGCAGCAGTGGCATGCGCCGAAGCCAAGCATGCAGACGCGGCGACGATCGCGCAAAAGCCCAAAGCGCCAGCAGGACAAAGGGGACCGTCGGCAGACCTGGCAAAATGGCGCCCAGGATCGCGAGCGCAACCGCGACCAGCCCAAGGGCAACCAGCGCGAGCTTTTGAAATCGTTGCGCGAGATCTGTTGGCAAGGTGACGACCAGCCTCCGTGACCGCGCGGGCCATGATCACCTGCTGCGGATTGCCAACCCATGACGCATGGCCGCTGTGATAGATCATGCGGCGAGAGATCACAGGTGCCAACGCGTGGCGACGTGTCGATCGGCTGCGTGATCTTGGCGCCAGCATCCGATAGACACGCCCCACGGGTCTTTAAATCCGGGATGACGATGGCAACGCTTGCCAGCATTGATGTGGGTTGGATTGAGTTTGCCGGCGCCTTTGTTGCGTTTCTCGTCAGCCATATCGTGCCAGCGCGCCCCCAGAACCGGCGTCGTCTTGTTGCCGCGCTGGGCACCCGCGGCTACGGCGTCGTCTACGGTGCGATGTCGATTGTGATGCTCACCTGGCTGATCATCGCCGCTCACCGCGCACCCTACGTGATGCTTTGGGAACCAGCGGCTTGGCAGCGCTGGGTGCCATTCCTGGCGATGTTGCCTGCTTGCCTGATCGCGGCTCTGTCCGTGGGCCGCCCCAACCCATTTTCATTCGGCGGCGGTGATCACGCCGCATTCGACGCAAGCCGGCCCGGGATCGTCGGTTTGACCCGCCATCCGGTCCTTTGGGCCCTCGCCCTGTGGGCTGGCGCACACGTCATACCCAACGGAGATCTCGCGCATGTGCTGTTGTTTGGCGGTTCGGCTCTTTTCGCTGCGCTCGGCACGTTGAGTTTTGACAGGCGCCGCCAGCAGGCACTGGGTCGCGCCCACTGGCAAAGCCTCGACGGGATGCGCCAGGCAGCAGGGTTTCGCTTAAGCGATCCCGACGGCTTGAGCGCGAACCTGCGGCGTCTGGCCGCTGGCGTCGTCATCTACGTGGTTTTGCTGCTCTTGCACGCACACGTCATCGGCGTGTCGCCGTGGCCAGTTGGCCTGCCGGTTTAGCCGATGTGATACAGTGTTTCAAACAGGCGCGGGTCATAGCTCTGCTGCGCGAATGTCTCGCCCTTCGTCAGGATCGAGACGGCATCGTGGCTGTGCAGGCTTTCCTGATGGCTTGCGACCACGCGGAAATCTCCGACCCGGTCTTCGCCATCAAGCGCATCGCACAAGAGCCGAACGGCATCTTCCACGAAGATCGGATTTGAGCCGTTCAATTCCGCAAAGGCCTGCTCATCCTCCCGCTTGACCATGACCTGCGTTTCCGTCGCGATCGCTGAAACACACAGGTCGACCAAATCCTCGATCCACAAGATGCGATCGCCAACCAGCGCCGCCGAAATCCGGGCAACGGAGCGCTGCGAATGCGGCGTTGCAATCTGCCCGCGCGTTTGTCGGGCATGCTCAGAAAGTTCCAGCGAGCACGGGCACGTTGACGAGTAGACGTAGTCGAGATGCACGATCGGACGGGTGCCGCCCTGAGATTTCAGCATCTCAAACGCAACGTCGTAATACTGGAAACCTTCAAGCCCTGACCGCAACGACGGTTTCAGCATGGGATAGCGAAAGCGCAGAAGAATGCGCGCGTCATAGCTTTCCAGATCGGACAGGTAGCTGTCGAGCACACCGTCGATCCGGTCAAAGTCGAACGGCGCATCGGCGTGGCGATAGAAGGACCGCATGATGCGGCTCATGTTGATGCCCTTCTTGGTCGCCGCCAGCGACACCGAGCCCGTGACCGAAGTCTCAAGCGAAATCTGCCCGCCCTCGCGTTTGCGATACGTCAGAGGCAGTCGGAAATTCGAAATGCCGACGTGTTGGATCTCAGCCTTCGCGCCCTTGATCAGGCTCGATGGACCATTCTGCAGATCCGGCATCGAGGCCTTGTAGGCGGCATCCGGTTGGAAATCGGCCGGATAGGTCCGGTTTAAGGCACTTGCCGAGCCCGCACCCTCCTCATCCAAACCAAGCGCCGCCAACTCAGCTGCCGACAGCGACCCCAAAGCGCGCAGCTTGGCCAGCACCGCATCGCGTTCGCGCGCAGCATCGGCTTGCGCAGTCGTATCGTCGGCAATCAAACGTCCGGGCATCATGTTCATGTCCGGCACCCTCCACGGCAGGCAGCACTCAAGTCAACTCGCGAAGCCAAACGACTTGTTCCGGCGATCGGATCAAGCAGCCAACAGGGACGCGCGCTGTTCGGGATACGCGTAGATGGCCAGCAAAGCGCAACGCGGCAAGGTGCGCGCGCCAAAAGCGGTATAGGCTAGGACCCCGCGTCGCGCTGATGGTTTGCCTTGGCGCCAGTCAGGCACAAACGCTGGCCCGCGCGACATGACCTGCTGCACGCAGCCAACCAAACACGGAGGAAACCCATGAGCCGCCTGCCATTCCCAACGCCCGACGCGATGTCGGACGAACAGCGCCGGATTCATGACGAAATGGTCTCTGGTCCGCGCGGTACCGCGCCGCCTCCGCAAATGATCTGGCTTCATGCGCCGAAGTTCTGTGACAGCGCTCAGAAAGTCGGTGCGTTCTGTCGTTACGGCACAACCTTGCCGACGGCACTGTCCGAACTCGCGATCCTGGTTGTTGGCCGCCATTGGCAAGCCGACTTCGAATGGTGGGCACATGCGCGCATTGCCCGCGAACATGGGCTGCCCGAGCCGATCATCGAAGCCGTCCGCCTCGGCCAGGTTCCCGACTTCACCGGCCAGGACCCGCGCGCCGAGGCCATCTATTCCGCCGTGAAAGAAATGATGGAAACCCACCGGCTCAGCCAAGCCAGCTACGACAAGGCGCACGCAGCACTCGGCAGTGAAGCGCTCGTCGAGATCGTCGGCATTGCGGGCTATTATTGCCTCGTCTCGCTGACGCTCAACGTTTTTGACATCAAAACGCCCGACGCAAGCACGCCCGTCTCAAGTTTGCCGTCGCGCGCCTAGTGCTCCGTCTCCGACACTTGGTTCCCTTTGCAGCACCCGCGCGTCCAAGTGTCGGAGACAACAGGAACACGAGTAAATCCATGATTCTAGTGTTGCTTATGTCACTAACGCTTGGCAGGCGAGATTGCGGCACGTGGGGACCAAGCGTTAGTGACGCAACACGAGGCCAAACACCAAACCGGCCCTGCCACGATCAGAACCGCGCGCCAGCCCACTGCGTTGACCATCGCAAACTGGCGCGTGGGCGCCGTCGTAATTGGGATTGGACGAGGTGATGGCGAAAAATTGGAACGTGGCCTGGGTGACGGGCGCAAGCAGCGGGATCGGGCTTGAGAGCGCCAAGCGGATCGCTGCGGGCGGCACGAAGGTCGCCATCAGCGCGCGGTCGGCGGACAAGCTGCGCGAGATCGCTGGCGCCCACGAAAACATTTACGCCTACCCACTTGATATCTCGGACACGCAGGCTTGCGCGGACACCGTCGCCAAGATCGAGCAAGAGCTCGGACCCATTGACTTGGCGCTTTTTTGCGCTGCGACCTGGAAAGTGCTCGACGTTGAGGAGCTCGAGGTCGAGCCGATCCAAACCGGCATGTCGGTCAATTTCAATGGAACGATCGCGACGCTTGTCCCGGTCGCGCATCGGATGATGGCGCGCAAATCAGGCCGGCTTGCAATCGTTGCCTCCGTCGCCGGCTATCGCGGACTGCCCAGGTCGTCGGCGTATGGTCCAACCAAGGCCGCACTGATCAACCTTGCCGAAAGCCTGCAGCCGGACCTCGCCCGCCACAACGTCGACGTGTCGATCGTCAACCCGGGTTTTGTCGATACCCCGATGACCGAAACCAACGACTTCCCCATGCCATTCCTGATGGAGGTCAACGACGCGGCTGACAAACTGGTCGCCGGGTTGCGGCGGGGCGACTTTGAAATCACCTTCCCATGGCAGCTTGTGCGCATCCTCAAGACGCTGAGCATCCTGCCAAGCTCGCTATTCCTGTGGATTATGCGCACCCGCGTCGCCCGCGCGCCGAAAGACAAGACCGACGCCCAAGGCACGCCGGCGGCTCAAAAAAGCTGATGCGTGGCCCACTGAGCAGCGTTCGGTCATGACTGGGCCGTGGCTTGCGACGACACAACCCAGTCGCGTTTCGCTCGTCCTTGCGGCACGATCGGTCAGCGCGCTTATTGATGCCGTCGCGAAAGATCCCGCAGATGATGCTGCCGCAAGACCATGAACGCCGTTTTGAGCTGAACAACGAGGTTCACGCCCGCCCGCCCGAGGCTTTGAAAACGCCAGTGCGAGTGTCGTACCTGGCGCTGTTTGCCGCTGGTGAACGCGGCGAGGATTTTCGCCACATCGAAGCGCTGGCCGAGCAGTATGGACAGCCCGGGCCCGCCGACGGAGCGTCGCACTTCTCGGCTGATTTCGGGCAGTTCCGCTTGAAGTGGGAACGCCACACCGAGTTCAGCCGCATCAAGATCATCCAGTCCGGCATTGGCGGAGAAAAGCTGTTCGACCGGCCACCGATCGAAGCGGTCCCAAGCGACTGGGTGAGTTCCCTGCCGGGGCGCGTGATGACGGCGACGCACGTTGATGTGCGCCCGCGCCCCCGAAAGGTCCCTGATCCTGACACGTTATCGGCAGAGGCATTCAACGGGCATCCATTGATGGGCTCCGAGATCGGTGGCCAGGCCGGTCTCGCCTACACGGATCTGCGAATTCACGCGGACGGCTTTTCGCGCGTCGCCATCTACGAAGAGGGCATGACGCCACGTCAGCTCGGCCGCTACGTCCAACGCATTCTTGAGATCGACACGTACCGGATGATGGCGCTGCTTGCGTTCCCCGTCGCGCGCGACTTCAGCCGAAAACTCACCACGCAAGAGCGCGATCTGGCTCAGATCACCACCGCGATGAGTGGGGATGGTGCGTTGGAAGAGCATAAGCTTCTGGATCGCCTCACACGCCTGCAAGCCGCAATCGAAAGTGGGTACGCCGAGAGCGATTACCGCTTCTCGGCTGCGCGCGCTTACTACGAACTGGTTCAGCGCCGTATCCTGGAACTGCGCGAGACCCGCCTCGAAGGCTTGCAAACGTTCCAGGAATTCACCGAGCGCCGTCTGATGCCGGCGATGAACACGTGCACGGCCGTTGCCCGCCGCCAAGAAGAGCTGTCGCGCCGCGTGGCGCGTGCAACCCAGCTCCTTTCGACCCGCGTGGACGTGGCAGGCGCCCGCCAGAACCAGGAAGTTTTGGCCTCCATGGCGCGGCGCGCGAAACTGCAGTTGCGCTTGCAGCAGACCGTTGAAGGCCTCTCGGTTGCAGCCGTCACTTACTATGTCGTGGGCCTTGTGTCGTACGTTGCCAAAGCAGCCTCCGAGATGGGCCTCCCGATCAGCGCGCCGATCATCGTTGCAGCCTCGGTGCCGATTGTGGCCGGTCTGGTCTGGTATGGCGTCCAGCGTGTGCGTAAAGAGTTGGAAAAAGACGAACACGAGGACGACCTCGCGCCGCATTGATGCGTGGCAACGAACGTGTCGGCGATGACCGAATGCGCGTTTCCAGACCGCGCGAACACCGCCAACCCCATGGCGCAAGGAAGTTCAGCTATGGCCGCTTCGGTCGCCCAATCACCGCTGGCACAGCATTACGCGGGTAAGGCGTCTGAGTATTTCGACGGTGCCAGGCATGATTTTTTGGACAGACTGAAGCGCGATCCCAATGCGCAAATCTTGGAAATCGGCTGCGGCACAGGCCTCACTGGCGAGCTTGCCTTATCGGCGGGACGATGTGGGGCTTATGTCGGTGTCGAATTGATGCCAGCCGCCGCCGAACAGGCGCGCAGCCGATTGAGCGAAACGTTCGTTGGCAACATCGAGAGTATGGATCTGCCGCATCCGCCCGGCCATTTCGACGCCCTCATCATGTCGGAGGTGTTGGAGCATCTGGTCGATCCCTGGGCGGTCTTGCGCAAACTCGCCGTCCACCTCAAACCAGATGCGACGGTGCTCGCCAGTTCGCCCAACATCGCCCATTGGACGGTCATCCGCGAGCTTGTTCGCGGACGCTTCGACCTCCGCGACGCCGGCGTTATGGACCGCACACACTTGCGATGGTTCACGCCCAAAACCTATCGCGCGCTGTTTGAAGACAGCGGCTTTCGCGTCGTTGAGGTCTGGCCGCATGTCGCGCTCAGCCAAAAACAGAAGTTGGCTGCGACCATCCTTGGCGGCCGCACGCACCTGTTCATGCGTCAGATCTGCCTTGAGGCCCGCGCTGGTGAAGGACCGTCCGGGCGCGAGGCTTCGTCATGACGTGGATGGCACGCACCGGCCTGCTGCCGAAAAAGAAAAAGAAACTGCTGGCTGCCCACAGTATCGACGTTCTGCTGGACGCGCCCTGGTATGCCAACGCGCACGGGCTTGCCGCCGCCGGACAAGCACGCAAGCATTTTACCGAGACGGGTCTGGTGGAAGGCTTTGCGCCCAACGCGACGCTGGCCGGACCTGATCAGCGCACATTGGCACCCTGGGCCTACGGCGTCATGCGGCGCCTTGGTTATGCGCTGCGGGCGCCAAGCGTCGGTCCGCTCTCGTCCAGTGGTCTGGCGCAATCGCGCGACGGTGCCACCGATCCAGAACACGCCCCCGTCCATGCCGATCAGCCAGTGGCTGGCTCGGGCAAAACATTGGCTGTCGTGACATCGATTATGGGGCCGTTCGATGGACTTCAGCTTCTGCCGCAGGCATTCGCAAGCAACGCTGATTACATCCTGATCACCGATCAGCGGTTTAGAAACTCAACCATCTGGAAAACCCGATCGCTGGGGCAAATCGAAAATGCACCGTCAGATCGATTGCGCTCGCGTTACCCCAAAGCCCATTTGACCCGCATTGTGAAAAACTACGATTGGGTCCTCTGGGTTGACGGAAATATCGGCTTTTGCCTGGACCCGATCGGACTGGTGCGTGCGGTCGAACCTCTCGGCCATGACCTGTATTTCTTTCGGCATAATTTGCGCGGCACGATAGCCGAAGAAGTCGCCGCCTGTTTTCAGGTCAACAAAGCTGATCTGAATGCCATGATCGCAGAGGTCGCCGCCCCCCTTTCTGACCCGCATTATACCGATGATCTGTTGGTCGGCGGCAATGTGATCCTCGCGCGGACCGGTGTTGCTGCGGTTGACACATTCTTCGAAAATTGGTGGTCGCGGATATGTGCAGGGTCAGGACGCGACCAGCTCTCGCTGCCTGTTGCATTAAAACAGAACGCGAAATTGAATTGGGCTTTCTTTCCCTGGGCGCATTATCACGCTTCGCCGTATCTGAAGTTTTTCGATCACCGTTGAGGCGCGCGGGTCGCGCTTGGGAGATGTGACGCATGTGCGGCATCGTCGGCACCGCAGGCCTGTCCAACATGGACAACCCAATGAGCGGCGCACTCGCAGCCCTCCACCATCGCGGACCCGACCGCGCGGACCACATCACCGATGGTCCAGTCATGCTCGGCCAGACCCGGTTGTCGATCATTGATTTGTCGTCGGCGGCCGACCAACCGATGCTGAGTGCCGACGGGCGTTACGTGCTCGTATTCAACGGCGAGATTTATAACTACATTGAATTGCGCGACTGGCTGCGCGGGCAAGGGCGCGCATTCCGCACCCAATCAGATACGGAAGTCCTGCTGCAGCTTTTGATCAGCCAGGGCGTTTCAGGTTTGTCGCGCGTGCGGGGCGTTTTTGCCTGCGCGTTTTGGGACCGTGATACGCAGCGTCTGCTTCTGGCACGCGACCGGTTCGGCGAAAAGCCGCTGATTTATGCCGCACAAGATGGCGCCCTGGTCTTTGCATCGGAAATCGCACCGCTGCTGGCCTTGATGCCGCAAAATCCGCCTTTGTCGGCCCAGGCGTTTTTTGACTACCTGCACCTGCAGTATGTGCCTGAGCCTGAAACACCATTTGAAGGGGTCAGGAAACTCCTGCCCGGACACGTCTTGGAATGGACAGCCCAACGCGGCGCACAGATCACGCGCTGGGCGCCCCTGATTGGTCAAGCGGCGCCAACAACACCGATCAATCCAGCCGAGGCGCCATCAGCGGTACGCGAGGCCTTGTTTTCGGCAACCCGCCTGATGCTGCGGTCCGACGTGAAGGTCGGCATTGCCCTAAGCGGCGGCGTCGATTCAACAGCGGTAGCCGCCACAGCCGCTGCACTGGGGGCCGATAATCTCGCCGCCTATTGCGTTGGCTATCCAGGCGAGCCGGCGTTCGACGAGCGACCGATTGCGCGTGCGAGCGCCAAGCGTCTCGGCTTGGCACTGGTGGAAACCGAGATTGAGACCGGCGCCTTCGTCGATGCGTTTGCCGATATGGTCCGTGATTGCGCCGAGCCGATCGGCGATATCGCTGCGTTCGGTCATCGCGCGGTTGCCCGCCTTCTCAGCGCAAACGGGTGCCGCGTCATGCTCTCGGGCACCGGCGGTGATGAGGTTTTCATCGGCTACAACTGGCTGCAGAGCGCGATCGACGCCACGCACGCACGCGCTTTGAACCCGCCGACCCATGCCGCGCACAGCCCCGCAGCCGCGGCAAACATTGTGCGCGCTCTGTTTGGCCAACGCCCAAAGTTCCGGCCTGGCGACCTATCCGGTGGCCCCGGCAGCCTGGTTTTGATGGATGCGGTGAAGGATTTCGGGATCGCGCATTGGTACGCACCGCGCCTGCTCAACAGGGACCTGGCCGCCACGCTCGATGCGTCCGGTCCGTTCTACCGCGCGCAACGGGCCATCGAACCGGAACAGGTGCCCTTGCAGATCACGCGCGGCGTATTCGAGACTTGGCTGACGGGAAACTGCCTTGCGCTGGCCGATCGTCTCTCGATGTCGGCATCGCTCGAAGCGCGGCTTCCCTTGCTCGATCCAGAACTCGTTGAAACGGTCATGGCTGTGCGCAAGACCGAGCGGGATTGGGAACCAGGCGGCAAGGCACTGATCAAGGCAGCGGTCCGCGGTCTGGTGCCCGACGATGTCCTGGATGCCCCCAAAAAGGGTTTCCAGCCACCCGTGCAGGCTTGGATCACGGGTGCGCTTGCGCGCCATGGCGAAGAGATCGCAGCCTCGCCATTGGCCGATTGGATCGACCGCAAAGCACTCACGCGAGGGCTCAGCCGCTCACGTTCGCTGCCGCTGGTTGAATTGCGGCTGTATTACAAGCTGCTCACCTACGCCGTATGGCTGAACCGCATCCGCACGCCAGCGGGCACCAGCGTCATGTCACGCGCCTGACGCGACCGCCGGCCGTGCCAGTCCGATCGGCTGAGGCCGCACGGTTGCGTTAGCGCCCGTTTCCAGCTTTTGTCTGCGACAACGTTGCCAGTGGGCGAGCCGCCGGCGACGCCCGCCACAAGACCCCCGCAAAAACAACCTGGAAACGCACATGTCGACGATGCTGTTCTCGCCCATACACCTGCGCGCGCTTGAGGTTCCAAACCGCATCATGGTCGCGCCGATGTGTCAGTATTCAGCGCACAATGGCGTCGCCAACGATTGGCACCTGATGCACCTGGGACAATTCGCGGTGTCCGGCTGCGGTCTTGTTTTGATCGAGGCAACGGGCGTCGAGCCGGAGGGGCGGATCACGCCGGGCTGTGTCGGGCTCTATGACGACGCGACAGAAGCCGCTCTGGCGCGCGTCATCCAGTTTTACCGGGATTATGGAAATGCCAAGATCGGCATTCAGCTTGCCCACGCCGGCCGCAAGGCATCGGCAAACGTTCCTTGGAAAGGCGGCGCCGCGCTGAAAGCTGAGGAAGGCGCTTGGCAAACCGTTGCCCCATCGGCGATCGCCTATGGCCCCGGTTGGCACACACCAGAAGCCTTTGGCGACAATTCACTGGCCCGCGTGAAACAGGCATTCGTCGACGCGACAGTGCGTTCGCTGAGGCTCGATTTCGATGCCATCGAAATCCACAGCGCGCACGGGTATCTGCTGCATCAGTTTCTGTCGCCAATCTCAAACCAGCGCACGGACCAGTACGGCGGCTCGCTTGAAAACCGCATGCGCTTTCCCCTTGAGGTGTTCGACGCGGTCCGCGCCGCTTGGCCGGACGATCGTCCCCTTGGCGTGCGCTTCTCTGCCACCGACTGGATCGAAGGTGGCTGGGATCTGGAGAGCTCGATCCGTTATGCCAGCGAACTGAAATCGCGCGGCTGTGACTTTTTCGATGTCTCTTCAGGCGGCCTGGCGCCAGCGCAGCAAATCCGGTCCGCACCGGGCTACCAGACGCGGTTTGCCGCCGAAGTCAAACGGGCAACCGGCGTCACAACGGCCGCCGTCGGGCGCATCACGCACGCCCACCAGGCCGAGACGATCCTGCAGAGCGGCCAGGCCGACATGATCGCGATCGCCCGCGGCATGCTGTTCAATCCCCGCTGGCCCTGGCAAGCCGCCGTCGAGCTTGGCGACAGCGCGGCCTTCCCACCGCAGTATGCGCGTTCGCACCCGTCTTTGGCCGGCGAACCAATTCCAGGGAATCCACCTGTTCCAAAAAGTTGACAGTGCTGCATGGCAACCTGGCTGTAACGATTGCGCACATGAGGATTGACCCAAAGCAGCAACTACGCTCCATTCCGTTCCGCGCGCCTGGCAAAAGTCCGTCGCAGTCTGAGCGCAGATCGCACAAGATTTGAACACTTCGGTCTGCTCAGCATTATCACTGGGTACGCCCGTTACGGGCACAACTCGATCTCACTTTGAAGGAGGTTCCGCATGAAATTCGCGCTTACCGCCGCTGTCGCCACGCTGGTCGCCCTGGCGCCGGCTACTGCGTCCGCGCAGGAAGACGTTGCTGCAATCCTGGCCAAGGGCGACGCCAAAAAAGGCGAGCGCGTCTTCCGCCGTTGCGTCACGTGCCACGCTGTCGGCGACAATGCGAGAAACAAAGTCGGTCCGGTCCAGAACGACCTGATCGGCCGTTCTGCAGGCACCGTCGAAGGCTACAAGTATTCGAAACTGAATGCTGCAGCCGGCGAAGCTGGCCTGAAATGGACAGAAGAAAACCTGTTCGCTTACCTGCCTGATCCCACGAAGTTCCTCAAAACGTGGCTGACGGAAAACGGCGCCAAAGACCAAGCCAAAGGCCGTTCGAAAATGGTCTTCAAGCTGCGTAAGGCAGACGATCGCGCCGACGTGATCGCCTACCTCAAAACGTTCTCCAAGCCGGCCACGAACTAATTGGCGAGCCTGACGGCGCGGCTGTAACATGCGGCGCCGCAGGCCTCACCACAGGTACGCGAGACGAAAAGCCCGCCAGCGAGACGCTGGCGGGCTTTTTTTGGGGGGCGGGGGTACATACGCGGATCAGCCAAGGCTGTCGGCCAACGACCTGCGCGGCTCGACCTGCCCGGCTGGCCACAATACGAAGCCGGCTCAAATCGCATGGACCGTGAACGGCACATCAACCGGCGCCGTGACACTGCGCTATCGTTCGCTACTCGGCGGCCAGGCGCACGTAACCGTCCTTGCCGACCGGGCACGCTTCCCACAGCGCCGTCATCGAAGCGACCAGATGGTCAATGTGGGCGTCGCTATGCAGCGGGGTCGGCGTAAAGCGCAGACGCTCGGTCCCACGCGGCACCGTCGGGTAATTGATCGGCTGGACGTAGATGCCGAAATCTTCCAGCAGCGCGTCGGTCACCGCCTTGCAGTGCACCGGATTGCCGACCAGCACAGGCACGATATGGCTCGGGTTATCCATCACGGGCAGCCCGGCATCCTTGAGCCGCCGCTTCACGGTCGCCGCGCGCTCTTGATGTTGGCGCCGCTCCGTCTGGCTCGTTTTCAAATACCGCACGCTGGCCAGCGCACCGGCCGCGATGGCCGGCGCAAGTGACGTCGTGAAGATAAAGCCCGACGCGTACGAACGGATCGCATCGCAACAGGCCCGGCTCGCCGCGATATACCCGCCCATCACGCCAAAGCCCTTCGCAAGGGTTCCGTTGATGATGTCGATGCGGTCGGCCAATCCATCGCGCTGTGAGATGCCGCCGCCGGTTTCGCCGTAGAGCCCAACGGCATGCACTTCATCGAGGTATGTCAGCGCATTATGCGCATCGGCCAAATCGCAGATCTCCTTCATAGGCGCGACGTGGCCGTCCATGGAATAGACGCTCTCAAAGGCAATAATCTTTGGTCGTGCGCGGTCGTATTCCGAAAGCAATTCGGCCAGATGCGCCACGTCGTTGTGTCGGAAAATACGCTTTTCACATCCGCCATGCCGGATCCCGGCAATCATGGAGGCATGGTTCTTCTCATCAGAGAAGATCACGGTCTCCGGACCCAGCAGTTTGACAAGCGTGGCAAGCGTCGCGTCGTTGGCCACATAGGCCGACGTGAACAATAGCGCGGCCTCTTTACCGTGCAGGTCGGCCAGCTCGTCTTCCAAAAGCACGTGGTAGTGGTTTGTGCCGGAGATATTGCGCGTCCCGCCTGACCCGGCGCCAACGGCGTCGATCGCGACATGCATTGCGTTCAGCACGACAGGGTTCTGGCCCATGCCCAGATAATCATTCGAGCACCATACGGTGACCGGCGCGGTGCCGTCCGTTCCGTAGCGCGTCGCCCGAGGAAATGCACCGCGGCAGCGTTCCAGATCGGCAAAAACCCGATACCGACCTTCCGCGTGAACGGCCCGCAGACTGTCCTCAAAGCGATCCTGATATTTCATGTCGTGTGGTCCTCCCGAAGCCAAACGTCGGTCAGCGCCGATGTGTTCTCAAGTGGCAATTGGTCTGTGTCAGCCCGTTGGCGGCGCGACCCCTCGCCGCGTGTTGCGTTCGTTCCCGCCTTTTGCAGCGATGACACATTTGCGACAGCTTGCCGGGGCCAGCCGGATCACCGATACCTGCGGCGCAGCGCCACTTGTCGCACGGCCTGGCCCGGCTATGCTTCGACTTTGGTCGTGGTCAGCATGCCAGCGCGCGGCTGTTCCGGCCGACCAACTCCTCCTGTGAAATGCAGGCCCTGCGAAGCGAGACCCGATGAGCGACGTGCGCCCGCCCACACGGCGATCCAGCCCGAAGTCCGATGAGATTTGGCTGAACGGCATGAGCGAACTCCTGCCCGACGAAGCCACCATGGCGATTGTGCAATCGGCTGACATCGCGCTTGTGTTGCGGCCGGACGGGAAAATACAGGACGCCGCAGTGGCGCCGGGTGTCCTTGATGATGATCAACTCAAGGCCTTCGCGGGCTCAGCCCTGCAGGATCTCGTCTCAGAAAGCTGCCGGCCCAAGGTCGCAGATGCGCTTGCCGAAGCCCGCAAACATGGGCTTTCGGAAGGGCGCGAGATCAACCACGCCCTGGCCGACGGACAAGTTGTCCCGGTCCGCTACGCCATGTTCAAATTGCCGCGGCAGCGCGCGGCCTATCTGGCGCTTGGCCGTGACTTGTCGGGGATCGCGGCGCTGCAGCGGCGGCTTGTGGCCGCCCAACAGGACACGGAGCGCGATTACGCGCGGCTGCGCCTGGCTGAAACGCGCTATCGCGTTCTGTTCCATCGCACGCATGAGGCGGTGCTTGTCATTGACGCGGCCAACCAGAAGATTGTGGAAATCAACCCGGCCGCTGGCGCCCTTCTCGACACGGCTCCCGAGCGCGCCGTGGGCCGCCCGTTCGCAAGCATGATCGCGGCCGGGGATGCAGAGCGCGTGCGAGAGGTAACCGCGACGCTGAAGGCGGTTGGCGCGGTCGACCGGGCGGCGATGCGGTTGGCGCACGGCGGCCAGCCTGTGCAACTCTGCGCGACCCGGTTCTTGCATGGTCGCAGCACATACGACCTGATCCGGCTCACGCCGGTAGGCTCGCCAGGCGACGGGCTGGCCGATCGCGAGGGCCTGGTCGCCGCCGCCCTGGATGCGACGCCGGAAGCGGTCGTGATTTGTGATCCGGACGGGGTGATCGTTGCCACGAACGCTGGGTTCGTGGAACTTGTCCAAGTCGCTTCCGAACAAGCGGCCCTGGGCCGAGCCCTATCTGAATGGCTTGGCCGGCCAGGTGCCGACTTTGCCATGCTCGCCGCAGACGTGGCCGAACGTGGGATCTGCCGGTTTTTCGAAACGGTTGTGCACGGCGCGCTCGGCGAAACGTTTGATGTCGAAGTCTCCGGCGCGCGGCTTGCGGGCGATCGATCGGGCCGCTGCGTCTACGTTCTGCGCGACATCGGGGGCCGGCTGTCGCCAGCCGCCCCAGTCGGTGGCGTGTTGCCAGGGGCTATGTCGCAAATGCGCGATCTCGTCGGGCGTGTCCCGCTCAAGGATCTGGTGCGTGAGACGACCGAAATCGTGGAACGCATGTGCATTGAGAGCGCTTTGGAGCTGACCCGCGGAAACCGTGCTGGAGCGGCGGAAATGCTGGGGCTCAGCCGCCAGAGCCTCTACGTCAAATTGCGGCGCTATGGCTTCGTTGGCGATGAGGACGCAGATGCCGACGGCGACGGCGCCGAATAAGCTATGTCCGCCTCGCGCCGACACTTGCCATGAAAGAGTTTTTTTGAGCGCTGCTGCATCTTTCAACTCGGGCGATTGCGCTTAAACCCGGTGAGCTTTCGGCCGGCCGAGGTCTTCGGCGAGCGTCTCAGCCAGCAATGCGCCCGCCCGACCAAGCCCGCGGCAGTTGCGCCAATCGGAGCAGGTGACGTATCGCACGTCCCGCGCTAGTTTTGTGGAAAGGCCCGATCAACAACGTCAGGCTGTGGCCTCAGCCGAGCAGATGCAATGCGTGCCAGGCGCCGGCAAACGGTAGGAACCAAGCAACGTGCGATTGACCAAGCAGACCTCCGATGCGGTCAAGATCCTCACGCTTTGCGCACGCGCTGAAGTCGATGCGGCGCCGCTCAAAGTCGCCGTGATCGCGGAAGCCGCCGGCATAACGCGTCAACTCGGGCTCAAGCTTGTCAACGCGCTGGCCCACCTCGGCTACGTGACGACCGTACGCGGACCACGCGGCGGCATCCGGCTGGCGCGTCCCGCGGCCGAAATCCCGGTTGGAAGCGTCGTGCGCGATTTCGAACAGCGCCGGACCGCTGGCGACGTCAATGTCGGCGACGATTTACACCCCATGCTCGATAGTGCGTTTGAGGCGTTTGTCGCCGTCTTGGACCTGCATACCATTGCAGATCTCGCCGCGCGCGAACCCGTTAGCGAACATGGGTCATCTGATGTTGGACCGGGCGATGATCGGTTGAGCGCGGATGCTGCGATGGCTCCGGCTTCTGTCGTTCCCGGCCAAAGCCCACCGCTCGCTGCGCAGGCTTCGACACAACCTGCAGCGCGCGCGCAAAAGCCTGCAGCCCAACGGGCGCCACGTGAACGCGCGCGCCCCACCAAGTCTGCAACGCGCCCGTCCGGTCCGTGAAGGGGACACTATGAGAGCACGCGGTCCAAACAACACAGCGAAGTCAGCATCTCAAACGCCAGCGGCAGATTCGGCCGTCTCAGCGCGCGCAACCCGGCCTGCGGATCTCGTCGGGCTTGGCTTTCGTGGCTGGATGCATGGATTTCAGGGCACCGAGGTTGCCTGTTGGGGGCGCGTGTGGAGTGCTTACGCGGCTGCGTTGCCGGCAGGCCTCGCCGGTCCGGCGGTGCAGGCGTTGGCGGAGTGGGTCCGTGCCGTACACATGCGCTCAGCGCGGCGCATTGAGGTTGCCCCGCTGGATTGCGCAACGTTCTGCCGTGACGAGTGCATGGCGATCTCAATCATCGCAGCGGCGCAAAACGAAACGTGCCCTGCCATGCGTGCGTGTGCGTTCACGCTGCTCGGCTCATCCGACATCGATCCGGTGATCGCACCCGCCACCCGTTTTGCTGGAACGTTACATGCCGCCGGATGCACGCTGACGCCGGACGCCATCGCGCCAGCCCTCTCGCAGGCCTCACCAGACCGCGAGACACACAGTCAAGCCAGCGCCCGCCACTGAGGTGGTCCGCTCGGCACCTACCACTCCCACTGGAACAGCACGTCATTCGTCGGCAACGGCACATCAAGTGTGACACCGGCCCGCGACGCCCGGATCCAGGCCACGTGACCGTCGAACCTGCGCCCATCGATGAGCGTAAGCGTGACCGGTTCACGTTCCCGCAAACCTTCCGCGAAATCGATGCCAAAGCCGCCCGGCGCAGCGTCCCGCACAAGCACATCTCGGATCGCTGAAGTGGTCTCAAGCCGGGCCGTCATATTGAGCAGGACGCGGCGGTGGCGCCGCCTCTGTGCCCAATCCGGCAACGCATCCCCCTCCTGGCCAACAAACCGCCACCCGCCAGAGCGGGCATTGGTCAGCATCTGCGCAAGACGCTTACGATCCAGGCCGGTCGGATCACAGGCCGTTTCCGGTGAGGTCAATACGAGCATGTCGCAAACGTCGCGCGCCGAACCACACACGTGGCGCCATTGTCGGGCATGCAGCGCGACTTCGGCCGGTCCGATCAGGTCATGCGCAGCGGCGGCCTTGCGCATTTCATGCTTGGCCACGGCGAGTTCGCCGACAAACGACGCAACCGCCGATGCAAGCGCGCGCATGTGGCTATGCTCAGCCGTCAAATCCCCGAACGCAGGCGCAAGGATTGGGCGCGCCGGCATATGGGTGAGCAGGCGTGACAGGTCGACCACATCGTACTGGGCCGCGCTTCGATTGAGGCAACTGGCGATCAGCGCAGACAGAAGCGCTGCACCGTCGATTTCGCGGGCCAACGCATCGATGAGATCTTCCAGATCGCGCTCTTCCGGCGAGACTTGGAGTGGCTCGCCGCCGGGAACCTCTCGCGCCCGCCCGCGCATCAAGACCCGTTTGGGTTGCTGCCAAGGTGTGAACCGTCGGTCGCTTGTGTCCATGACGAAAGCCTCAAGACGCGGATTGATGGGCTGGGAGGTCCGTGTCGAGGTCCAGGAGTTTGGGTTCGACCGGAGTTTGGGGGTGGCGATCTGAGTAAGTCAGCCGCCGCGCCCGGGCTTCGCTAGACGCGATCACAGCGGCGATGCCATCGACTGGACCCGGCTTGGAAAAGTAAAATCCTTGCACCTCGGTGCAGGCCTCCTGGCGCGCGATCGCCAGTTGCGCAGCCGTTTCCACACCTTCCGCAGTCGTTGCCATGGCAAGGCTTGCGCCCAGATTGGCAATGGCGCGCAAAATCAGAAGCTTGTGCCCGGCATCGGGCAGCCCCGCCATGAATGAGCGGTCGATCTTGATTTTGTCGAACGGGAAGTTCGACACGTAATTCAACGACGAATACCCCGTGCCGAAGTCGTCCATCGCGATTTGGACGCCAAGCGCCTTGATCTCACGCAAGGTGGCAAGCGCGTCGTGCCCCGCCTCCAGCATGATCGTCTCAGTCACCTCGATCTCAAGGCGCCAAGGCGCAAGCCCGCTTGTCTCCAGCGCTAATCGGATACTGTCGACGAGACCGCCGGAGCGGAACTGCAGCGGCGAGATATTGACAGCAACGCCGATGTCATCCCGCCACGACGCGGCCTGTCGGCAGGCTTCCTGAATCACCCAGTGGCCAATCGGCACGATTAAGCCGCTGCTTTCTGCCGCCGGAATAAAATCTGCCGGCGAGATCAGGCTCGCACCGTCCTGCGATGGCATCCGCAAGAGCGCTTCCATCCGCACGACTTTCGCCCGTGCGAGGTTCAAGATTGGCTGGTAGTGCAACACGAACGTCTCGCGCACCAACGCGCGCCGTAACGCGTCTTCCAGGGCCCGGCACTGCGCGCCCGCGTGTTCCATGTCTTCGGCAAAAAAACAGTAAGTGCCAGCGCCGTCCGATTTGGCTTTCCTGAGTGCGCAATCCGCGCGCTGCCATAAGACCTCAGCGTCAGTGACGTCTTCGGGGGCAACGGCAATGCCCATGCTGACGCCAACCACCAGCGCATTCGGGCCGATCCGATATGGCAGGTTCAACGCGCGCGACATCTGCTTTGCGCGCGCCTCCGCCTCGTGCGCGGACGGGGCCGGCCCGCGCAGAATGGCGAACTCATCGCTGCCTGTCCGGGCACAAACATCGCCCGCGCGCAAGAAAGTCCGAAGCCGGTCAGCGACCGCGCACAAAAGCTGATCGCCAACCATTTGCCCATAGCGTTCATTGATCGCGCGGAACCGATTAACCGCGACAAACAAAAGGGCAGCCCCCCTTGGCCCGGTTCCAGAATGCGCGGCTTGAGCGATCTGAGACATCAGCGCCGCGCGATTGGCGAGGCCTGTCAAACCATCGCGTCCGGACAGCGAGCGGACCTGCTCGCCATGAGATAACCGCGCGCTGATATCATCGTGGGTCGCAATATAATAACCGTCGGAAAGATCACAGCAGCTAACCAGCACCGTCCGGCCGTTTAAGAGGTGGCGTGTCATCCGCCACGGTCGCTCACTTTGGTTCACGCACAGCGCCACATATTCATCGATATCGCGCTGGGGAATTCGCCCCCGCTCCGCCTGGACCTTGACGACATCGGCCAATGCAAGTCCTGGCCAAATATCGCCGCGGGCCATCCCATAAATCGAGCGATAGCCGGCATTGGCAATCACCAATCGATCCTGCGCATCATAGATACAAATACCGCGTGCCGCGAATTCCACCGCCTGCGCCAGTGGATTGGCCGGCACTTCCCACCGCGCCGCGGTCACGCGATTGAACAGCGCGCCAAGGTCACCCAACTCCAAATCAACGGCTGTTTCGATCATCCAAGCCTCCGCACTTTGGTGATCAGAAGCACCGTCAGCACTCAATTTAATTTGACCAGAACATTCAACGTACCAACGGATGTTTCCTGGACGTGCCGAAGTTTGAGGGGGATACATGTCAAAGTCGTCATGCAAATTCAGCATCCTAGAATGCGAATTTGAAGATTTCATTTTTATATCAAATCGCCACCGACTTTGGCAAACTTTGTCGCGCATCTCGCCAGTTCATAAGTGCTTGGCTGACGGTTGATTGAATGGCGAGGCGGCGGAATGGTTTTGAGATCAAATATGTCGGCTCGGGTCTCAAGCCCGTAAGCAGTCGCTCCGGGTAGGCGGTTACGAAAATCACCGGCACTGTGTGGCGTGCGAGTAGGTCGTGCACGGTGTCAATGCCACTTGAGCCGTCGGCGAGTTGAATATCTGCCAGGATAAGATCGATCGAGAGATTTTGGATCGCTTCAAGCGCTTCGGATCGTGTGCGCGCAAGGCCGGCAACGGTATGCCCAAGATCGGTAACGATGGCCTCAAGATCCATCGCAATGAAGAACTCGTCTTCGATGACAAAGATATTCGCCGGTTGCTCTGCGGCGAGTTCCCGATAAGCCGTGTCGAGCAATTTGGCGAGATCATGGGGCCGCACGTTCAAGATTTCCGCAGTCTCGCTGGCGGTGAAGTCCATCATCGACATCAACAAGAACGCAGCGCGCGACCGCGAAATAAACGTGGGGTGGTCCACAACCTCAAGCGCCTCGTGCTGGCATTTTGGCACCGCGGAAGCATGGGCAACATGCCGGCTCTGGTTTTCAGCAAATGGAGAAAAGTAAAGCTCGATGAGAACGGCAAACAATGCGCAACGCGGCGCAAGCTCATTGGTCGTGACGGCGCTTGTCGTCAGGCGCTCCAATACCAGAACCACGAGGTCGTCGCCTTCGGCCTGTGAGCCGCACAAAGCACGTGCAAAGCGACGCAAATCCGGTAAACATCTGGAGAATTCAGAGCCAAGGTGCACGCGCGGATACTCCCAATGTCAATCTGCCGCGCGATATGACGTGAAATGTCCTAAACCACAGTGCCTTGAAACGATGTTGTTGAGAGGTGTTGAACCTGTTTGTCTGCCGCCATCTCAATCGGTTGCGTGATCCAGCAAGCCTGGATCCATCGATTTGCGGATAAGTTGAAAATAGTTTCCATTGACGTCGAGGCCATCGGCATCGCGTTTGACGAGAAAGCGAACTTTCGCATCAAGGCCCGCCTCAGTGAAATAGGTCGTGGCTGTCCCATCAAGCGCGAACTGCACGCCGCGCTGCATGAGAAAGCTGCCAAACCCCGGGTTTTGAGATTCAGAGGGTCGGGGACCGCCGCGTTCAATCCAACGGATCTCGAGCTCGTAGCAATCGTTGCGGGACACGATCACTTCCGCTGCACATAAAACACGGCCAGCCGGAACCGATAATGCACCATGTTTGATCGCATTGGTCGTCAGTTCATGAAACAAGAGCGCAAGCGTAATGGCTTGCTGTGCACCGATATGGACCGGACAAAGTTTGAGAGATATTTGCGGCTCATAGGCGGGAAAGGCTTCAAGCACAACAATGCGCATCAGGTCATCAAGGCCAAGCGATTGCCAGTCGTTGCGCGTCAACAAGTCATGCGCGCGGGAGATACTTTGCAAGCGCTTTTCGATCACATGGGCAAATTCTGCCGGGTCCGGGCACGACGTCAGCGTCTGGCGGACGATGCCTTGAACGATCGCAAGTGTATTCTTGACCCGGTGGTTGAGTTCACCAATCAGAAGCCGGCGGCTTTCTTCGTTGCGTTTGCTTTCGTTAATATCTTCGATGATTGCAATGGAGGTTGGTTCTCCATTCACACCCTCGCCGTGAACGGATACAGTCATCCGCGTCCAAAACCGGCCACCATCGCGCGTCAGCCATCTTTTTTCTGCCGAAACGCTTTCCAACGCACCGGACCAAAGCGCATCGCGCTTGGCGCTATGAATGCCAATATCTTCAGGTGCGGTCAGATCGTGATAATGGCGGCCGATAATCTCACCTGTGCGATACCCCAGATAACCCGCAAAGCGCCGGTTCGCGTCGCGCACGATGCCACCGCGGGAGACAAGCAGGATGCCGACGGCTGCATTGTCGAATATCGCCCGCAATTGCGCTGCGTCTTGACGCAATCGCTCAAGCTCGATGGCGCCCTCGGCTGGGCGTTCGTCACTGTTTAAAGCGGTGGCCGGAGCCAGGCTTGTTTGCGACGAGTGAGGGGTTTGGCCGGAAGGCTGGGCCGGTTGCGTTGCCATGCCGGGGTCCTGCTGCGGCGCTGCGCCGAGAGCAATATCCGATTTTTTCGGAACCGCTTTGCGATCCGCAGATCGGATGACATTGCCCTGTTTCCAACATGATAGAGCATCTTTATCCGACGACTTGACCGCAAGTGCGGTCACGTGTGGTCAGATGTTGCTCTAGGTTTTACGGCGCGGACTAAAACAGCCGCGCCAGCGACACCTCAACCCGCGACACCCCCCAACAAGTCCCGATTTTGGCAAAGGCCGGGTCACTCCGTCGTTCAAAGGACTTGCCATCGCGGCGGTGCGGGACTGCCGGTCAAATGAACCAAATCGCCCCCTGGTGCGTCTGCCATTTGCGCAAAGCCGCTTAAAACCAAAAGGCAGGTGATCATGGCAGCGGGAAAATACGGCACCCTCGGGTTAAGCATTCTGGTCAGCATTTCCGCGGCTGGGGGACAGGCCCGCGCCAGCTCAAACGCGTGGGAGTGCGAGATGTCCGGCGGCCGCACCGCGCGTTATCAGGTGACCGGCGAGACCTGTCGGTTCGGCGTGCAGCAGGGCACCGTTCGCAATGGCCAATGCGAGATCTCTGACCCGCAGTTGCGCATCATCACGTTTGACAGGGCAACGGGCGCGCTGACTTATGAAGACACCGATGCCGACACGATTTCGCGCGGCGTGTGCACACCGGCGCGCAGCGGCAAACGCAAAGTCTATTGATCACAAAATCTGCTTATCACGGGCTGGCAGGCGCCGCGGCATCAGCGACACACCGCCCGCCTTGGCCGTCGCGCCTTGGGCATTGCCACGGCAGCGGCCTCAGCGCCCCTTGAAGTCCGGCCGGCGCTTTTCGATGAAAGCGGTCATGCCTTCGGTCCGGTCCTCGGTGGCAAAAAGCGTATGCAGCGCCTTGCGCTCCAGCGCGAGACCGGCCTGCAACGACGCGCTTTGGCCTTCAATGATGCATTCCTTGATCGCCCGCACGCCGAACGGTGGCATCCGCGCAATCGTCTCTGCCATCTTAAGCGCGGTTTCCAAAACCTCCCCATCCGGCACGCAATCGGAGGCAAGGCCCATGGCTAAGGCCTGAGGACCGCTGACCGGTTTGCCGGTCAGGCACATTTTCATGGCTTGATATTTGCCGACGGCGCGCGTCAGCCGCTGCGTGCCGCCCGCACCGGGCAGGATCCCAACGCGCACTTCAGGCTGACCGAGCTGAGCGCTTTCACCGGCAATAATGATGTCGCACATCATCGCAAGCTCCAGCCCGCCGCCAAGCGCATAGCCATTGACGGCCGCGATCACCGGCTGCGGCGTTGCTGCAATGGTTGCCCAGTATCGCTCTGTTCGCCGCCGGATCACATCCGTCATCGATTGCGCGGCCATGTCTTTCAGGTCCGCACCGGCCGCAAACGCTTTTTCATCACCCGTCAGAACAATGCAGCGCGCGTCTTCATCGTCATGCAGCGCTTCAAACGTCGCCGCCAGCGCCTGGCGCAGAGGCATCGACAGCGCATTAAGCGCGTCCGGCCGGTTCATCCGCACAACGACAACGCCGCCCTCGCGCCGTTCCACAAGCACCAAGTTCTGCGTGTCCTGACCGCTCTGCTCCTGCGACATGCCAGTTCTCCCTCGTGTGTTTGCCGGGAACCCTAGTCCAAAGGCTGAGAGTGGTGCTAGCCTAATGGCAAAGAGGCTGGACACTGATCCGGTCCACGGAGGAAACGAAGGGGACGCGATGAAATCGGTGGATGCGCCTGACTACACGGTCGGTGTCGTTGGGCTTGGCGCGATGGGCCAGGGCATTGCCCAGGTATCGGCGCAAGGCGGTATGCGGACAATCCTGGTTGATGCCAAGGACGGGGCTGCCGAAAAGGCACGTGAGATTATCGCCGGGCGGATCAATCGGCTGGTGGAGAAAGAGCGGATCTCCGCGCTTGAGGCACAGACGGCTGTCTCAAAGCTCGAGGTCGGCGCGTCCATGGCGGACCTCGCCCCGTGCGACACCGTCGTCGAAGCCGTCTTCGAAGACCGCGACCTCAAGCAAAAGCTGTTTCAGGACATCGAGAGCGTCGTCGGCCCCGACTGCATCATCGCATCGAACACGTCATCGATCCCAATCGCCTTCATCGCCCGCGTCTGCGAAAAGCGCGACCGCATCGCTGGCCTGCACTTTTTCAATCCAGTCCCGTTGATGAAACTCGTTGAAGTCATCCGCTTTGGCGAGACCTCACAGGCTGTCGTCGATGCGCTGACCCAATTGGGCCACCGCATGACGCGGACGCCCGTCACTGTGAAAGACAGCCCAGGCTTTCTCGTGAATATGGGCGGCCGTGCATTCACCACGGAAGGCTTGCGGATTGCCCACGACGGCGTGGCGACCCCGAGCCAGATCGACGCCATCATGCGCGATTGCTGCCACTTCCGAATGGGACCGTTCGAGTTGATGGACCTCACCGGCATCGACGTGAACTATCCCGTCAACCAGATCATCTGGGAAGGCTACGGATATGATCCGCGCTTGAAAACATCGCCGAACCACCGCGCGAAGTTCGACGCCGGCACCTTCGGTCGCAAAACCGGGCAGGGCTGGTACAAATATCAGGACGGCAAACCCGTCGACGTGCCGAGCCCAGATTACGTCACGGACGCAGCACCCGCAGCGCGTGTGTTCATGATGGGCGGCGAAGGTGACGAGTTCTGCAATGCGATCGGTCTCCAAGCGCTGGATGATGACGACGGCGAAAGCCCGATCCTGGCCGCGCCGCTCGGCTACGATGCCTCCACGATCGCGCTTGATCCCGACATCGACCGCGACCGTCTCGTCTGCATCGACCTGGCTTGCGACACAGCCAAGCGCGTGACGCTCATGCTGCCAACGGGCGGCAATCAGGCAATGTTGGATGCGGTGGCCGCTGCTATCATCGCAAGCGGCCGCAAGGTCACGGTGATCAAGGACAGCCCCGGCTTCGTGGCCCAACGCATGTGCGCGATGATCGCAAACCTCGGCTGCTACATGGCTGAAATCGGCTTGGCCAGTCCTCAGGATATCGACTTGGCGATGGAGCTTGGCCTGAACTATCCCCACGGCCCTCTCAAGCTGGCCGAGCACATCGGGTCGTTGGAGACGTTCCTTGTCATCGAACGCATTCACGAAGTGACCCGTGACGATCGCTATCGTCCAACGCTTTGGCTTGAACGCCGCGCGATGCACGGCCTGCCCATCCATACCCCGGCGTGACGGCGATGGCGCGCGAGACGGTTCTTGTCACCGGCGTCAGCCGAGGCATTGGCAAGGCGATTGCCGCAGACCTCTCCGGCCGCGGATACGCCGTGGTGGGGCTATCGCGCTCAGCGCCGGCGGATGGCTTTGACGGCATTCACCGGGCTGTCGATCTCGGTGCGCCGGACGCCAAAGCCCGCCTGATGGAGATCGCTGCGGAATTTGCGCCCGGCAGGCTCGTCGCCAATGCCGGCATCTCCGGCGCCGGGACGCTCGAAGAGACCACCGATGCCGACTTTGCAGAGATGTTCCGGGTCAATGTGCAATCGGTAATGTGGGCCATGCAGGCGGTGGCACCGGCGATGCGCGCCGATGGCTTCGGCCGCATTGTCGTTCTGGGCTCGCGCGCGGCTTTGGGCAAGCGCGCGCGGATCGCATATGCCACGGCCAAATCGGCTCTCACGGGACTGGTCCGGACCACAGCCCTCGAACTCGGTCCCGCCGGCATCACGGTCAACATCATCGCGCCAGGGCCGATCGAAACCGAAATGTTTACAACCTTGCAGCCGCACGGCACGCCGGCCCGCCAGGCGATTGTCGACCAGGTTCCCGTCGGCCGCGTTGGCGAGCCCAGCGAGATCGCAGCCGCCACGGCCTATTTCCTCAGCAACGATGCCGGCTTCACGACCGGCCAAACGCTGCACGTCTGTGGCGGCATGAGTATTGGAGCCGCCCGATGAACCAGCCCGTGCGATCACACCGTCCGCCGACGACGCTTGATGATCTCGTCGCGCCAAAATCAATTGCGATCGTCGGCGCCTCCGACAATCCCGTGCGCATTGGCGGCCGGCCCGTCGCCCACCTTCTGCGCCATGGCTATGCCGGCGCAATTTATCCCGTGAACCCAAAACGCGACGTGATCCAGGGGCTCACCGCCTATCCCTCCGTCAGCGATATCCCCGGCGCGGTCGACTATGTTCTCGTTGCCGTCCCCGCGCCGACCGTCCCAGACGTCATCCGCCAGTCCGCTGACAAGGGCGCGAAGACCGCGCTGATTTTCTCGTCCGGCTTTTCGGAAATGGGCGGCGCCGGCATCGCGCTGCAGGACGAGATCACGCAGATCGCCGATGACACCGGCATCCGCATCATCGGTCCGAACTGCCTTGGCGCCTTCAAGGCATCGGCGAACTTCTATCCCACGTTCACGTCGACCATTGACCGGGCGACCCCGACACCTGGCGGCCTTGCGATCATCTCGCAATCGGGAGCCTACGGATCGCACATCTATATCGCGTGCCACTTGCGCGGGCTCGGCATCGGCAACTGGATCACGACCGGCAATGAATGCGACGTCCACGTCGCCGAGGTCATCAAGCTGCTTGCGGAAGCTGACGACGTCGACACGATTGTCGCCTACGCGGAAAGCATCAAGGACGGGCCAATGCTCGTCGATGCGCTTGAAATTGCCCGCGCCAACCGCAAGCCCGTGATCTTCATGAAGGTCGGCCGCTCCACGGTCGGCGCGGAGGCGGCTGGCTCGCACACGGCAGCCCTCGTGGGCGAAGACGCCGTCTACGATGCCGTCTTGCGCGAACACGGCGCCTTCCGTGCCAAGACGACCGAGGAAATGATCGACATCGCCTATGCATGCCGCCCGCGGATCTTTCCCGCCGGCAAACGCGTCGGCCTGATCACGATTTCCGGCGGCGGCGGCGTGCTGATGGCGGACGCTGCCGAAGAACACGGCCTCGACATCGCGCGTATGCCGGACGACGCACAGGCCCAGCTCCGTGAGATCGTGCCGTTTTGCGCCCCCCGCAACCCGGTCGACGTGACAGCGCAATTCTTCAACGACCTGACACTTGTTCCGCGGTTCTGCGAAGTGCTTCTGGAGCGTGGCGGCTACGACGGCCTTGTCGGATTGTGGACCTCGGTCGCAGGCTCGCCGACGCTCGCTGATCCGCTGATCAAGTCGCTCATCGAAGTGCGCGAAGGCCGCGACGATCTGTTGTTCATCCAGTCGATCATCGCGCCGCCCGAGGTCCAGCGCCGCTACGAAGACGCAGGCTTTCCCTGTTTTGAGGACGCGTCGCGCGCTGTCGGTGCCATGGCTGCGCTGATGGGCTTCGGCATGGCCTTCGCGGCCGGCGCACCTGACGTGCCCGACGTTCCCGAATTGCCTGCGCTGCCGGCCGGACCGCTTGGCGAGCGCGAGGCTAAGGCGCTGTTGGCCGAGGCCGGCTTGCCCGTCATCCGCGATCATAGTGCTGCCGACGGCACTGCGGCCGCACGCGCGATCGCCGACGATGGGCACGACGGGGCCTATGCGCTGAAAATCGCCTCGCCCGACATTGCCCACAAGACCGACGTCGGCGGTGTGAAATTGAACGTCGCTGCTGGCGATGTGGCTCAAGCGACCGACGATATGATCGCCTCGGTGCGCGCCAACGTGCCGAACGCCCGCATCGATGGCGTCTTGATCTCACCAATGGTGGCCGACGGCCTCGATCTGATCCTTGGCGCCAAGATCGATCCGGTATTCGGCCCCGTCGTCATGGTCGGCCTCGGCGGCATCTTTGCGGAAGTCTTGAAAGACATCGCCTTGCGTCCCGCCCCCGTTGGCCCCCGGACGGCACTGACCATGCTTGCTGAATTGAAAGCCGCTCCCGTTTTCGACGGTGTGCGCGGCAACCCGCCCGTTGATCGCGAAAGGCTGGCTGCTGTCATTTCGCAATTCTCCGTCTTCGTGGCCGCCCATGCCGGCGAAGTCGAGAGCCTCGAAATCAATCCGCTGCGGGTTTGGCCCGACCGCTGCCTCGCCCTTGATGCGCTGATCGAAAAGCGCGCGCACGCCCAGGAAGGAGACGCCTGATGGACCTCTCGTTGTCGCCTGAAGAAACCGCATTCCGCGACGATGTCCGTGCCTGGATCGCCGAGGCTCTGCCCGGCTGGCTGGCCGACAAAGTCCGCACCGGCAAGCGCCTGAAAAAGGACGACTACCTCGCCTGGCACGCCAAGTTGCGCGAGCGCGGCTGGCTCGCCTGGCACTGGCCGAAAGACTTCGGTGGCGCCGGCTGGACACCGGTCCAAAAGCATATTTTTGAAGCCGAGTGCGTCGCAGCCAACGCGCCGCGGATCGTTCCCTTCGGCGTCAACATGCTCGGCCCCGTGTTGATCGCGTTCGGCAGCCAAGCGCAAAAGGATCATTACCTCCCGCGCATTCTGAACGACGACGACTGGTGGGCGCAGGGCTACTCAGAACCCGGTGCCGGCTCCGACCTGGCGTCTCTCAAGACGCGCGCCGTCCGCGATGGCGACCACTATGTTGTCAATGGCCAGAAGACGTGGACCACGCTCGGCCACCACGCCAACATGATGTTCTGTCTTGTGCGCACCGACCCGGACGCCAAGCCGCAGGCAGGGATCTCGTTCCTGCTGATCGACATGAACAGCCCCGGCATCGAGGTCCGCCCGATCATCACGCTCGACGGCGAGCATGAGGTCAACGAGGTCTTCCTGACGGATGTGCGCGTGCCGGTTGAAAACCTCGTTGGCACCGAAAACGATGGCTGGACCTACGCCAAGTATCTGCTGACTTACGAGCGCACGGGCATCGCCGGCGTCGCCTACGCCAAGCAGGGTCTGGCCCATCTCAAGCAGGTCGCGCGCAACCAGGTTTCCAACGGCAAGCCCCTGATCGAGGATCCGCTGTTCGCCGCCCGCCTGGCCCGCGTCGAGATCGACTTGATGGCAATGGATATCTTCAACCTGCGTGTCGTCAGCGCGGCCGGGGCTGGCAAAGCGCCCGGCGCGGAAAGCTCGCTGTTGAAGATCAAGGGCACGGTCATCCGCCAGGAAATCACAGATCTTCTGCGCCGTGCGGTCGGCCCGTACGCATTACCCTTCACGCCCGAAGCGTTCGAAGAGGGCTATAACGAAGAGCCGGTCGGCCCCGACGGCGCGATGCTGCACGCACGCTCGTATTTCAACCACCGCAAGCTGTCGATCTACGGCGGCTCCAACGAAATCCAGCGCAACATCGCCGCCAAGCACCTGCTCGGTCTGTAATTCAGCTCAGCGCCTTGCGCCGCGATCGGGAGTGCCCGCATGGACTTCGAGCTTAACGAAGACCGCAGCATGATGCGCGACAGCATCCGGCGGTTCTTGTCTGAGACCTACGACATCAAGACCCGCCATGCCGCAGCCGACAGCGATGACGGCTTTTCGCGCGAGACGTGGGGAAAGCTTGTCGACCTCGGTGTGATCGGCGCGCTGCTGCCGGAAACGGTGGACGGCGGATTTGGTGGGCGCGGCTCCGACATTGCCGTCGTGTTTGAAGAACTCGGCCGGCACTTGGTGGTAGAGCCTGCCCTGGCAACGGCCGTCCTCGGGGCAAGCGTCATCCTGGAAGCCGGTGGACCCGACCAGGTCGAGATGCTGAACGGTGTCGCCGCTGGCGAAGTCCTGCTCTGCTTCGCGCATGGCGAACCAGATAGCCGCTATGCCACTGCCCACGTCGCAAGCCGTGCCGTAAAGGCCGACGACGGCTGGCGGATCGATGGCCGAAAGGCGGTGGTCCTCAACGGTGATACCGCAGACAAACTGATCGTCTCGGCGCGGCTGACCGGCGACGTCACCGACGCAACCGGCATCGGCCTGTTTGTCGTCGATGGCGATGCCCCAGGCCTGACCCGCCGCGGCGTTGCGACAATTGACGGTGGTCGTGCAGCCGAAATCACCCTCGATGGGGTCGCTCTCCCCGCAAGCGCCATGCTGTCGGCCAGCGCTGACAATGCGTTGCCCGCGATTGAAACGGCACTCGCCCGCGCCACGTTGGCCGTCTGCGCGGAAGCCATCGGCATCATGGATGTCATGCAGGAAACGACGCTCGATTACGTCAAGACGCGCACGCAATTCGGCCGCGCGATTGGCGCGTTCCAGGTGCTCCAGCATCGCCTGGTCGATGTGGCGCTCGAGATCGAGCAGGCGCGCTCCGCCGTCATGCTTGCCGCATCACAGCTTGAGAGCGCCGACTTGCACGCCCGTGATCGCAGCGTCTCCGCCGCAAAGCACCTGATTGGCCGCGTCGGCCGGCTCGTCGCGGAAGAGGCCATCCAGATACACGGCGGCATTGCCATGACGTGGGATTACCCGCTCGCGCATTACGCCAAGCGCCTCGTCATGATCGACCACCTGTTTGGCGACGAGGATGAGCACCTCGCCCGTTTCGCCACCGCAAGCCGAAACGCGGCGGCCTGAATGGGCAGCGATTGTGATCCTGATCACCGATGCGGCTTACGGAACCGACCGTGCCGCGGCCGCCGGAATCTTGGCGCGCGCATGGGATGACGCCGCACCGGCCGATCTCGTCTCGGCGCGGACCGGCGCGCCTGCTGAATACGAACCGGGCGCGTTCTACAAGCGCGAATTGCCGTTGCTCGCAGCCCTCTGCCAAGCGGCCCCGCGCGGCCTTCAGGCCATCGTTGTCGACGGCTACGTCTGGCTTGACGCCAATGGCAAACCGGGCCTCGGCGCACACCTGTTTACGCACCTGGGCACAAGGACGCCGGTCGTGGGGATCGCCAAATCAGCGTTTGCCGGCGACGACTGGTCGGCGCCCGTGCAGCGCGGCGAAAGCATGCGCCCCCTTCACATCACCGCGGCAGGCATTGCATTGCGCAAAGCCGCGGAGCTTGTCGCCCAAATGGACGGGCGCCATCGCATCCCAACGCTCTTAAACGCCGCCGACCGGGCCGCACGAGACCTGCTGGCCCACCCCTAAAGCGTGCCGCATGAAATGCGCCTCGGTTTAGCTTTGTTGCGCTCACGGGCCGTGAATCCGATTGGATGCGACATGCATTAAATCGGATCCGCAGCGACGCATCGCGTGCGATACTTCCAAGCTGTGGGACGGCTGCGCGAATTTGCATGGTGCCATCATGACCCGGGGCACCGGCGCACCCTGGCACGCATCACCGCCCAAACCAGCGCGGCAACGGATAGTTTGCACGCTCAAGCCCGGTATCGTCGATACATCGATATCGCAACCGGATATATTGTTTGGCGTAATAATGCCAATCGATTGGTATTTCGAGCCGCTTGCGCGATTGATAGTAACCGTTCACCATATACGATAAGGTTTGTGCCGCAGCACCGCACGATTTGGGATATCGTGAAAACGCCCCGCTCTGCGACAGATCCCAAAGCGCGTTGCCGCGCTCTTTGATGGCATCATTCAAGCGGTGATCGAAATAATCGCGCAGTGCAATTGCTTCATAAAATTTGAGGGTATGCCAAGTTGCCGACCCGCCCGGAATTTCTGGCCCCGCACGCGCAATGTGCGCCGGGCTTGCCAACAGTCCGAATAATGCCGTCACGACGACGGCAAAGAGGGTGCGTCCCATCCGTTACCTCCGCGTCTATATCGACCACGGCTGAGTGTGACAGCTTCGTGACAAATAGCGAGCCAAAAAATGCGTCTTAAGTTATCAACTTCTGCGTGAATCTTGTGCAGCGCCGAAATGGTGTTGGACTCAACGCGCAGATCTACAAAACTCCACAATAATCAGCCGTCAAAGTAACTGTTGGAGGAAAAAGTTGCCAAATTGAGCGGCATAGCGAGCGTGCGGGAGCACGATGGCAACGGCTTTCCGTTCTCAATGAGAAACAATTCTCATCGCTGGCGCACTGACGGTCGAGTTGCGTAGATTTACCAAAGTGACAGCCGTAATTTTGACGTATTCCACAGCGAAGCGTTTGAGATGTTAACTATGTTTACTGAGGAATGATATGTCTAAGTTCACTCGTCGTAATCTGACCCAGGGGCTGGTAGCTCTTGGGGCAATGGCTGCCGCTCCGTCTGCGTTTTCGCAGGCCATAAGTGAAGGTGCTCGTCGCGACTATGGCCGGGTTTTCCGGTCGCGGGGGCTGCCATCGGCACGTGGGTCCGGTGCTTCCGGTGCCACCATGCAGGAGCTGCGGCAGTTGCTGGCCCTGCAGAACCAACGCGTTATTCTTCCGAGCAGCCGATCCGCAATCACCGAACTGATGGCGCGGCCGCTGGGTGGTCCAGTGGTTCCCAGCGAGCTCTCGAAAGAATTGGGCACCTTGAAAGCCTGGCACGACCGGGCACTCCTCGCCACGGCACTGGATCATGACGACAACCAAGTGCCTGGCTTGACTGACACTTTCGCCGAGCAGTTTGGACCAACACGTACGAGCCGCGCGCTCGCCATGGTTCATTTGGCAATGTTTGAAGCCGTCAACGTGATTACGCAGCGGTTTGAAAGCTATCAAAACATTCAAGCGGCTGCTCTGCGCGAGCTGCGCGCCCAGCCGTCCGAGATTGATCGGGACAAGGCTTCTATTGACGCTGCGATCGCAGAAGCCGCGGCGGCGGTCTTGACGGAGTTGTACCCGAACAAGAGGTTCATGTTTGCCGCAGGACTTCAACAATCCCTTCTAGGGGTCGGCGGGCCAGCACCAGTTCGCCAGTTCGGCCAGCTTATCGGCCAAACGGTCGCGAAACAGGTTTTGGCTTTGCGCCAAGTCGATGGTGCCGAACGCGAAGACATACTTACGGCTAAGCTCGAGACAAGCGATCCACTTGCTTGGCGCAATGACCCGATCGTGCCTCTTGATGAGGCGTTGGGCTCAACATGGCACCTCGTTAAGCCGTTTGCGCTCGAATCGGCTGAGCAGTTCCGTCCCAAGCCGCCACCGGCTCTTGGATCAGCCGAATTCATCGCAGCATACAAAGAGGTCAAGCGGCTCGGCGGCGATCCGTCGGCAGAACGGGGAGGCGCCAGGAGGCCAACGCTGACAGAGCGCGTGGGCAAGTTCGATGAAGAACCGTTCGACGGAACCAATCAGTCGTTCGTGGGTGTGTTCTGGGCTTACGATGCGACGCCAGGACTGTGCGCACCGCCGCGGCTTTACAACATGGTTGCAACATCGATTGCGCTTCAGGAAAAGCCGATCACCAAAGTGGACGAATTCGCCAGGTATCTGGCTCTCGTCAACATCGCCATGGCCGATGCGGCTATCGCGGCTTGGGAAGGCAAATATTATTATCTCTTCGGTCGCCCAGTTACGGTGATCCGTTCTGTGGCCGCGGACACGACCACAGAGGGTGCCTTGGATGACCAGTGGACACCGTTTGGAGCACCGGTGTCGAACGGCGAAGGTCGTGTACGTAACCTCACGCCGAACTTCCCAACGTATCCGTCGGGTCACGCCACATTTGGTGGCGCGCTATTTGAAGTTCTTCGGCGGTACCATAATGTCGAAACGGAAGGTTCGTCCGATCCGTTGGCGTTCAATTTCGTCTCCGATGAATACAACGGAAAGAACCGTCAGCCCGGCGAAGATGAGCCGCGGCCGCGTGCTGAACGGTCATACAAGTCTCTCGCCGAGGCCGAGCAGGAAAACGGTCGTTCCCGTGTGTACCTTGGAATTCACTTCCAATTCGATTCTGATGTTGGAATTGAACAAGGTAATAAAGTCGGCAAGCTGGTTATGGATACAATTCTCAAGCCGAAAGCATAACTAAGCTTTTGCATGCAAAAAAACTACGGTGAGGCGCTGAAGCAAATCAGTGCCTCGCCGGCACCGCGTGCTGCGGCACGGCGTGCTGCGGCGCAGACACGGGACCTGCCGCAACGACACCGCCTGCGTCAGATCCCGGCTCTGGCTGCGCTCGGCCGGGATGACATGGTGTGTGTTGTTGGCGATCGTCAGCGCGCCGCCGATGCAG
>CAZOGY010000021.1:0-4480 GCA_964579305.1 uncultured Hyphomicrobiaceae bacterium
ATTTCATGCGACACGCTTCAGGGCTCATCCGATTTGGGCGGTGACGCCTGATCCGGCTTAGCCCTGGACACGATAGGGCCTTCCCAAAACCAAAACGGGCGGCACGTCGCAGCCCGTTTCGCATTTCCGTAGAGAAGTCGAAGAGCGTTTCGCGCCTTAAATGTTGACTTTCACCGAGCGGTTCGGTTTCAGCGCGATCACCTTTTTCTGAGTGAGATAGTTCATGACCACGTCCCAAATCGCGGGGCCTTCGGTGCCTTCGTTCACCGATGCCCAGCCCGCTACGATGTAGGTTTTGGACGGATCGATCGGGCTGCCGTCTTTCAAGAGCGTCATGTTTGAGATCCGGCCGCCCATCGGTTTTTTCACATCGATGGTGTAGCCCATGCCGCCAACGCGAACCATGTCGCCGCCCTGCTGATAGTAGGGGTCGGGATTGAACAGGTTGTCGGCCACGTCCTCCAAAATGTCCTTGAGCATTTTGCCGGTCATTTCGGAACGGTAGGCGTTTGGATACGTCATGGCCGTGGCGTTGAAGACATCCTCCAGCGTGATGTCCTGACCCGGCAAAACGGACGTTCCCCAACGGAACCCCGGCGACAGGGCAATGTCGGCTTCGCGTTCATCCAACAGCGCGTCACAGATCAAGTCGTCGAATGTGCCGTTGAAATTACCGCGGCGGTACAAGAGTGATTCCGTTTTTGCCAGAACCTTATTGAGATCCGCCTCATAAGGCGCCCGCAGTTTCTTCACCAGCGCGGTGGCCTCCGCATCCGGCTCAATCACATCGGCGAAAAGCGGGATCAGCTTATAAGAGAAATCCTTCACGCCCGATTTGTCGACATCCAAGTCGATCCGCGAAAGGAACTTGCCGTGCGATCCCGACGCAATCAGAAGCGTTTTGCCCACTTTAAGCGGCTCGGGCAGCGCATCGTGCGTGTGGCCAGTCAAGATGACGTCGATGCCCTTGACATTCATGGCAACCTTGCGGTCGACGTCAAAACCATTGTGAGACAGCAGCACGACAACCTGGGCGCCGTTCTCGCGGGCCTCGTCGACATTCTTCTGAAGCTGCTCTTCGCGGACGCCGAACGAGAGGTTGGGGAACATCCAACGCGGGTTGGCGATTGGGAGGTAGGGGAATGCCTGGCCGATCACAGCGACCTTGACGCCGCCGCGGTCAAACATTTTGGTCGCTTCGAATGCTGGCTCGTCCCATTCGTTATCGAAGATGTTGCCGCCCAGGAAAGCGAACGGAAGATTTTCGACAATCTCTTTGACCCGGTCCGCGCCGTAGGTGAATTCCCAATGCGCCGTCATGGCGTCGGGTTTCAACGCGTTCATGGCTTCCACCATGTCGCCGCCATTCGTTTTCAACGACGTATAGCTGCCCTGCCAGGTATCACCACCATCCAACAAAAGCATATTATCGCCGCGCTCGGCGCGGATCGCTTTCAAAACGGTCGCAATCCGATCATAGCCGCCAAGTTTGCCGTATTCCTTGGCAAGCGCGACATAGTCGACCGAGCTTAACGCATAAGCGCGCGGTGTTTCCGGCTTCAGGCCGTAGTGCTTCAGGAAATCCTGGCCCGTAATATGGGGCGGCTGACCCGCGGCAATACCAACGCCGAGATTTATCGATGGCTCGCGGAAATAAACCGGCACCAGTTGGGCGTGAATGTCGGTGATGTGGACGAGCGTCACGTTGCCTTTGGTGTCGAATTTCAAAAGGTCGTCTTGGCTCATCAGCGCCTGGCGCGCGGCCAATGCCTGCCACGCGCCGGTTCCAGCGCCACCCACAATTGCACTGGCAGCGACGGCCGCCTGCAAAAATTCACGCCGTGAAACCATGTCGGGTCTCCTGGATCGCCGCTGCAAACCGCCGGCGGCTGATTGTTTTGGAACGAACGGGCCCCGGTGAACAGCGTTTGGCCCACAAAAAAGCGGCGAAGCCAGGCTCCGCCGCTTTCAACTCAAGGCATGCGAAGCCTACTGGCGAACGGCCGGCGTCTCGACGGACAGGCCCATGCCGCGCGATGCCACGTAAAGCTCGAGCGCCGTGAACTCATCGCTGCCGCGCTTATATGGCGTGGCCCGGATGTTTTTCATGCAGCCCGAAAAGCGGCGGTGGATCGAACCAACCTTCTGCCACTTCGACCGGTACAGCGGAAAGCCGTTAATGTGGCCCTGGCTCAGGTGGTCGGCGCGGATCATTTTACCGGTATTATCTTCGTGGCAG
Organism: uncultured Hyphomicrobiaceae bacterium; assembly: GCA_964579305.1. Classification (GTDB taxonomy): domain Bacteria; phylum Pseudomonadota; class Alphaproteobacteria; order Rhizobiales; family Hyphomicrobiaceae; genus JBCBWG01. Next base: position 2,240 of record CAZOGY010000021.1, read on the forward strand.
TTGGCACACGACATATCGAGCTGGCCAACGCGGGTGTAATAGAGCTCTTTGCCCTTCTCCCACCACGATTTCATCTCGCCGTCCGTTTGCACCTTAACGGGAAGACCGCGTGACTGCAGGCCGATCAGCGCGGTCATGCCGAGCATCTGATCGCTTTCCCACTTCCAGGCTTCAGCGCCCATTTGTTCGGTGCGGCACTCGTTGATCTGATGCTCGATTGCGAATGGCTTTTTGGCTTTGGCATTCCATTTCGGATAGCCAGCGCGCACGCCCTTCATGCTGGAGACATCGTTATGGCAGGTCGCGCACGAGCGGCCTTCCTTACCCTCGACTTTGGACCACTCCGTTTCGCCGATCTCAACCATCGTGAAAGCGGGGTTTTCAAAGTCGTCCATTTGCATGGATTGCGTGCCCGGGTTGCGGTAGCGCCAACCCGAATACAACTTGTCGAACGGCGAGCCCTCCGGGGCCTTAGCCTCGGTTTTGATCTCCTGGCCCTCGATGACAAGCTTGTTGTCGTTCGGGTCCGCCGATGCCACCGTTACAAGCGCGAAGCCTGCAACAAGCGCGGTACCGGCGAACACAACACTGCGGTTTGATTTCAAAGCCATTGCCCTACCGTCCTGTTCGTTTCCCCCGGGATGGGTCCGACGCGACGTGCGTCAGCCCTCCACTTTGATTTTTTTCTCGGTCGAGTAGACGGTGCCGTCGTCGTCCGTCCATTTGAACGCGAAAGTGCCGGTTTCCATCACTTTTGCGTTGAATTCGAAATACGGGTTCGCCGAAACGGCTGGCAGGATGTCCGTTGCAAAGACCGGCTTGCCATTGAACTCCGCAACAAACTTATTGATGATTTTGCGCGGGATTTTCTCGCCGGTTTTGCTGTCTTTGCGCTGACCTGATTCCATTTTGTGGTTGATCAGCGTTTTGATGGTGATGACTTCGCCTTTGGAGGCGCTGCGCGGCACTTTCACGCGCGGTTTGATTTTGGCCATGGCCGGTGTTCCTCAAATCTTGATTCGGTCAGCGATACGGTTTGTGCACGGCAAGGCGCATTAGCCGCCGCAGCCACCGATCGTCACTTTCACGGTTTTCTTGGCCATGTAGACCGAGCCGTCGTTCATCTTGGCAACGGCAATGACGGCCTGCGTTTTGGCCAGGCGAATACGCACTTTGCCGAATGCAGCACCGCTCAGCGGCGTGAAGTGCATGGTGGCGACGCCGGGGCTTGGGTTGCCGTCCGCCAGGATCAGCACGTCGGACACATAGCTGTCGTCGGTCATATCGCTTTCGACCATGATTTCGATCGGAACGGTGTTCCCGTTCTCAGCGATTTCCGGAGCGCGGACTTCGACCTTGCCTTCAGCCGGCTCTTTGCCACCGGTGAATTCCATGATCGCGTCTTTGACGGCGTCGGCCGCGGCTTGCGCCGGGAGGGCCGGCAGCACGAGCAGCGTGGCGGCACCAGCGCCAACACCGAGGGCTTCACGGCGAGTAAGCTTCATGGGGATCTCCTTCACGTTATGCATTTCGGTGCGGGTGTTCTTCGGCCCGCACGCGGCGTCGCGTTACTGTGCGTCTTTCAGCGTGAGTAGATAAGCGAGGACGTCCTCAACCTGTTGCGCAGTCAGGATTGGTTTGCCTTCAAAATCGCTGCCCGCGCGATTGAGACCTTTGACCCGGTAGAACCCCGGCATAACCGTCTGGTCACCGAACACGGCTTTCGAGTTCACAAGCATGGCCCGCAGCGTCGGCGCCTCATAGCGGCTGCCGACGCCATCAAGCGTGGGGCCGACTTCGCCATGGAACTGCTCGTCCTTCATGTCCGAGTTTGCATGGCATGCCAGACAGTTACCGAGCTTGCGGTTCTTGAACCACGAAGCACCCTGGACGGGATCGCCAGGCTTGCCGGTCAGCGACTTGGCCAACTCGCCGTCGACGATCTTGACGTCGTTTGGCGCCACCGCATCACCGGCGAAAGCCGGCGTCGCGGCCACAATAGCCGCTGCTGCGACCGAAAGGAGCGTGCTCAGTGCGCGCATCTTTGCGTCCCCCTCTGGAAGATTTCCTCGTGTCAATATCGCATTGTGAGCCTGCGACGTTGGCTGCGACCGTAGCCGCGCGGATGGCACCTGCAATTATAAATTCGGATAAGTGAATGGTTCGCGGCGCACCCGACCGGCGCTACAGATCCCGTCCAACGGGGCAATGCGCGACTGCGCGCGGCCGTTGACCGACGCC
>CAZOGY010000021.1:4580-14852 GCA_964579305.1 uncultured Hyphomicrobiaceae bacterium
ACTGCTTTTTCTGCGCGGCCATCGCGGCATTGAACTTGCGCGCATGGTACTTCTGGAACGGCTCATCCGTCTCGTAGCCCTTTTCCCGTACCCACTGGAACATGTGCAACGTCGTCCAGCGGCCGAAAGCGCCGGGCATCACCGCGACGGCGGCGTCTTTCGCCGTACCCTTTTCCGGTGCCGTTTCTGGCAGGAACATAATCGTTGGCGTGAAGTTCAAGCCCCATTTGCGCGCGGCGGATTTTTCGGTCAGCGAATCGCCGTCCAGGTCGGTGACTTCCTCGTCGCCAAACATATTGAGCTGCACGACCTTGAAGTTCGCCTTGATGTAGTCGGCCACGTCTTTGTCGGCGAACACCTTTTCATGAAGCCGCTTGCAATAGATACAGCCGCGCTGTTCGACCACGATCGCAAGGCGTTTGCCCTCTTCCTTGGCCGTCTCGATGTCTTCACGCATGTCCTTGAATGTGACCGCGAACCAAGGCTGCTTATGCAGACCATCGGCGCCCAGCTCCGCGCTCTGGCCCAAAGCGGTGCTTCCAATCACGATCCCGGCGGCAACGGCCGCCAGCTTAAGCCAATGCAGCATTCCTAGTCCTCCCTGTCAGTGAACCAGCAAATCGAAGCCCGGTGGCGTTCGTGCTCCGCGCGCGAACCGGCTTAGCCAAATTGACCCAGCGCCGGAAACGCCTCCAGCAGGAACGTTGAGATGTGGCGCATCTGCCCAGACATGAACAGCACGCCGGTGATCATCAGTAGGCCGCCCATGACCTTTTCCACGGTGCCAAGATGGCGCCGGAATTTCGCCAAAAGCCCGAGAAACGCACCCGCAAACAGCGCCGCACCAATGAATGGCAGGCCGATCCCAGCCGCATAGGCACCCAGCAGCAGCGCGCCTTCGCCGACGGTATCCTGCGCGCCGGCCGCAAACAGGATAGCGGCTAGAACGGGACCGACACACGGTGTCCACCCGAACGCAAAGGCAAGTCCGACCAGATAAGCCCCCAACGGACCAACCGGCTTCTTTTCAACGTGAACCCGCGCTTCCCGGTAGAGCAACCCGATCCGCAACAGGCCGGTAAAATGCAGCCCCATCACGAAGATGAGAATGCCGGCGACGACGGCCAGTGTGTCGAGATACTCGGTGACGAACTTTCCAATGGTCGATGCCGTCGCCCCAAGCGCAACGAACACCGTGGCAAAGCCGGCAACAAAAAAGATGGAGCTCACAACGATGCGTGCGCGGGTGGCCATGCTGGCTTCCGACGTCGACAGCTCTTCAAACGAGACACCGGCCAGAAAACACAGGTATGGCGGAACCAGTGGCAAGACGCACGGCGAAATGAACGACAAAAGCCCGGCCACGAAGGCGCCGATGAACGACACGTTCAAATCCACTTGCGCCCCCTCCAGGCTGCGACGTCTTTTGTTTGTATTCAATTGTCGCGATATGTCCCGCGCGTGCAATTGCCTGTTGGTCGGGTCTCTTATGCGCATTTGTTGTGCGAGCGGTCCGGCTTGGCGCCAAGCGCTGTGATCTGCCTATTCAACTTGCAAAAAAACGAGGCAGGCTCTGGCGAAAGGAGCGGTTGGGCGACGGCATGATTCCGCTGTAGGTTTCTGGTTTCAGGCGCGGCGATGACGGCAGCCCTTTGATGCACCCCATCGATTGAGCCAGGGGGCGACGTCAGCGCCCGCGCGCCGCCAACGCCGGCGGGTCCGCCAACTGAGAAGAGCATTGATGATGATGATCAAGGCCATGGTCGCGCCGCGGCCAACGACAACGCCGGGTGCCACAACGCGACCGCGCCGTACCACAGGCTTTGCCCTTGGCTTGTTGTGTCTCGCCTGGGCTTTGTCATCGCTTCTGGCGCAACCGGGTCAAGCCGCCGAATTGATCATGCTGGAAGAAAACGGCTGCTACTGGTGTGAGACCTGGAACAAGGACATCGGCGGCATTTACGACAAAACAAACGAGGGCAAGCGCGCACCACTGCGCCGCCTCAATATCCACGAGCGCCTGCCAAGCGACGTCGCCTTCATCACCAAGGGCAGCTTCACGCCAACGTTCGTTCTGGTCCATGACGGGCGCGAGATCGGACGGATACGCGGCTACCCTGGCCCCGACTTCTTTTGGCCACTGCTCGGCGAGCTACTCAAGAAGGTTCCGGCCGCCGAAGCGGACGCAGACGCACCCGCGCCGAAGTCCTGAGCGCAGTTGACGGAAGGTGTGATCCCTTGCCGATACCCAACCGCACATTCTTTGAGGATGGCGCACATCTTGATGAGATGTCGGAGAACGCCAAGCAGGCGACCGAGTTTCTCAAGGCGCTGGCCCATGAAGCGCGCTTGATGATCCTGTGCTATCTCTCAACGGGCGAGAAATCGGTAACGGAACTGGAAGCACTGCTGTCGTTGCGCCAGCCCACCGTTTCGCAACAACTCGCGCGTTTGCGCGCGGAACGCATCATCGAGGCGCGGCGCGATGGCAAGCAGATCTACTATTCGATTGCCGATCCGCGCGCACGTGTCATGATCGAGCAGGTCTACGACATGTTCTGCAACGACACGAACGGCGGGCCGCCACGCTGAGCAATAAAACCGCTGCGGTGCTGGCCACACAGGAGCGATGCGGGCGACGGCCGGCAAAGCCCGATACCAAACTGCGGTCGGGAAGCGGTTTGCCGGTCCCGCGCCCAGGGAGATCCCGATGGGCGAATTTGAGCTGAGTACAATCAGCCCTGCGCTTCTTGCGGCGCTGCTCGCCTTTTGTGGTGGTCTGGTGCTCGGCATTGCCGCACGCGAAGGGCGCTTTTGCACGCTTGCCGCCATCGAGGATGTTTTGTTTGGCGGCAATGCCCACCGCTGGCGGATGTGGGTGACCGCGATGGCCGTCGCGATGGCGTTGACCCATCTTTTGCTGGCAACGGGCACCGCTGATTTCTCAAACAGTTTTTATGTGACGCGGCCCGTCAACCTCGTGACGACCATCCTCGGCGGTCTGATGTTTGGTGTCGGCATGGCGCTTGTTGGCACATGCGCATTCGGGACTGTTGTCCGATTGGGCGGGGGTGATCTCAAGTCTTTCGTGGTGTTTCTGGTCGTCGGCATTTCAGCGTTCATGGCCGCCGCCGGCCCAACAGCACAGCTCCGCGTCGCCGTGCTTGACCCGTTCGCGTTTGACCGTTTGGCAATACCCGACCCGCGCCTCGACGCAATCCTTTCGGCTGCGCTCGGCCTGCCGTCTTGGCTTGTGATCAGCGTCGTCGCGGCGGCGTTATTGTGGTGGGTCTTGTCTGACGCGTCGTTCCGCGACCGCCCCCTTGCGCTCGCCTGGGGTATCCTCGTTGGCACCGTCATAGCTTACGGCTGGTGGGTCACGGGCGCCATCGCAAGAGACCCGTTCGAGCCGGTGCCTGTGGCATCCTACGCGTTCGTGCAATCACTCGGTGCAAGCGTGATGTACGCGATGACGTCATCGGGCGCGACGCTCGGCTTTGGCATTGGCGGCGTTGCTGGCGTCCTGGTCGGATCGGCCGGCTCTGCCTGGCGGCGCAACGAGTGGCGATGGGAGGCGGCGGATGATGCCAATGAAGCCCGCCGGCAGATTGTTGGGGCGTTCTTGATGGGCACGGGCGGAATGTATGCCCTGGGCTGCACGATTGGACAGGGCCTGTCGGCGATGTCGCTCCTCATCGTCACAGCACCGCTTGCGCTCGCCGCCATCTGGTTTGGTGCCTATCTCGGCCTGACGTTCCTGATGGCGGGATCGCTGCGCGGCTGTTTCCAAGGATTTCGATTCGGCCGTGGATGATATCGACCACGCGAACGCGCGGTTTTGTCCGCAGCCCGCATAGGGTCCTTTCACCAAAGCCGTATTTGCCGCACCCCTCACCCATTGCATTATCTGAATAAGAACAAGGCAGGGTTTGAGATGCTGCAAAGCAAGAAGACGACGACCGGGGCTGGAGACGCGATCAAGCTCAACACGGCCGCCGGGCCGCGCCGTTTTGAGGCCAAATCACCCGCGCTTTCGTCCCTGATTGGCGGTCTCGCCATTTTTATGAGCGCGCTGGTGCATGCGCCGGCAGCCGCCAAGGCCGGCGATCCCGCCTATGGCGAGTATCTGGCGGGCGAATGCGTGACCTGCCATCGCACTGACGGCAAGGACAGCAATATCCCCGACATCACGGGATGGCCGGCTGAAGCTTTTGTCGCCGTTCTCCAGTCCTACAAGACCAAAGAGCGCGAGAACCGCGTGATGCAGACGATCGCCGCAGGTCTCGGCGATGACGAGATGGCCGCCTTGGCCGCTTATTTCGCGTCCCTGAAAGCCAACAACTAACACAGGGCTCGGGAAGGGCCGCGATCGCGGCCAACGGCGCGCGGGACCTGATACGTCGCGACGCGCCAAAAATACGTCATAGCGAGGAGGAAAAGCCTATGACCAAAGTCTCTCGCCGACAGTTTACGATGCTTGCCGCTGGCGGAACGGCAGCGGCCGCGCTCGGCATGCCGCACGTCGCACGCGCGGCCAAGCCGAAAGTCGTTGTGATCGGCGGCGGCGCCGGTGGTGGCACCGCGGCGCGTTACATCGCCAAGGACTCAAAAGGCGCTATCGACGTCACGCTGATCGAACCAAGCAAGCGCTATTACACGTGCTTTTTCTCAAACCTCTATCTTGGTGGCTTCCGCGACTACAATTCGATCGGCCACGGCTATGACAAGATGGCCTCAGAGCACGGCGTCGGCGTCGTCCACGACTGGGCAGCCGCAGTCGATAAAGACAAAAAACAAGTCATGCTCGCCTCGGGCGCCACGGTTGCTTACGACAAGCTCGTCGTCGCACCGGGCATCGATCTCCAATATGACAGCGTGCCGGGTTACTCCGCTGCTGCATCCGGCCACATTCCTCACGCTTGGAAATCTGGCGTCCAGGTGCAACTGCTCAAATCCCAGATCGAGGGCATGAAGCAGGGCGGCACCTTTGCGATGATCGCGCCGCCAAACCCCTATCGCTGCCCGCCAGGCCCCTATGAGCGGGTTTCGATGGTCGCCCACCTGCTCAAGAAGACCAACCCGAACGCGAAAATCATCGTGCTCGACCCGAAAGAGAAGTTCTCAAAGCAAGGTCTCTTCCAGGCCGGCTGGGAGCAGCACTACCCGGGCATGGTTGAGTGGATTCCGGCTTCGATCAGCGGTGGCGTCAAGCAACTCAATCCCGAAACGCTGGAAATCGAAACGGACATCGACACGTTTAAGCCGGATGTCCTGAACGTTATTCCGGCGCAAAAAGCCGGCCGGATTGCAGAGATCGCCGGCTTGACCAACGACAGCGGTTGGTGCCCGATCAATCCCGCAACGATGCAGTCGACGGTCGATGGAAACGTCTACGTGCTCGGCGATGCTTCCGTCGCGTCCGCCATGCCGAAGTCAGCCTTCTCGGCAAACAGCCAGGCGAAATCCGCAGCGATGCACATTCGCGGTGAATTGGTCGGTGCCAAGACGTTCCCGGCGCGCTACGCCAATACGTGCTGGAGCCTGATCGCCGAGAACGACGGTGTGAAAGTCGGTGCAAGCTACAAGCCAGGCGCCGAGAAAATCGAGCCGGTCAACACGTTCATTTCCAATACCGGCGAGACCGCCGATCTGCGCCAGCAAACGTACGAAGAGTCGATTGGCTGGTATGAAAACATCACCGCCGATATCTTCGGCTGATCACGACCGCCGCCACTGAACCGTGAACGTGCCCGCGTGCCCTCTCGGCCGCGGGCATTTTTATAAGCGGCGAGGCGACGGCCGCGCGACGGGAGGTCCGGGACATCAAGGCGAGGGGGCTGCGTGGTCGGAAAGAACTCAGCCTTGTTGTTCGTCTTGCCCGGTCACGGGCGGCTTTTTTTCCAGTTGGCCTTGGGCGGCAGGTTGCTGTGCGCGTGCTGAATCGCGGTCGCCGTCCGGATCAAATGGCCCTTGGTTTGGCCGTATGGTTGTGCGCGGCACGCCGGCAAGGCGTGGATCGGCGGGATACACGAGAACCTGAGGCACCTGCACGCGTGGGCCAACTTTACGAGCGGGGGCCTTGGCCTGAGTTTGAGTTGTTGGCCCGGTTTGCGTTGGCGCGCTGACGTCGTCCGTCGGGGCGATCGTGCCTTTCAGCGCAGATTGCGCGCCCGGCTCTGCGGCCGCCTTCCGCGCTGCGATCGGGGCTGCTTTGGAATTGCTGGCCGCTTTCCCAAGCCGCCGGTCCAAGCTGCTCTGAAAGATCGAGTCGTAGTTCGGGTCGCGGCGGAAGGCCGTTGCGGGAACGATATGGACGACCTGAAATCCCTCTCGCTGCAAGCCGCTCAGGATGTGAGGCAGCGCACGCTGCGTCACGCTCTTGATGTCGTGGAACAACAGGATGCCGCCGTTTTGCGCACGTGTACGACGCAGCGTTTGCGCCACCAACCTTGCGACATCGCTGGTGTAGCTGTCGTCTGAGACGACATCGACACTGAAAACGGCAATCTTGCGCGACTGGGTATAGCCAAGCAGCGATCTGTCATCACTCAGGCCTGTGAACCGGAAAAACGGTGCGATCGGGGCGCCGACGGACAGCGCGGTCGCGGCGAACCCACGTTCAATCTCATCGCGCGCCCGCCCCGGCGGCATGCGACCCATATTGTAGGGATGCGAGAACGTGTGTGAGCCGATCGTATGGCCGGCCTCAGCAATCGCGCGCATGGTCCGCGGAAACTTGATTGCGCGCTCGCCGACGGGAAAGAACGTGGCGCGGGTACAATGATGCGCCAACGCGCGCAAAACCGCAGAGGTGTGCCGCGGCGACGGCCCATCATCAAACGTCAGCACAACTTCTTTCGGTTTCAAGAATCGCTTCTGGCGATTGAAATGCGTGATGCGGCCATACAGGGGCCCCGTGCGCGTATCGATTTCAACAACGCGAGAGACACCGAGCGCGCTTGGATTGTCCGGGCAGGGTGGCGCTGCCGCCGAGGCCGGTGCGCAAACGGCTGTGAAACCCAGCGCCATGGCACAGCCGCGCAGCCACGTATGCCCAATCCGCGCGTTCCGCATGTCCGCTGCTCCGTGCCTCAATGACGTCATCGCTTCCAGATGAGTGCGCCCATCAAGTCAAGCTATTGTCGGGACACGCACACGCCCGCGCACCCAAGGACCAACGCCACGGATCGTTTGCCGCTTGCCCTATCAACCCAGCGCGCCGACGGCCGCCACCGGCTTTGCGCGCTTTGACGCGCACCGCACCTTGGGGGTGATTCGTGGGCACAATGCGATGCGCGGCTGAGGATGCAAAGCGCTGCCAGCGCGACGCTCAATCGTTGCCGATTTCAAAAATGCGCCGCTTCCACTGCGGAACGGCGACCGGTGTCGGCTTTGGATCAGGCGCTGCCTTGCGTTGGCGTTGGGACGCACGGCGCGGTCGTGTCTCACCCGCCCCCGCACGCACGCTCTGGCGAGGACGCTGGCCATCCCGCCCGTTACGCGAAGGCGCACTGCGCTGCGGCAGCGTTTCAACCGGCACCTGCGACCCGTTGAATTTGAAACTGGTTTTGATAGGGCGGGCGCGCGCACCAAAGCGCCGTTTTTCCAGAAGGATTTGTGCCTCAGCATCGTACTCAGGCAAGGTGCGCGCGGGCGCCTTGGCCACAATGTGCACAATCCGGAATCCATTGCGCTTGATGTCGGCCAGCACATTCGCAATGCCCCGCGCCGTGGACGTTTGGATGTCGTGAAACAGGATGATACCGCGCCCCCGCTTTTTAAGCTGGGACATCGTATTGCGGCGCATCGTTTCGCCAGATCGCGTGCGAAAATCGTAACTGTCGATATCGATGGAAAACAGTCCAAAGCCCCTCTGGGCGATATAGGCACGCATCCGGCCGGGGTCAGACAGGTAAGGGAAGCGGAAAAATGGAGCTGACGGCCGCCCGATCGCCGCGGTCACGCTGCTCACACCAAGTTCGAACTCCGCGATGGCGCGCGCGAAACTCCGCCGTGCCTGATCTTCGTGCGACCACGTGTGATGCGCAATCGTGTGGCCCGCGTCAGCCACCTTGCGCAAGGTGTGAGGATAGACAACGGCCATCCGCCCGACCGCAAAGAACGTGGCGCGCGTGCACTGCGCTTTCAGCGCGGCAAGCACCAGTTCTGTGTTCCGGGTCAGCGGGCCGTCATCGAAGGTGAGGACGACTTCACCCTCTTTCAGGACTTGCTGGCCATCGACCCCGTACTGGAGGTTGCCGAATTTCGGCCCCTCGCTGGTGTCGATCTCGATGACACGGGACACGCCAAGTGCGTTGGAATTGCTGCAGCCGTTTGAGCCGAGCGGGGCCGCCACACTTGCACCGGCGTTCCAAGAGACACTCACCAGAACGGCGATAATGCCAACAAGTGCCTGGAACGATTCCACGCGCGTGCAGTTCCACATTGTCCAGGGCTCCCTCAGGCTCTGTCCGCGCCACATCCGACCCGCGTCCATCGCGACCAACTGTGGATCTGCCGCAGCACGGCTATAGGCCGCGCCGGATCACACGGATAGGTAGTGGTCTCCGACTGCGCACTGCAATCGAAATTGTCAATGCCGGGTCGAATGACGCGCTGGCTGTGTCGCTTGTGTTGAAAGTCTGCGCGGTGTGTTAGCGGGCAGGGTTCGGCCTTCACAATGCAGCGTAAGGGCGTTGCTGCAACTTTCGGCCGGCTGTCGGGGGGCAGAACAACTGACATGTGGGCTTGGGTGCGCATGCCGGTCTCGGCGAAGGCGCGCGCAGGTGGCGCGAGCGGGGGACTTATTCATGATCACGACTGAAGCTGCCGGCCATGCCGATCCTCCAGCCGCCTTGCGCGACGACCCCATCACGACGGAATTGGTGCAGGCCGTCACGCAAGCCCTCGCATCGGGAGATGAAGCAACCGTGCGGGCCCGAGCCGAGGGACTGCGCCCACCCGACCTTGCCGACTTAATCGAATTGCTTGCCATCGAGGACCGGGCCGCTTTCGTTCAAATGCTTGGCGATACGCTCGACTTCGACGTTTTTTCCGAGCTTGATGAGACGGTTCGCGACCAGCTTTCGCAAGAGCTTCCCAACGCGTATCTGGCCCGCGCTGTCACCGAACTCGATTCCGATGATGCCGCATACGTCATCGAAAGCCTGGAAGAGGACGACAAGCAAGAAGTCCTAGGCCAGCTTTCGTTTGGCGATCGCGCCGCGCTCCAGCGCAACCTCGATTATGAGGAAGAGACGGCCGGTCGCATCATGCAGGGCGACTTTGTTGCGGTCGCCCCGTTCTGGACGGTTGGCAAAGTCATTGACTACATGCGCGAAAGTGAAGACCTCCCGCACACGTTTTCAGAGATTTTCGTCGTTGATCCGGCTTATCGCGTGGTCGGTTCCCTTGGACTGTCCCGGCTGCTGCGCTCCCAGCGCGGCGCGAAAATCGAAGACCTGATGGACACCAGCGTGGAAGTCGTGCGCGCGACGGCAGACCAGGAAGAGGTCGCCCGGCAGTTTGCACGCTACGACCTGCTGTCCGCGCCCGTCGTCGACGAAAACGACCGCCTGGTCGGCGTTGTCACCGTCGACGACGTCGTCGAAGTGATCGCAGATGAAGCCGACGAGGACATCAGACGGCTTGGCGGCGTCGGCGACGAAAGCTTGTTCGACAACGTCGTTGATGCAACCCGCAGCCGCTTTCCATGGCTCCTGATCAATCTGGCAACCGCAATCCTGGCGTCGTCCGTCATTCAACTGTTCGATGCCTCGATCCAGCAGATGGTGGCGCTTGCCGTTCTCATGCCGATCGTCGCCTCGATGGGCGGCAATGCAGGCACGCAAACCATGACGGTTGCGGTCCGCGCGCTGGGCACGCGTGACCTGGGGCCGGCCAACGCCGTGCGCATTGTCATGCGCGAAACCTCAATCGGTCTGATCAACGGCTTGCTGTTCGCGCTGATCCTGGGGCTGACGACGCTGCTCTGGTTTGGCTCAGGCCCGTTGGGCGCCGTGATCGCTGCGGCCATGGTTTTCAATCATATCTGCGCAGCCTTCGCCGGCATTCTGATCCCGCTTGCGCTTGATCGCTTGGGCTACGATCCAGCCCTCGCATCAGGCGTTTTCCTGACGACTGTAACCGATGTCGTCGGCTTCTTCGCATTCCTTGGACTGGCCACCCTCTGGCTCCTTTAATGCTTGTCGCATCCAACCGGATTCACGCCCCAAGGCCACAAAGCGGCCCGGGCCGTCTGCCTGCCCCCGA
>CAZOGY010000021.1:14952-34147 GCA_964579305.1 uncultured Hyphomicrobiaceae bacterium
AGTTGCGCGTTGGAAGGGCTTGGTGATGCGGCAGGGCTTTGCGTTTCAAAGTTGGATGACGACCGCCGCGGTGACGCTTGTTGCGCTGACCACGACCGCGGCGGCTTGTCCTACGGCTAATCCCATCAAGGCCGAGGCCCTGACACACGGCTGGTACGCTGCGTTTCGCGCGGGCGATGCTGAAAGCCTACAACGGCAATATGCTGCCGACGCTGTCGTTGCGCCCTTTTCTCGGGCCACACCAATTGCCACCGAACCAGAGATGCGCGGTTTTCTCCGTGCATTTGTGCAGACGTTTGAGCCGCTGGGACCGCCGATGTCGGCCATGCGTCTGGGGTGCCATACAATTCTCGACTTCGGGACGATCGTTATCAAACCCCGCGGCGGGCCAACGCGGGCTGCCTTTGGTGTGCGCTACGCCCGTGTCTATGAGCGCCGTGGAAAAAAATGGATGGTTGTCTTTGAAAGCGGCGCCGAAACGCGACGCTTGGAGCGACCACCGATGTCGCAAGACCCATTTGCAGAGCGTCCGTCGCCGGGCAGACCGCCAATGTCGCAGGACCGCCTTGGCCGCTTGCTGCAGCGATCCGGAAAACCCGATCCCGCTGGCTTTAACGTCCCGATGCCCCGTCCGGTCGCGGGACGCTCGCGCGCCGTCGCCGGCATGATCTACCGCCCACCGCACATCGCGCCGGCACCCGAAAACAATCCGCCCCAACGAACCGACGCCAGCGCCTCTCGCAAGCGCAGAACCGGGCCAACGCCGTCTGAAAAAGCAACACTTTCAAGCTGGGCCCGCAAAGCCTTCCAACGAGACTGAGCGGGCACGGTCAGCCCGTCAGCTGGTTGGCACTTCGAGCTTCTTGGTCAGGCTCTCAAATTCGCGGCGCAGTTCTTCGTTGCGGAAGATTTCCTCAAACGTCGGCGCCTCGAGTTTTTGCATCGCCTCAAACGTGTTGGCACTCTCGCGCATGAGAACGCGCAACTGGAAGCTGGCCTCCACGGTCTCGTAGGTGTTGTCGGCAATCTTCAGATCGTGGGCCGCGCGTGATCGGGCTGCAGCGATTTGAGCGCGTTGCTGGAGAAGATAGCGGCGGTAACCTTGGGCCGCCTGCTGGGCCAGCCGCTGGCTTTCCAGGTTGGCTTCCAAGACCCTGCGCTGATCGGGCCGGTTTTTCTCCCGCAACAGCCTCTGCGTCCGTGCTCGCGCAGCCTTGATGTCTTTCGTGATCGCATCCAGCTTTGGCAGATACTGCGTATCGATCTTCTCGATCAGTACATCCTGGGCGCGCAGCAACATCGCGAACAAGGCAGCGTGCATCGCAAAATACTTGCGCGCCGCCGTCATGTTCTCGCCCGAAGCCTTCATGCGCTCTGCAAGCTGCTTGTCGATCAGCTTGGCCGAGTTGAAAACTGCCACCAGCCGGATCAGGTCTCCCGACAAGACGCTGTCGACCAATAGATCGACTTGCTTGTCTTCCATTTTGATCCCCGCGTCAGCGAGCGCTGTCCGGATCCGCTGCTTGGCCGCCGCGATCGCTTTGCGGTTCTCCTCAATCCGCCGTTTGAGGTCCTCAATCTTGCCGTCGATGCTGTCGACCGTGTCCGCCAACACGCCCGGCAGCAGCGAGCTATCCGGCGCACTCAGCTTTTTCTCTTTCAGCGCTGCAATCTGATCCTGCAATTGCTGGATTGTTTTGCGCCGTTGCGCGATTTCTTTTTGGATGGCAACCACCGGCACATCGGTGATGATGCCAAGTGCCGAATCCAACAGATTGCTGATCAGCGCTTCGCGGTCTTCGCGCGTTTCGGTGAACAGCGGCGGGACGAGAAAGTCGTTCTTCGAGGGCAGCTTGGAAGCCGCGCCCCGGTTCTTCGCCGCGTCATTCAAGATCGCGTCGATCGCGCGCATGAGACGGCGAGCTTGTTCGTAGCTTTTGTCACCTTTGCGCGGATCACCGGCGTCCGGGGCTGTTTGGGCGGCCCCAGCGTTGCCTTGCGCCTGCGTCGTGCCTGCGTCGGCAGCTTGCCGGGCGAGCAGGTCAGAGATCGCATCGCGCCAGGTGGATTGAGCCTGTGCGGGGCCGGCGGTTGCGGCCGCCATCATGACCGCGGCAGCGATCCCCGCAATGAGCTGCGGGCAACGGACGCGTGTTTGAGCGTATGCAGCAGCCATAGGCCCACACTCCATTTGCGAAGTTGGTTCCATCATGCAGCTTAAAAGGGCGCGGATTCCGACTTTTCAATGGTTCGTGGCCGGCAAAAGGCGGAAATGGTTGTCAAATCCACCGCCGGCTGCGCGCTTTATAATCCCGGTAGGCCTGTCCGAACTTGGCCTCCAGGTGTCGCTCTTCAGGCAGGATTGCAAGCCACGTGATCAGCGGGATGAACAGGCCTGCTGTGATCACAAACCAGATATTATGGGTCAGTTCCGCCGCGCCAAGCAGCAAGAGCGTATCTGCCAGATATATGGGGTTGCGAAACCGCCAGAACGGGCCATCCGTGATCAGCGTGTCGGCTGCGCGATGTGGCATGATGTTCGACCGGTGCCGCTGAAACGTCCAGAAAGCCCACAGCATCAGGCCGAGGCCGACAGCGAAAAACGTCAGTCCGATGGCGCGGGCTGGCAAATCGGCCAAGCCCGGCCACGGCAGCGGAAAGAGACGCCCCAGGCCCACAGCGGCCGCAATGGCCCCGACCAGCAGGATCGGTGGCCATGGGATCCGCGAAGGACGCGTCGCATAATCGCTCTGGCTCATCGACGAAGCTCCTTGCGGACAATTGACAGACCCCCGGCCGCCACGGCCAGCATAGGTGCAACAGAGGAAAACGGCGCGCGCACCAATCTCCGACATTTCAAGCCCGCGGACCCTGGTCAAGCCCGCGCAACCTGGTCAAGCCCGCGCAAGCTGGCAACTGTCGCGGCAAACGGCACCGGCGCCGGACCGGGACAAAAACAAGATAAATCACAAGAACAAAGAGGAGAGCCCGATGATCCCCAATGCACAGCCGTCATTCAACTTTGATCTTGGCGAGACGGCCGATCAGCTTCGCGATGCCGTTCAACAGTTCACCGCCGACAAGGTCGCCCCCATCGCAGCCGAGATCGACAAGACCGACCAGTTCCCGCGCCATCTGTGGCCCGAAATGGGGGCGCTCGGCCTGCATGGCATCACGGTCGAGGATGAATGGGGCGGCGCCGGACTGGGCTATCTTGAGCACTGCATAGCCATGGAGGAAGTCAGCCGCGGTTCGGCTTCGGTTGGCCTGTCCTACGGTGCCCATTCCAACCTTTGCGTGAACCAGCTCCGCCGCAACGGCAATGACGAGCAAAAGCGCCGCTATTTGCCCAAGTTGATCTCGGGCGAGCACGTCGGAGGTCTGGCGATGTCGGAGCCCGGCGCGGGATCAGATGTCGTGGCGATGCGGCTTAAGGCGGAAAAGCGCGGCGACCGCTACATCCTGAACGGCACCAAGATGTGGATCACCAACGGGCCTGGTGGCGATGTCCTGATTGTGTACGCGAAAACGGACCCAGATGCTGCGTCGCGCGGCATCACAGCGTTCATTATCGAAAAGGATTTCAAGGGTTTCCGGGTCGCACAAAAGCTCGACAAGCTCGGCATGCGCGGCTCCAACACTGGCGAGCTGGTCTTTGAAGACTGCGAGGTGCCCGAAGACAACGTTCTCGGCGAGGTCAACAAGGGCGTGCACGTCTTGATGAGTGGCCTTGACTACGAACGTGCCGTGCTGGCCGCAGGGCCCATCGGGATCATGCAAGCGGCCATGGATATCGCCATGCCCTATGTCCACGAACGCAAACAGTTCGGCCAGCCAATCGGTGAGTTCCAGCTCGTTCAGGGCAAGATCGCCGATATGTACGTCACAATGAATGCGTGCCGCGCTTACGTCTATGCCGTGGCCAAGGCCTGCGACCGTGGCGAGACGACCCGCGAAGACGCCGCCGGCGCCATTCTCATTGCAGCAGAAAAAGCCACGCAAATCGCGCTCGATGCGATCCAGCTCCTGGGCGGCAACGGCTACATCAACGAATACGCAACCGGCCGCCTGCTACGTGATGCCAAGCTCTACGAGATCGGCGCCGGCACCAGCGAGATCCGCCGAATGCTGATCGGCCGTGAGCTGTTTGCAAAAACGGCTTGATGAGAAGCCGGGACAGAAGGTGTGCCATGCAACCCATGTCGGAAGATGCGTTCTGGGCGATCATCGCCGCCTCAAGAGCGCAAGGGCAGGATCAGCAAGCCGATCTTTTGAGATCGGCGCTGGAACAACTCAGCCCTGACGAGTTGGCAGCGTTTCAGTTGCGCTTCGATGACCGCCACCAGCTTGCCTACACCTGGGATCTCTGGGGGGCGGCATATGTCATCGAGGGCGGCTGTTCTGACGATGGCTTTACCGATTTCCGCTATGCGCTCATTGCCGCGGGCCGAGACGTTTACGACGCCGCCTTGCGCGATGCTGAAACGCTGGCGGACTTGGCCGAGGCGCCAACCGGTTTTGAGGAATTTGGCTACGTCGCCGGCGAGGTCTGGGAGGCCAAGACCGGCGGCAGTAGAGAGATGCCGCGTCCGCCGATTTCTGCCGATGATCCCACTGGCGAGCCGTTCGACGAAGACGAACAGGCCCTTGCAGCGCGCTATCCGCGTCTTTGGGCCAAATACGGCGACGCATGAGGCGCCCAACCGCACAAAGCTAAGCACAAACCAACAGATGAAACGGAAAAGGGCGCCGCGCGGCGCCCTTTTCGTGTCAGTGAATGAACCAATATTCCAGCCAGTTTAGCCGAGAAGTTGTCTCGGTAGCCATAGCGCTATCTCAGGATAGAGCACCACCAATGTCAGGCCGATGAGCTGCAGGATCACGAACGGGATGATACCCGTGTAGATGTCCTGCATTTTCACTTCCGGCGGCGCCACGCCCTTCATGTAGAACAGCGCAAAGCCGAACGGTGGCGTGAGGAACGATGTCTGCAAGTTGATCGCAACCAGGATCGCGAACCAATAAAGCACCTGCAATTGCACGTCCTTCACCGGCATGCCCGGGTCGAGCGACAGGTGCGTTGCGAACTCCGGCGCCATCTTCATGACGATCGGTGTGAACACCGGCAACACGATCAGCGTGATTTCCAGCCAGTCAAAGAAGAAGCCGAGCAGGAACACGGTCGCCATCAGCAGGATGATCAGTGGCCAAGGGCCAAGCTCAAGCCAGCGGATGAAGTCGATGATCAGATCTTCACCGTACAGCGCGCGGAAGAAGTAAGAGAACGTCGTTGCAGCCAGGAAGATGAAGAAGATCATCGCCGTGGTCAGGCCGGTGCGGTGCACCACGTCTTGGAGGACTTTCCAGGACAGGGTGTTGTTGGCAAAGGCCAGAACGATCGAGCCGAACGCACCGATGCCGGCGGCCTCGGTCGGTGTTGCCCAACCACCGAAGATCGATCCCAGAACCAGCGTGATCAAGAACACCGGCGGGATGAACCCTTTGAGCACCATGCCGAAAACCGAGTGTTTGTCGCGGTTTCCAAAGTACATGGACGCAAAGAAGATGGCGAAGAAGGCGAACAGGGCCCAGTTGGCATCAACCAGAATGCCAAAGATCCAGTGCACGTTTTCTGCCAGCCAGCCGAACACCGGATTGGCGAGATATTCGGCGGTGATTTCCAAAGCCAGCATGCCGCCGACGACGGAGAAGAACGCGAGCATGTTGGCCCGGTTGGTGTCCGGAATGTCGCCGATCACCTCGTCCGACAAGGGCGGGGCCCAGTGCGGTTTGGCGCTGGAAATCATCAGAATGTAGACGAAGTACAAGGCCGACAGAACGAGCCCCGGCAGGATCGCGCCAAGGAACAGGTTGCCAACCGAGATCGACATCAAACTCGCCATCAACACCAGCATGATCGACGGCGGGATCAAGATGCCAAGCGTTGCTGACGCGGCCAGGGTGCCGGTGGCCAGCGGCGTGGCGTAGCGCTGCTGGAGCATCGTTGGCAGCGCCATCAGCGTCATCATCACGACCGAGGCGCCGATGATGCCGGTCGTCGCGGCCATGATGGTGCCCATCACGGTGACCGAGAGCGCAAGGCCGCCGGGGACTTTGCGCAGCATCACCTGGAGGATGTGCAGAAGATCTTCTGCGACGCGCGATCGCTCGAGCATCGTGCCCATGAAGATGAAGCACGGGATGGCGACAAGCAGCGGGTTCTGGACCGCCCCCGATGCGCCGTCACCGCCCCAGATCTTGTTGGGCACGTTGAAGAACTCGTTGATGGTCACGAGTTCCAGATAGATCCCGATAAAGCCGAACAGGAAGCCGATACCGCCGATGGCGATGCCGACGGGCAGACCGGTGAACAACGCGAGTGCCAGCGCCAGGAACATGTACCCGCCGATGTACTCGTAGAGGTGATCAAAGAGCCATTCCGGCATCAGTTCGGGTCCTTCTGGTGGTCAGCGATGTCGGATTTGAACTCCTCGATCTCTTCTTCGATGCCTTGCTCGGCGAAGATGTCGAGGGTCGCGTAGGCGGCCTCGCTGTCGGCTGCGTTGCCCCAGATCGCAACGAAAAGGCGCAGGATCGTTGCGAGGAACGAGCTCAACAACAGCAGGAAGCCAACGATCAGGAACGACTTGATGATGTAGCGATCGCCGATCCCGGTGAGCGATTCGGATTGTTCGTTCTGGGAGTAGGAAAGCCCGACGAACTGGAAAGCGAAGTAGCTGATCACGATCAGGAACGGGATGCCCATGATCAGCAGCCCGAAAAACTCGACCTTGGCCTGGCCGCGGCGCGGAAGCATTTCGCGGAAGATGTCAACGCGCACGTGCGCATTCATCAGGTAAGCGAATCCGAACGTCGACAGCAGGATGATGCCGTGCAGATGCCACTGGGCGTCCTGGAAGATGATCGGGTTGAACCAGTAGATGTTCTGTTCCGCGATCCAGATGCGCACGGAATCGATCCGGCGCGTGATCACGTCAAACATGATGATCATGATGAGCGGTATGATCATCCAGCCGGCAAGTTTTCCAAGCTGCCTTGGCGGCCAATCGAAAACTTGGGCAAGCGAAAGTAGTCCACGCATGGGTCTTTGCGATCTTTAGCCGGGTGAAACGGGACAAAGCGAGGCAAACCGCGCCCGCGCCCGCACCAGTGCCGGTGGGGCACCAAGTTTAAGGGGCATGAGGCGGCGCATCGCGCGAAAGCGGCATGAGGCGAAGTGCAATCTTCGGGCGAAGACGCACTTGGCCCTGGCAGAACGGTGCCGACCGATCCGGAAATCGGGCCGGCACCGCTGGCGTGTCACACGCAGCCGAGATTAGTCGAGCTGCGGGATCGTCGAGCGTGCACCCCAAGCTTTGTACTTCTCGTGGAAGTCTGAGTAGCTCTTCCAGAGACGTGCAACGTCCGGGTTGGCTTCGATTTCAGCTTTCAGAACCTTCTGCCAAGCAGTGCGGAACTGTTTGAGCTGATCGTTCGTCCACGTCATGTTTTTCACGCCATCTTTTTCGTTGGCGAGCATGGCGTCGTGCTGAAGGGCTTCACCTTCGGCCATCATGTTCGTGACTTCCGCGCGGCAAGCCGTCTCGACCATGGCTTTGTAGGAATCGGGAAGGGCGTTCCACTTGTCCATGTTGATGATCAGCTCGTCCGTCGTGGACTGCTGGTGCCAGCCCGGGAAGTAGTTAAACTTCGCGATCTGGTAGAGGCCGAGCGAACGGTCGATGGCGGGCATCGAGAACTCGGTTGCGTCGATCGTGCCACGCTCAAGCGCTGGGTAGATGTCCGCGCCAGCAAGCTGCTGCGTCGAAACACCAAACTCCTGCATCACCTTAGCGCCGATGCCAAAGAAGCGCATTTTCATGCCCTTCAGCTGCGACAGGTCCGTGATTTCGTTACGGAACCAGCCCGACGTTTCTGGCGGGGTCACGCCGCAAAGCAGGTATTTGATGTTGGCTTTTTCATAGAGGCTTTCAGCAATCTGGATGCCGCCGCCGTGAATGAGCCAAGCGTAGAATTCCGGCGTCGACGGACCGAATGGCCATGACGAAAGGAATGCGTAAGCCGAGTTCTTGCCTTGGTTTGCACCTGGCGTGCCGAAAGCCGCGTCGATCGCGCCCTGGCTGACCGGGTCGAAGTAGGCGTAACCGCCGGTCAGAGCGCCTGGCTCGAACACGCGGATGTCGAAACGGCCATCCGACATGCGCTTGACGGCTTCGGAGATGCGCAGCGGCGGCTTGCCGAGAACGGCAACGGTGCTGGCGAAGGCTGAGTGCATTTTCCAGCGAACACGCTTCTGCGCGTCAGCAGTGTCGACCATCAGGCCCGTTACGGCGAGCGCAGACACGCCGGCCACGATCGCCTTGGCGAAGCTCTTCATGGATTACCCTCCAAGTGTTTCCTCTGCTTCCGCACCGCTGTGGCCCACACCGTCTGCCGGGCGTGGTCCCACAATGGCCGCTGCGGGCCGACCGCTCATGTCGCTGCCTGCGGAAGCTATCGCAGTTGGGAGTTGCGATGGGCGGGAAGCTGGCATGCGTTCGGAGTGATGTCAAAGGCCCCGTGCGTGCAGAAAAGGTCAATTGTCGCGGTAGGGTTGCTGTGCCGCATTACCTTCACGAAGTGACCTCGGCTCAAGCGCGCAGAGGTCATTTTTCAGGCAAGGTTATTGCCGAGCTTTGGCCCGTTTGGCTGTGCGCCCTGTAGTGTTCGCACCCGGTGCCTGGCGTTCGAGTTCTGCAATCCGCTGTTCCAGCGCGATCGTGTGCAGCGTCAGCTCTTCGATCTTCTCCAGCAGACGCATCGTCATATCGGCCACCCCAACGCCCTGACGGCTCATCTCCGCGCCGGAGGCGAGGCCTGGCAAATGACGGTGCGCTGCGATGAATGAGGCGACCTCATTGAGCGGCTGCAGCTTGTAGTCGTCGCCGAACACGTAATCGGCCGGCTTAACCGCCTTGCCCTTGATCTGGATGTCGCCGCTTTCGCCAATGATTTCGACGGTTGTCTGGCCGCTGGCGTTCATCGCCCGGATCGCACCGTTGTGGGCTTCCAGCTCAATGCGCGTGACGCCATGCGAGGTGGTCATCATGATATCGCCGTCGTGACCATTGCCCCCCAGCGTCACGTTGCCTTCGCCGCCATCGAGATGGATCGTTTGCTTGCCGGCATGATCAAGCAGCGTGATGTCGCCATCGGCCGTCGCGCCGCCGATCGTGATGTTGCCTTCGCCACCGTCGACATGGACCGTCTGCATGCCGCGCGCGTTAAGGACCGTCAGATCGCCTTGCGCGGTGTTGCCACCAATCGTGATGTTGCCCTGGCCGCCGTCAATGTGAACGGTCTGTTTGCCCTTGGTATTGAGCAGGCCGATGTCGCCTTCAGAACCGTTGCCGCCGAACCGGGCGTTGCCCTCGCCGCCGTCGAGATGGATGGTGGCTTGGCCCTTGTGATTGAGCGCGACGATATCGCCGTCGGTCGTGCTGCCGCCGACCGCCAAATTGCCTTCGCCGCCGTCGATGTGGACCGTGCACATGCCGCGCGGGTTCAGTAACACGACGTCGCCCTGCGCGCCCGCACCGCCAAGCGTGATGTTGCCGCTGCCGCCGTCAATGTGGACGGATTGAGCACCGTCGGTATTCAGGCAAACGATATCGCCTTCCGCACCGGCGCCGCCGATCGTCAAATTCGCTTCACCGCCATCGATATGCACGGTTTGCGCGCCATCGGTGTTGCGCAAAATGAGATCGCCTTCGCTG
Organism: uncultured Hyphomicrobiaceae bacterium; assembly: GCA_964579305.1. Lineage (GTDB taxonomy): Bacteria > Pseudomonadota > Alphaproteobacteria > Rhizobiales > Hyphomicrobiaceae > JBCBWG01. The sequence continues at coordinate 24,729 of CAZOGY010000021.1, forward strand.
CCGTGACCGCCGAGCGCCACGTTGCCGCGATCTTGTTCGATCTCGACGGTCGGTTTGGGTGTGCTGCGCCGGCTCGACGCTTTGCGGGGGGATTTGGCCATAGGGGGTAACTCCGGTTTGCGCCTTCGAATGTTGCGGGGCTGCCGCTCGCCCAAGACTTATGACATTTGAACGGCTTCCGCGTGACACTTCGCATGCGGTGCAAGCGAGCAGGGCGCTTGCTTTTTGCCTTGGTAAATGGGCCGGCCTCCACATTGCCACCGGTGACGGCCCCAGCGGCCCAAAGCGAAAGCGCGTTTTGTGCAGTTTAGGGCGGCATCGACCAATCAGGTGCGCATGGCGTTCAGTCCGGCAAGTCCGCGGAGCGTCTCAATATCGATCTTCTCAGGATCGGCCGCTAAACCGACGAGCGGGAATTGTGCGTTTGCCATAGCGATGGCATCGGGGAGCCGTGCAACATGTTCTACCTTCTGTCCAAAATCATTTTCTTTTTCATCGCGCCGTCCAACATCTGCTGGTTGTTGATTGCAATCGGCCTGTTGGCGTCCAGCCTGACCCGGTTTGTACGCTTCGGCCGGCTATGCGCGTTTGCCGGTTTGATCCTCCTGGTCGTGTTGGGATTTGCCCCAATTGGCCAGATGCTTCTCCAACCGCTTGAGGATCGCTTTGCGCGGCCGGCCGGCACTACGGTCGCCGATCGCCTCGCATCGGCTGGCCCGATCGATGGGGTGATTGTCCTTGGCGGATTTGAGGACGGCCGATTGAGCCGCCGTCGCGGCGCCATTGCGGTCAACCAAGCTGCCGAACGTATGTTGGAAATGACGCGATTGGCAAAGTTGACGGGCCAGGCGCCGATCATTTTTTCAGGGGGCGTCGGCGGCATTCTGCTGCGATTTGAAACCGCCGGCCATTCCGTGCGCGACTACCTGCGCGATATTGGGATTGCCGAACAGCGCATCGTTATCGAAAGCCAGTCCCGCAATACGTGGGAAAACGCGCTACGCACCCGCGAGCTTGTCAAACCGAAATCGGGCCAGCGGTTTTTGTTGGTCACCTCGGCATTCCATATGCCGCGTTCGGTCGGCGTGTTCCGCAAAGCCGGCTGGCAGGTCATCGCCTGGCCGGTTGACTATCGAACAGCCGATGAAAGCGATTTCAATCGCGCAATGCCCAACTTGTGGACTGGCCTTGAGCGCACTGACACAGCGGTCAAAGAGTATATCGGCCTGCTCGCCTATTGGCTGACCGGGCGTTCATCAGCTCTGTTTCCTGCGCCGTGAAGGCAGGTGACCCTACCGCGTTTCTGGCTGAGGCTTAATCGGCTCAATCGTGGGCACGGGCATGTGATTGCCCGGCTGCGGCTGCAACTCTTTTTCAAGGTCAAACGACGCGCATCCCTTGCGGGCTAGCGCCCGGTTATACGCTTTCAAAACGGCAATATCCCTGGCGGTCCGTTCTTGCGCCGAGGTGCCAAGTCCCCCACCCGTGAACGGTGCGCCGCGGGCCAGTGCGGCGGCCCCACGTAAGAACTGCGTCACGCTGCCATCGACTTCGCCGACGCGATCACGGACCTGGAGAATGCGAACCTGCATCCGCCCCGTCATGCGCCGACACGTCTGGTTTTGCTCATCCGCCGACAGCTCGTAACCAGCCTTGCTTGGATTGGGCCGCCTCAGACCTTGGGTTTCCAGACCAGGCGATGGCGCTGGCAGGCTCATGCTGCAACCGCCAAGGGCGATCGCAATCGCGCACGCCAAACAGAGGACGTATGATCCGTCGGCCCCGTTCGCGTTCGCTTGCCTGTCGGTCCCTGCCATTTCGGCCTTCGCCTTTCTCGGTGGGGCGCTTGACGCTGCGCTGCACCATGCCCCCACACAGCGGTTGAATCGTGTCATCAACACGACGCAATTCGCGCACCCGGACGCGGTCAACCGTGACCACAGCGACTGTGGCCACAAAGCCCCACTTGCTGTCGCCCTCTGGCCCGGCGCAACCTGTCTCGGCCTGTCAGGTCGCACGCGCCATGGGGAGCCAAAAGCAATGCCGCAAACCATTAAGAAATCAGTCGCTTCGCTCGTTGAAGACGCGCGCAGTTCGATTACGGAATTGAGCGCGGATCAAGCCATCGCCGCAGGGCGCGATGAGAATACCGTTTTGGTCGATTTGCGCGACCCGCGGGAATTGGCGCGCGATGGCCGGGTGCCTGGCGCGTTTCACTGCCCGCGCGGCATGCTGGAATTCTGGATTGACCCCGAAAGCCCATACCACAAGCCGGTGTTTGCCGAAGACAAACGCTTCGTTTTCTTCTGCGCAGGCGGACTGCGCTCCGTATTGGCCGCCAAGACAGCGCAGGACATGGGCCTTGAGCCGGTTGCTCATATCATCGGCGGCTTTCGCGCCTGGAAGGAGGCCGGCGGCGACGTGGACACCGATCTGGGTGCGCCCGGCAGCAAGACTTGATCCCATGCCGGTTCCACGGTTCCCAAGCCGGATCGGGCCACGCTCACGGCCTGCCAACGCTGGCGTGAGGAACCGCGCGTTGTGCCTGAAGCGAACGTCACTGGAGTTGTTTGGCAATGCCAGGCGCCACGCGCCAGTTTCAGGTCACCGCACAACGCCGCGGTGATCACACTGTTGCGAGGGACCAAATCATGGGCAAGTCAAACGCCACGCGCTCGGCCGCAGAACAGCCAGTCAAAGTTACGCTTTATCGCTGGGCTGGGAAATGGGGACCCTTCAAGGTCAAAATCCCCTGCGGTGAATGCACGCTGACCACTGACATCCTCGAAGATACGTTCGCAACCGAATTGGCCGGCATTCCCGTTGAACTGGAAACGCGCGAATGGCTGACGGAGTGGTATCGGCCGCTCTTGAAGGGCGGCTGGCATGCACCAATCGTGTTCGTCGAAGACAAACTGATTTCTCAGGGACACGCGTTGAATCGCGGTCTCCTCGCAGAAGCCGTCACGAACGCATACGTCGGCCGCACCGCGCTGCATGGCAATGTCGTTTTCGGAAAGGCAAGCTGCCCGCACTGCGTACGCGCCAAGGACACGCTTGACGCCGCCGGCGTCGCCTACACCTACCGCGATGTCGTGAAGGACCCGGCCGCGCTCTATGAAATGATACCGCGTGTCAAAGATAAGATCGGCCATCACACGCCGGTCACCGTTCCCCAGATCTGGATCGATGGCGCCTACATTGGCGGCGCCGACGCGTTGACGGAACGGTTTGGGCAGGCTGGCGCGCCGCAGGCTGTGGCAATGCCGTCGGCGGCCTGATCATAGAAAGCCCATGCACGGGGCCAGATGCGCTGAAAGACGCGCTGGACGACGCGATTGAACTGGTCGCGCCCCCGCGTGGCAGTTGCGCAAGAGCCTGCGTGCGCTTTAAGAGCTATGGCGGCAGAAGGAGCCGCCATGACGCGATTGTCGTCCAAGATTTCAACGCAGTCCGACGCGTTTGAAAAAAACCGCGCCCACATGCGCGAACTTGTTTCCGAGCTTGAAGCAAAGCGTGCAACGGCCGGACGCGGCGGACCGCAACGCGCCCGCGAACGTCATCTCGCACGGGGCAAGCTGTTGCCGCGCGACCGAGTCTATCATCTGATCGATCCGGGCGCGCCGTTGTTGGAATTGTCCCAGCTCGCCGCGGACGGAATGTATGACGACGACGTCCCTGGCGCGGGCCTTATCACGGCAATCTCCCGCGTAGCCGGCCGCCTGTGCATGATCGTTTGCAATGACGCAACGGTTAAGGGCGGCACCTATTATCCAATGACGGTCAAAAAGCATTTGCGGGCCCAGGAAATTGCCCGCGAAAATCGGCTGCCGTGTCTCTATCTCGTCGACTCAGGCGGCGCCAACCTTCCCCATCAAACAGACGTCTTTCCAGACCGCGATCATTTCGGACGGATCTTTTTTCATCAGGCCACCTTGTCCGCGCAGGGCATTCCGCAGCTTGCAGCCGTTCTTGGGTCGTGCACCGCCGGCGGCGCGTACGTCCCAGCGATGTCGGATGAGGCTGTTATCGTGCGCAATCAGGGCACGATCTTTCTGGGTGGCCCCCCGCTTGTCAAAGCGGCGACCGGGGAGACGGTGACTGCCGAAGACCTTGGTGGCGGCGATGTGCACACGCGCTTGTCCGGCGTTGCCGATCACCTGGCCAATTCCGATGATCACGCGTTGGATATCCTCCGGCGCATCGTCGCAACCTTGCCGCCGCAAACAAAGCCCGACGTCAATCTGCAGGCCGCCGCACAGCCGGCCTACGACCCCGACGAGATCGACGGCGTCGTCCCAACCGCTTTAATGACCCAATACGATGTCCGCGAAGTGATCGCGCGGCTTGTCGACCGCTCGCAATTCGACGAATTCAAACCGCGGTTTGGCGAGACCCTGGTGACCGGGTTTGCGCACATCGAGGGGCTTCCCGTTGCGATCCTTGCAAACAACGGCATTCTGTATGCCGAAAGTGCCCAAAAGGGCGCTCATTTCATTGAGTTAGCTTGCCAGCGGCGCATCCCGCTCCTGTTCTTGCAAAACATCACAGGCTTCATGGTCGGGCGCGAAGCAGAAAGCGGGGGCATCGCGCGCCACGGCGCAAAAATGGTCACCGCTGTATCGTGCGCGAACGTGCCGAAAATAACGGTTATCATTGGCGGGTCTTATGGTGCAGGCAATTATGCAATGTGCGGCCGCGCTTTTGGACCCCGGTTTCTGTTTTCCTGGCCGAACGCCCGCATTTCAGTGATGGGCGGTGAGCAAGCCGCAAGCGTGCTTGCAACCGTACGGCGCGATAATCTTGAAGCGTCTGGAACGCCTTGGGCGGACGCTGACGAAGAGGCATTCAAAGCACCAATACGCGCGCAGTACGAGCGTGAGGGGAGCCCGTATTTCGCCACAGCCCGGCTTTGGGATGACGGGATCATTGCCCCGCGGGAGACGCGCCGCGTGGTCGCCCTCGCGCTGGCAGCAAGTCTGAATGGCCCCGTGCAAGAAACCCGCTTTGGTGTGTTTCGCATGTAAACGACCACCCGGTCCACACCGGCCCGCTCAATTGGAAGGACTTGAACAATGGCAATGCCAAACCTGCACCGAACCTGCTTTTTTTATTCGGCCGTTCTGGCCAGCGGCATCACGCTGGCGGATGGTTTGCGTTCCGCGCAAGCCGCCGAGCGTACGGGCGCGATTGTGTGCGAGTTTACAAACGGCGCGGTGCAGACCTTTGAACGCAATACCTTCAAACCCGAAAGCGCAGCCCGTTTGGCGTTTCGCATCGAGAATATCGACGTGACGCGCCAGACCGCGGAATTGGTCACCGATCAGGGCCGCGGTGAACTTCGCGTCGTGCGTGCGATTGCGGCCAACCATTTTCTCGAAGTCGTCAATGAAGGCTTTTTGAATATGACGACGATTTACGACGCCGCCAGCAGTGATAAACCAATGCCCGCCGTCCACTCGCGTCACCTGGCCGTGGTTGGTCAGCCCGTTGTCGCCCAGTACACGGGAAGTTGCCGCCGGCAAGGCGGCTGATCTGGCGGTTGTCACGCTGTGGCGGAGAGGAAAGACGCGGGCACCATGAACGATCTCAACATGCCCATCGAAGGGCCTTTCCAGCGCGTTTTGATCGCCAACCGCGGCGAAATCGCGTGCCGCATTATCAGCGCAGCCCAATTTGACTTTATCGGGCTTGAGACGGTCGCGGTTTATTCCGATGCTGACGCGCACGCGCGCCATGTTCGCCTTGCCGACGAAGCGGTTTACATCGGCCCTTCAGCGCCCAACGAAAGCTATTTGCGCATCGATAAACTGATCGACGCAGCCCTGCAGATGCATTGTGATTGCGTCCATCCCGGCTATGGCTTTCTGGCTGAAAATCCCGAATTTGCCGATGCCGTCCAAGCCGCCGGTCTCGCCTTTATCGGTCCTTCCGGCGCTGCCATGCGTGCACTTGGCGAAAAGGCCAGCGCCAAGGAAATTGCGCGGGCGGCAGGCGTGCCCACCATCCCCGGATACGATGGTGACGATCAATCGCCCGAACGGCTTGCCAGCGAGGCCGCAGGCATTGGCTATCCCGTGATGATCAAGGCCGTCGCAGGTGGCGGTGGACGCGGGATGCGGCGGGTTCATTCGCCCAATGACTTTGCCGACGCCCTTGAAAGCGCCAAGCGCGAAGCACAAGGCGCGTTCGGCAACGATCGTATGTTGATAGAAAAACTGCTTGAAACGGCGCGCCATATCGAGGTTCAGGTTTTTGGCGACAGCCACGGGCAGGTTGTCCATTTTTATGAGCGCGACTGCTCGCTTCAGCGGCGGAACCAAAAAATCATTGAAGAAGCGCCTGCGCCTGGCATGTCACCGGTCTTGCGCCAGAAAATGTGCGAGGCGGCCGTGCGCCTTGCCAAGCATGTCAATTACGAAAATGCCGGCACGGTGGAGTTTCTGGTCGAAGGGGTTGATCTGCATAACGAGGCCAATTGGTACTTCATTGAAATGAATACCCGCCTGCAGGTTGAGCATCCGGTCACGGAGATCGCGACCGGCCATGACCTCGTGCGCTGGCAATTCCTTGTTGCGGGCGGACATAAGCTGCCCGCGCAAGCCCAAATCGACCTACGCGACTGCGCCGTCGAGGCACGGATTTGTGCCGAAAACCCGCGCGATGGTTTCCGGCCGCAATCGGGCAAACTTTTGGCATTCCAGATGCATACCAGCGCGCCTAATCACCGGGTCGATACTGGGTTCGAGGCTGGCGATGTTGTGCCGGAAGTCTACGATTCGCTGCTTGCCAAAGCGATTGGGTCGACGGCAAGCGTGTTCGCAGGCCGCGACAGCGCATTGGAAACTGTTTCAAACATGCTGCGGCACTCCAAAGTTCTCGGGCCGCATACCAACATGGAATTGCTTGAGCGCTTGCTGTCCAATAGCGACGTCCGCGCCGGCCGCATTCACACGCGCTTTATCGAGGAAACGATTGATCAGTTGCTCGACGCTGACCGTCCCGGGGCTTGCGGCTTCGGCGGCGCACTTTTGCTGCGCGAACGCGCCGCGGCAAACACCTCGGGCCACGACGACTGGTCGCCTTGGTGCGCTGATGATGGCTTTCAGCTCTCGCCGTCTCGCCAGACCGTCTTTGACGTGGTCCAGAACGGAGCGCCGCAGCGGTTCATCGCCGTTTGGGACAGCGAAGGCTTCAAGACCGGACACGTCCAGGACGCAGAACCCGGCCGCGACGAAGTCCACGGCGACGGTGCTGAGGCGCCTTTGCCCTACCCAGTCGCTGTTGATCTCGGTGCCCACGACCACGTCGTGGCAGATGGGCGTGTGTACGTTCTTGAGGGCCTGCGCCAAGCTGTGATTTCGTGGCCAGATTTTGCCGTAAGCGAGACGGCTGGTGACACCGATGACACGGTGCGCGCGCCGATCAACGGCCGGGTCGCAAAGCTGTTTGTGACTGCCGGTCAGGCGGTTGCGGCGGGCGCACGCATTGCTATCGTCGAAGCAATGAAGATGGAACACGTGCTCACAAGCCCGCGCGAGGGCATGATCGCCAATGTCCACGTGGCCGAAGGCGATCAGGTCAGCTCTGGCGCAGTCGTGGCGGCGTTGTCGCCCGCGGTAAGTGGGTGAGGCATCAGACGGGTCAAATGACCATTCACATCGTGAAATTATGCGTTGGCGCTGAAAGCGTCGACGATTTGCGCGGCTGGCAAAAGAGCCGGCGTGACCTGCATCAGCGGCTCTATGGCTCGCCGGAGTTCTGGCATACGACACGCATGGTGCCCAAGCGTCAGCCTGAAATCTTGGATGGCGGATCGATCTACTGGGTGATCAAAGGCGTCATTCAGGTTCGCCAGCGCATCGTCGGCTTCGGCGACGGCGCGAAGGAGGACGGGACACCCTGTTGCCTGATCAAGCTCGATCCAGAACTCGTGGCAGTGCGACCGGTCCCGCGTAAACCCTTCCAGGGTTGGCGGTATCTTGCGCCGGAAGATGCGCCCCCGGATCTCGCAGGCGGTCGCGATCAAAGTGACGATATTGGCAAAATGCCGCCGGCGATGCGTCGCGAACTGGCCGAGTTGGGGCTTTTGTAGCAGCCGTCCCGTGGGCTAAGCTTTCCGCCAATTCCGCGCCGCTCAAGCTCTGATAGCAAAGTCACCCGCCATGTCTGCCAGATCCGCACCGCGTCTGACGCGCGTGATGGCCGAACTGCCAAAAACCATTCCATTCGTCGGCCCTGAAGCCCAAGAACGGGCGCGCCACGCGCCTTTTCGCGCGCGCATTGGTGCCAACGAAAGCGTGTTCGGACCCTCGCCAAGTGCCATCGCTGCCATGCAGGCGGCCGCCGTCGAGGTTTGGAAATACTGCGATCCGGACAACTTTGATCTGAAGCAGGCCATCGCTGCGCATCACGGCGTGGCACCAGACAACGTGGTCATCATCGAGGGTATTGACGGCGGACTTGGCCTGATCAACCGCCTCCTTGTCGAGCCCGGTCGCACGGTGATCACAACCGATGGCGCCTATCCGACATTCAATTTCCATGTCGCGGCCTGCGGTGGGCGACTGATCAAAGTCCCCATGCGCGACGACCGCGAGGACTTGGCCGCCTTACTCGATGCTGCGCGCTTGAACGACGCCCACCTGCTTTATGTGTCAAACCCAAACAATCCGATGGGGACGTGGTGGTCGGCACGTGACGTCGATGGGCTTGTGCGCGACTTGCCGGCCGGCACGGTGCTTGCGCTCGATGAAGCCTACGTCGAGACAGCGCCTGCGGGCACAGCGCCGGCGATCGACGTCACCAATCCGCAGGTCGTCAGGTTCCGAACGTTTTCGAAGGCTTACGGCATGGCCGGCGCGCGCATCGGCTATTGCCTCGGCGAGGCCGGCTTGATTGCAGAGTTTGAGAAAGTCAGAAACCACTACGGCATCAATCGCATTGCCCAGGCGGGCGCGTTGGCCGCGCTGCAAGACCAAGCCTATCTGACGGCCACCGTCGAAAAAGCAGCCGCATCACGCGCGCGCATTGCCGACATGGTGCGGAAATTCGGCTTTCAGCCAATCCCATCTGGCACCAACTTCGTCACCGTCGATTGTGGTCGGGACGGCAACTTCGCCAAAGCCGTGCTCGATGGGCTTTTGTCGCGCGGTATCTTCGTGCGCATGCCGGGCGTGTCACCATTGGACCGTTGCATCCGCATTGGCGTTGGCACCGACGCTGACCTCGACATGTGCGAGGAGGCTCTTGACGAGGTGCTCTCAGACTTGCGCGGATAAGCGGCACCCTTTTTGTGCCAGCGCGTGATCAGGAAAATCCCGAAAGCTAAAGCGTGTCGCATCCAATCGGCTTCGCGCCCCATGGCCACAAAGCGGCCCGGGCCGTCGATGTTCGTGTTCGAAACATCGACACGAAAA
>CAZOGY010000022.1:0-4827 GCA_964579305.1 uncultured Hyphomicrobiaceae bacterium
AGAGCTAAAGCGAGGCGCATTTCATGCGACACGCTTTAGATAGATCAACGGGCTTTCGCGGGCGGGCGCGCTGCAATCGCCATCGGCCGAAGCTATCAACACCGTCAGGAGACGTTCCAATGCCGCAAACCAACAACCGCCTGTTCGACGAGTTGGCCCGGATGATGTCCGGCGCCGCTGGGGCGGCGGAAGGTGCCCGCCGCGAAGTCGAGACCATCATGCGCGGCCAGGCTGAGCGGCTGATGGCCGACATGGACGTGGTCAAGCGCGAGGATTTCGAAGTCGTTCGGGAAATGGCGCAAAAAGCACGCGAGGAAAACGAGCGTCTTGAAGCCCGTATCGCCGCCCTTGAAGCAAAGCTCGATGCGCAATGATGTCTGCCAAGACCTAAACGCCGCGTGTCAATGGCGATTTAAAAACAGATTTTGCCCGTGGAGATACTGCTGGTCCGATTGCGACTCGTTCCACCGGCTGGTTGTGTCCGCCCACATCGGAGCTGGGTTGGCCTGCGCTGGCCCCGCCCGATTGAGAAAACATGGCTGCGGTGTCGTTCTCAGATCGGCGCGGGCAACACACATTCGGACAGGGAATATCGCGCATGGGCATCGCCGCATCGACGCGCCGCACGGGGCGCCACCCGATCGATATGATCGAGCAGTTGGCAAACCGACATGACTGGGCCGTCGAGCGTCTGGGTGATGAAGAGTTGAACTTAGTGGTGGCCGGCACCTGGGCTGATTATCATATCACCAATCATTGGCGTGATGATCTTGAAACACTGCATTTGGCATGCGCATTCGACTTCAAGGTGCCTGATTACCGGATTAACGACGTCTACCGTTTGATCGCGCAAATCAATGAACAGATGTGGATTGGCCATTTCGATGTTTGGGCGAGCGATGGACTTGTCATGTTCCGCCATGGCTTGCTTCTCAATGACGCCAACCTCACCGAACGCCAGTGCGAGGCGCTTCTGAAAGCCGGTTTAGAATCCTGCGAACGTTACTATCAGGCCTTTCAATTCGTGGTTTGGGCCGGAAAGGCCCCGCGCGAGGCGCTGATCTCGACCATGTTTGAAACCGATGGGCAGGCCTGAAGCCGCCTGCTTCAACCCGACGTTGCGCGACGCAAGCATCGCATGACACGGTCAGCCCGTCAGGCGGAGGAAGTCACCATGCCACAATCGGGACCAATCGTACTCGTGGGCTGCGGAAACATGGGCGGGGCCATGTTGCGCGGGTGGCTCGACAGCGGCGTGCCGGCCAGCGGCATTATCGTGCAGGAACCCGCACCGTCCGCGCAGATCGCAGAGCTGCTCGCGCAGGCCGGTATCCGGCGGGTCGATCATCTCTCAGCTGACGACGTAACGGTCCCGCCCGCTTTGATCCTGATGGCGGTAAAGCCCCAAATCATGGACGAGGTCTTTGCGCAGATAGCCCCGCTGATTACCGCCCCATTTGTTACCGCCCCACTGAATACCGCAAAGACCATTGTTCTATCGATTGCAGCCGGCAAGACGGTCGCAAGCTTTGCCAAGCATCTGCCCGGCGGCGCACCGATCGTCCGATCCATTCCCAACACGCCGTCGGCGATCGGCCGGGGGATGACGGTATGTTTCGCCAATGATGCCGTCGGCGCCGATGACAAAGCGCTTTGCGACCAACTTCTGTCGGCGCTGGGCGACGTCGCCTGGGTTGAGGCCGAAGATCTGATCGATGCGGCGACCGCCGTTTCCGGTTCCGGACCAGCGTATATCTTTCACGTTGCCGAAGCGCTGGCCGAAGCCGCCATGGACGTTGGATTTGATGAGGAAATGGCCCGGCGCCTTGCTGTTGCGACGGTATCGGGCGCTGGCGAGTTGTTGCGGCGATCAGGCGAAGACGCCGCTACCTTGCGTCGCAACGTGACATCGCCGAACGGCACCACGCAGGCCGCTCTCGAAGTTTTGATGCAAGATCGGCAGTTGACAGAACTTATGCAGCGCGCTGTTCGTGCCGCGCGCGATCGCAGCCGCGAGCTCTCAGCCTGACAGGCGACGACGCGTCCTCGCACTCTGGTTTGGGCATACGCCGCGCGATTTCCAACGCGGCTATCCGTTGACAATGCGACACTTCATGTAGTCTTGAACGGTCGGCTGTAGCACCCTGCCGTTGCGGTGGGCGCATTGCGACCGGCCGGCATAAGTGCACGCATGAGTGCCGGCATAAGTGCCGGCATAGGTGAATGACCTCGGGGGAAGGCAAGATCAATGGCGAATGATTACACGCGCCGGCTGACGGCAGAGTTCATTGGTACGGCATTCTTGCTCGGCGCGGTTGTCGGCTCCGGCATCATGGCTGAACGTCTGGCTGGCGGGAACGTTGGCCTCGCCCTGTTGTGCAACACGATCCCGACCGGCGCGATCTTGTTTGTGCTGATCACCATGTTCGGCCCGATCTCAGGCGCGCATTTCAATCCCGCCGTGACCTTCGGTTTTTGGCTCAAGGGCGATCATGCGACGGTTGATGTCGTCCCCTATCTGGCCGCGCAGATCCTGGGCGGCATTGCCGGTGTGCTGATTGCACACGTCATGTTCGATGAGGCCGTGTTTCAGACGTCGCTGAAAGCCCGTGCTGGAATTGGTCAATGGACCGCCGAAATCGTCGCAACCTTCGGTTTGATGCTGACGATCTTGCTGACCCTGCGTGCCGCGCCCAGTGCTGTGCCAAGCAGTGTCGCGTTGTTCATCACCTCGGCCTACTGGTTCACCTCATCGACCTCGTTCGCCAATCCCGCCGTGACGATCGCACGCGGCCTGTCAAACACCTTCGCTGGGATCGCCCCGTCCAACGTTCCGCTTTTCATCGCGATGCAACTCGTGGGCGCCGCACTGGCCGTGGCGGTCGCGGCTGCACTGTATCCGCGCGATGCGGAAAAAGGCGCAGCGCAAGGCTCACCGGCGGAGTGACTTACGGGCGAGCCCGCCTGGAACGCGCATGGGCGACGCCACGGCAAAATCGCCAAGGATTACGGTCGAGGAACACGTCATGTCTGAAAGCATCACGATCTACCACAATCCCAATTGCGGGACATCGCGCAACACGTTGGCGATGATCCGCGCCGCCGGCATCGAACCAACCGTCATCCTGTATCTGGAGACGCCGCCGTCGCGTGCGCGGTTGGTTGAACTGCTCGGCGAAATGGCGATCACACCCCGTGACTTGCTGCGTGAAAAAGGCACGCCCTACCACGACTTGGGGCTCGATAATCCCGATCTGTCTGACGAGGCATTGATTGACGCGATGATGGCCGAGCCCATCCTCATCAATCGGCCGATTGTGGTGTCACAGCGCGGCACCCGGCTGTGCCGCCCGTCCGAAGCTGTGTTCGACCTCTTGCCCGAAGGCAGTCTGGACACGTTCACGAAGGAAGATGGCGAAGTTGTCCGCCGCAACGCCTAATCGGTGCTCGGTTGTTGGCGCGCAGTAGCGGCGATGACCGGCGCCCCAAACCGGATCCGTATCCGAGACGAACGCAACTGCCAGACGGCAGAATTATAGGATTATCGGCCAGCGCTGTGCCCAAGTGACGTCCGCGACGACGCGCGGCCTACCAATCCGCAGCTTGCCGCCATACGTCTTGAGGGCACAACGCGGAGGCACGCATGCTCGACCTGACGACGGATAAAGGCAAGATTATCTCAGCGGCATTCGCGCTGGCTGCAGAGCGGCCGTGGCGTGATGTTTCAATGCGCGACATCGCCGATAAGGCCGGGATATCGTTGGCCGAATTGCGCAGATCTGTTGGCTCCAAGACCCAGATCATCGCGGGCTATATGCGCGCTGTCGACGAGGCCGTCCTGTTGAAGCCGCCGCAGGCGGATCCAGGCGAAAGTCCGCGCGATGTTCTCTTCGAAGTCGTCATGGCGCGATTGGACGTGATGGCGGAGCATAAGGCGGCGTTACGATCGATCAACGAAGACGTTCAGTTCGACAGCGGACTTGCAGGGTCGTATCTCAATTCGCAGCGCTGGATGTTGCTTGCTTCTGGCCTTGACGGCGACGGCCCCCGTGGCGTGCTGCGCAGCATCGGCCTGGCAAGCCTGTTCGGGTCGGTCTTCAAGATCTGGCTGGAGGACGAAGATCCAGGCCAAGCCAAGACCATGGCAGCCCTCGACCGCCGATTGCGGCGTGGCGAAAGTGCGATGTCGGGACTGGAACAGGCGTGCGATACGGTTGATCGGTTTCGCAAAGCGATCAGGGGCGGTTTCCAGCGCGCGGCACAAGGGCGCCGGCGAGGCCGCGATGAGGATCTGGATGACGATATCGTACCCGATGTCGGTCCTGCCGATCCTGCCCCTGGCGCCAGCGGCCCCACCAACTGATCGCAGCCTGATTGGCTGCTTGGCGCCGTCACAGCGACGCACCGGCGCCACGCGTCATCGCGGTCCGTTTCAGTTCGGCCGCGCGGGAGAATGGTATGAGCGGCGATGATACCGATCGGCCAGCGGAAACATCGTTCGCCGATTTCTTGAAGATCGATATCCGGGTCGGCACGGTCGTCGCTGCCGAGCCCTTCCCCGAAGCGCGGAAACCGGCCATCAAGCTCAGGATCGATTTCGGGCCGGACATCGGCGAGAAAAAAAGCTCAGCGCAGATCACACATCATTACGAACCAGGCGCGCTGCTTGGCCGGCAAGTTGTGGCGGTCATAAACTTCCCGCCGCGCCAGATCGGTAAGTTCATGTCCGAGGTGCTTGTCCTGGGCTTTTCCGATCCGGACGGCGCGATTGTTTTGATCCGACCGGATCAACCCGTCCCGAACGGCGCTCGCCTGCACTGACCGCCA
>CAZOGY010000022.1:4927-23951 GCA_964579305.1 uncultured Hyphomicrobiaceae bacterium
GCCGTCACCGTGGAATGGTGATCGAGGCGCGCAAACCGCCAAGCGTGCTTGACGCCAGCGTGATATCGCCACCGTGGCTGCGCGCAATATCGCGGGCAATCGCAAGACCCAAACCGCTATGGCTGCCGTCTTGGCTGCTGCGCGCGGCATCAATTCGGTAGAACGGCTTGAACACGTTCTCGCGTTCGTGTGGTGGGATGCCAGGCCCGTCGTCTTCGATATCGATCCGGATGATGCGCCGGCCACTGACGGCGCGGATGGTCACCGTATCACCATAGCGCGCCGCGTTACTGATCAAGTTGGTCAGCGCTCGCTTGAAGGCGTGCCGCTTCAGCGGAACCGACAATTCACGTCCGCGGCCCGGCAGTTTCAAAGAGATATCGGCGTCGAGAACTTGAACCCGGTCATGGACTTCGCGCAACAGAACGCCGAGGTCGGTATCTTCGGCATCTTCGCCCCCGTCACCTTTCGTGAACGCCAGGTAATCGGCGAGCATCTGCTCCATTTCCTTGACGTCCTTGCGCAGAGCCTGGACTTCCGCGCTGTCGTCCATGAACGCAAGTTGAAGATTGAACCGCGTCAAGACAGTGCGCAAATCATGGCTCACGCCGGCAAGCATGGTGGTGCGCTGTTCCACGTGCTGCGAAATCCGATCACGCATTTCCATGAAGGCCATCGTCGCCTGGCGGACCTCACGCGCGCCCCGCGCTCGGATCTCGGTTTGCGGGCTGATACGTCCTTTACCAAAAGCCTCAGCCGCATCCGCCAACTTCAGGATCGGTTTGATTTGATTGCGCAAAAACAAGATCGCAACCGACAATAGAACGATCGACGTCACAACCATCCACACCAGAAAGATGTGTGAGTTGGACGCATACGTTTGGCTGCGCCGCGCAATGAAGCGCAGGACCGCATCGTCAAGTTTGATGCGGATCTCAACGTGCTTGGATCGACCAACCGTGTCGATCCAGTAAGGCACGCCTTTGAGCTTGTCCTGGATCTCGTTGGACAGGGTCTGGTCAAGCAACGCAAAGAACGGTTTGGGCTGCTCTGTTGGTAGATCCCCCGGTGGCAGAACCTGAAGCGCAATATTGAGCCGGTCCAACGCCAAGCCAGTGAGCTGGCGATAATCATCGTTGCGGTCGTATTCGCGGTAAAGCTGCGTCAACGCGGCAACATCGCGGGCCGTGGCTTCAGAAAGGCGCCGTGTCACGGCCTGCCAATGGCTCTCCAAGAACACGTATGCGATCACGCCTTCCAGCATCACGATCGGCGCGATGATAATGATCAGCGCCCGCGCATATAGACCCTTGGGTACGAACTCGCTGAAATACCCCCACAAAAACCCAGGCACGCCCTTGAGGCGCGACCAGACATAGCTGCGCAGGCCGCCAAGGGCCGTCAACTCGCGCGGGTCGGTTGTCGTCGCCATTGGGCTCGCCGAAGCTCCCTTGGGGACTGACTGCAGCACCTCTTGTGGCACCAGTCAGTGACATCTCTGCAAAGCACCGCGGAGCGGCGTCTTCGTTCAGTCGGTATAGAGGATATACCCCTTGCCGCGCACCGTCTGCAGGTAGACGGGATTTGTCGGATCCGCTTCGATTTTCCGTCGCAACCGGTTGATCTGCACATCAATCGCGCGTTCAGACCCCGTGGTTTCATCCGGCGCGAGTTCGTGCCGGGCGATCGGGTTGCCCGGTCGCATTGCGAACTGGCGCAGCAATTCGCGTTCGCGCTCAGTCAATTTGATTGATTCGTCGTCCTTGCGCAGTTCGCCGCGCTCGATGTGGAACGTGAACGCGCCCATCGTGATTTCTTCGCGGTCGACGGGCCGCCCGGCCTGTCCGCGGCGCAGAATGTTTTGCAGCCGAAGCACCAATTCGCGCGGCTCAAACGGTTTGGCGACGTAGTCATCGACACCGGTTTCAAGCCCTTCAATGCGCTGCTCGGGTTCTGAATTTGCCGTCAGCAGGCAGATCGGCACCGGCGAGCCATCGGCACGCAACGACCGCGCCAGATCAAGCCCGCTTTCTCCAGGCATCATGACATCGAGAACGAGAAGGTCGAAGGCGAGACCACCCATCGCCGCACGCGCCGCGGCGACATCACAGGCCGAAGTGACCCTGAAACCGTTGTCGACCAGAAACCGCGACAACAAACTGCGAATGCGCTCGTCGTCATCGACAATCAGCACGTGCGGCGCGTCATCAGGCAAAGCAGCGTTGCTCCCCTTGCCCGGGTTCGTGGGCACCGGCCGCGCAGCCGGCTCGTCACGGGAGCGACCCGGTTCGTTAGGATCAGCAGTGTCTTGGCGAAGATCGGCCATATCCTGTCTCCACTAACAACGCTTGGGCTTGCAAGCCGTGCGGGCGATTGGCTTTCATCGTCACATTGGATGCGACCGCGGTGCGGCGATCAATAGTGGCCGGCTGCGCATGTAGCGCCGCCCATTTCAGGCCTGCCTGGGCTTGCTCAAGTCGCCCTCGCCGCCCTGAACCACGCCACCGGTCGCACCAGGCGCATGCGTTTCGTCGGCATCTGAGCGAACCGACCGACCGGCCGCGATCAGGGCCGCAACATCGCCCTGTCGATCACGATCGACAAGAGCACGCAAGAACGCCTCGACCGTCTCATGTGCCCTAGGCCCGGCTGCAGACAATGCACCGGCTAGGCGTTGTTCCTGCATGACCTCAAGCGTTTTTGCCAGCTCCGCTCCAGCCGGCGTTACATAAAGATGGCGTTCGCGGCGGTCGGTCTCGCCGGGATGCTGAACCACATAGCCGTCATCAACCAACTGCTTGAGGACGCGTGCAAGGCTCTGCTTGGTAATGTTGAGGATTTCCAGCAGATCTGCCACGCGCAGCCCGGGCCGCCGATTGACGAAATGCAGAACCCGGTGATGTGCGCGTCCGAAGCCACGCGTCGCAAGCAGACTGTCGGCCTCGTTGGTGAAATCGCGATACGCAAAGAACAGCCACTCGATCAAGTCGATCAGCGATGGATCAGACCCGTTAGCATGCGCTGTCGCCAGTTCATGCGCAGGCCCGCGCCGCGGCCCAAGGTCGGATCGCCCAGCGTCAGCCTCATCGGCATCCATTTCGATGAAAGATCGAGCCGGCACCGGCTTTCGATTTAGGTCAGCCATATTGACTTATTAGGCATCGACCGCTACCGCTGGCAACCTTATGTGACGTGCCTCATGCCCGCTTTTCCGCCAATTTCTGGCCCGGCGGGGTCCAAGCATAACGTCCAACAACGAAGATAAAACGCCTGACCACCAAGGGGTTGGCGGGTGTTGCAGGCAGGGTGGACCCAAGATGGCTGCGTTTGTTCCCTATGATAGCCGCGACGGTTGGATCTGGATGGACGGCAAGCTCGTGCCGTGGCGCGAGGCGACCGTTCATTTGCTGACCCATGGATTGCACTATGCAAGCGCGGTTTTCGAGGGCGAGCGCGCCTATGGTGGCGAAATCTTCAAGTTGACCGAGCACACTGAGCGCCTTGTCGATGGCGCACGGACCATGGACTTTGAGATCCCCTACAGTGTCGAAGAAATCGACGCTGCCTGCCGCGAAGCCGTCGCCGCCAATAACCTGGTTGACTGTTATGTCCGCCCGATCGCCTGGCGGGGAAGCGAGATGATGGGGGTCTCGGCGCAAAAGAACACGATCCATCTCGCCGTCGCCGCCTGGGACTGGGGCTCATACTTCCCGATGGAAGAACGCCTGAAGGGCATCCGGCTGTCCTGGGCAAAGTACCGCCGGCCAGATCCGATGACGGCGCCTGCGCGCACCAAAGCCGCCGGCCTCTACATGATCTGCACGCTTGAGAAACATCGCGCCGAACAGGCCGGCTATGCCGATGCGCTGATGCTCGATTGGCGCGGCCGGGTCGCGGAGTGCACTGGCGCAAACATCTTCCTTGTCAAAGGCAACGAACTGCATTCGCCGACGCCGGATTGCTTCCTAGACGGGATCACCCGGCGAACGGTGATCGGGCTTGCGAAGGCGCGGGGCTATGAGGTCATCGACCGCGTTATCATGCCGGAAGAACTCTCAGACTTCGAAGAGTGCTTTATCGTGGGCACGGCCGCTGAAGTCACGCCGGTCGCTTCGATTGGCGACGTCGTGTTCAAGCCAGGCGTCGTGTGCCAGACGATGCTTGAGGATTACATGGCCTGCGTGCAGCCTGGTGCGCCGCGTCCTGAACCCGTGCCGGTCAGCACGGTGATCGCCTCCGAAGCCGCTGCAACCCATGCCACGGCCGGCTAGCGCACAGAACACGAGGCTCTGGGCTCTGAAGCCCGGGCCGCGCAAGTTCGGCACAGGACTACGATCCGCTGTGCAGGTGCGTGGCCTTCACGCATCGCCTCCACAGTCACACCCACCCCATCGGCGAGATGGCGTTGCAACGGCCGGTCGCCTTCGAAAAGCTGCGCCTCAGTGAAAATTGGAGGCGCGTTCATGAGCGTTCGTCAGGTCTTCCCAAACAGCGGCCCTGCGCCTGGGGCGGCAAAACTGGCTGCCTTCGTGCTGGCCGCACTTTGCGGCCTCGGCTCGTCGGTTCCAGTCGCAACCGCGCAAATCGCGCCTCAGATCGATAATGGCCGCGTATGCCAGACGATCCGTCAATGTCGGTTCCAGCGCGGCGGCGTCTATCGTGGATGCATTTCGGCATATTCGTGTCGCACGTGCCGGTTCGTCCGCACGCGCTGTGACATTGCCGGTGACGGCAGCGAGCGCCGATCCTGCCGCCGCTTGGTGTGTAGCTGGGGCGCCGTCAGTTAAGTGGCTTCAAGCGGTATTTCGTCGGCGGCCTGTGCAATCTCCCGTGCGCCGCATGGCCGGCGCCGCCCGACAGCGATCCTGGGCTGACGTGGCCGGCGGCGTGACGGCGCGATGATGCCGCGGGCCGGGAACTAAAAATCCGCCTCACACAGGCCCGCCCTGGCCCGAACTTCGATGCGCAATCCGGCAACTACGGATTGTGATCCGTTGAGGCCAGGTTGAAAATGGCCCACACGGGCACAAGGATCGCTGAGGCCACGACTACAAGTCCAACCGAAAGCCAAAGCGGCACGCCGCCACCTGCCATCCAGGCAATCGCATGGAATACAAACAGCCAGAATGCGATCGGCACGACCACAATAAGCGACAGGCTGAAGAACTTTGCGGTCAGCCCTGGGCGGGCGACGCTGACACGCGTGGCGACCACGCGCTCCTGGGCGGCTGCGGCTGAATGGTTCAAGCCAGTCTCCATGGCATCGCCGGTTTCAGGCGTACCGCATCGTTCCAGATACGGCGTGAAGCGTTTGATCCAGGTGCCGCCCGTGCACACGCAAACATCGACCCTTTGCGCTGTCGCAAATGACAACGGCACAATTTGCCAATAACATGTCCAACAACCGTTACCGGATTGGAAACGCACTGGCTCCAATTTGAGCAAAAGCGTCCAAGGCGTTTCATGACGCTTTCGAGATAATTGATAAAAACCCGCCGCATTGTTCTAATCTGACCAACCTTGGAATGGCGTCTCGGGCACGGGTGTTAACGGGGCTGCGCCGCTTGCCATCGCTTTGAGATTATCGATGACAAGCTGACCCATGGCCTCTCGGGTGTGTTGGGAGGCCGAGCCAACGTGTGGCAGCAACACGCAATTTTTGAGCGCCAGCAATTCCGGATTGATGTTCGGCTCATTCCACATGACATCAAGCCCGGCAGCGGCAATTGTTCCAGACTTCAATGCGGTTATCAAAGCCGGCTCATCAACCACCGAACCCCGCGCGATATTCACAACGACGCCGTCCGGGCCAAGCGCGTTGAGAACATCCACGTTCACCATATTCTGCGTCTGCGCTGTCCCCGGCGTGACAAGGATTAATGTATCGACATCTGCCGCCATCGCCGTCAGATCCGTATAAAAAGTATAAGGCACGCCCTCTTTCGGCGTTCTTCCAAAATACGAGATTTGCAGATCAAACGCCTCGCAACGGCGTGCGATTTCACGCCCGATGCGCCCCAGTCCGGCAATTCCGACATGCCGATTGCGCAAGGTCAGCGGCGTTAACCGATAATTGCCATCACGCGCCCAACGGCCATCGCGCACATACCGCTCCGCCAGGCCCAATTCGCGCACCGTCATGAGCAAGAGCGCAAGCGTCGTGTCGGCCACCTCGGCGCTCAAGACATCCGGTGTGTTGGTAACAATGATCCCGCGCGCGGCCGCTGCCTTGGCGTCCACCGTGTCATAGCCGACCCCGAAGTTCGCGACCATCTTGAGGTTTGGAAGCTGGTCCATCAGTGCCGCGTCGGTTGGGTCTCCGGCCCCGCCCGTGCAAATGCCAGTTATGTCGGCGCCGACCTCTTTCAGCAGCGCCGAGCGGTCATCGGCCTTGTAGTATCGATGCACTGTGAAGTGCTCATCGATCGGCATGCCAAGTTCGTCGAGCAAGCTCCCGGTCATTAGAATATGGTGCATGCTCATGGACCCAACCGCCTCCGATGACACTTCGCCACACGCATCCTTGCGCGGCTTCCAGGTGGGATCAACGAAACGCGTTTGCGCGGTGCAGCAATTGTGGATGAACCGTTGGCACATTTTTCTGCCCGCAGCCGATGGCTTGCGGCGTTCTTTTGCGCCGCAGCAGATCGCGGCCAAGAGTTTACGGCCTGGTCCAAGCCGGCGCGGTGAGGCCGCGCGCATCCCGCATATCGGCCCACCGCGCGCATCTCTGTGCACCCTTGCGGCGCCAAGCTGAACTGCGCGCCAAACGCAATCGCGGCACCCGGCGTTGCATAGCGCGCATGACAAAAACGCCAGCCGTTGCCCTTTGCAGAACCGGAATTAGCGGCAACACTCACCCGCGAAGCAAACAGGCGCGATTGCAGCCAAAACGTAAAAGCGTGTTCGGGAGGGTGGAATGTCAGATCGTGTGGAAATGCGCCGACAAATGATTTTGGTTGGCTTCCTCCAGGCGCAAAACTGCACGAACTATGTTGGCTCATGGCGCCACCGCGAAGCCGCTCGCGATTTCCTGTCGCCCGCATATTACCAGCGCATCGCGCGCATTCTCGAAGACGCAAAGCTGCATCTTGCTTTCTTCGACGATCGTTTGGCCCTGCCGGATATCTTGAACCACAACGCACAAGCTGCGCTTCAAAACGGTATTCGCGTTGTCAAAATGGACCCTGCGGCTGTGATGATGACGATGGGCATGGCAACCGAAAACCTGGGCCTGGGCTGCACATATTCGACCACCTATTATGAGCCATTTCATGTGGCCCGCGTTTTCGCCTCGATTGACCACATGCTCGGCGGGCGGACGGCGTGGAATGTCGTGACCTCCCTTAATGCCTCAGAAGCGCGAAATTTTTCGCAAGCCGATCACCTGGACCATGATCAGCGCTACGATCGCGCCGACGAATTCATGCGTGTTGTGCTGGGCCATTGGGACACGTGGGGCGATGACAGCCTTCAGGTCGATCGGGCCTCGGGCCATTTCGCAGATGCGAAAAAGGTGTCACCGCTCGGCCACGCTGGAAAATGGTTTCAATCGCAAGGGCCATTTACCGTGCCAAGGACACCGCAGGGGCGACCGGTCATCATGCAGGCGGGCCAGTCCGGCCGGGGGCAGGCCTTCGCGGCGCAATGGGCCGAGCTTGTATTCGCCGTTTATCCAAACAAAGCCGTCGGCGAGCGCTTGCGCGAGGGGTTTCGCCAAACCGTCGCCCAAGCCGGGCGCGTGGCCGATGCGGTGCCGGTCCTGCCAGCCGTTTATGTGATCCCCGGCGAAACAGAACAGGAAGCTGCCGATAAGCGCGCTGAGATTGCCGAACTCGCCAAGCCGGTCGACGCGCTGTCCTTGCTGTCGGAAGCGCTGAATTTTGATTTCGGCAGCAAAGCCATGGACGAGCCTTTCACGGACGAGGAGTTGGGTGCGATCTCTGGTTTGCGCGCCATTCTCGACCGCGTCGTTGCCGCATCAGGTTCCGCCAACCCAACGCTTGAGGACTTCATCGTCCATTCCCGGCGCGGCACGATCGATGAGTTCCCGGTTTTCTGTGGCACGCCTTCACGGATTGCCGACGAGATGGCCGACTGGTTCGTCTCGGGCGTTTGCGACGGGTTCGTCATCGCCGCAACGCACGTTCCAGGTGCCTACGAGGACTTTGGGCTCAAGGTCGTTCCGGAATTGCAGCGCAGGGGCCTGTTCCGCGATGCCTTCGCTGGCAAGACCTTGCGCGAGAACCTCGGGATGCCGCGCGCCGAGCGCTACGACTGGCGCACAGGCGGATCGCCCGACGCATGAGGCCGATTTGGCGATAATGTGTGCCAGCCCGATCGCGTTTTGGATCGGGCATCTGAGCATCCCGCTTGATCCTTCAGAAGGCGTGCTGCGTACGTTTGATGTTGGCGCGTTGGGCGTTCGCGCGCGACTGGTCGAAGCATGAACCAATGCCCACATGCGATCATCAACAACGGCGACCAACACCGCACAAAGACAAGACCGGGTTGACCGGCACCAAGATCGGATTGAGCGAGGCGAATATGGACGGCGATCAATTTCGGGCGCTGCTGCGCAATCACGCCGGCGCGGTTGCCGTGATCGCTGTGGGTCATCCGGGCGCGCGCACCGGTCTGACGGCAACGGCGGTGAATTCGCTGTCTGACCAGCCGCCCGCGATTCTGGCCTGCATCAATCAGCGTGCAAGCGCCCACGAACCAATCCTGGCAGCCGGCGCCTTCAGCGTGAATTTTCTGCGCGCAGCCGATGATGAACTGGCAACCGTCTTTGCTGGCCAAACCGACTTGCGTGGCGAAGACCGCTTCCGCTCCGGTGCGTGGGGCGAGCTTTCGACCGGCGCCCCAGTACTGAAATCAGCTCTGCTCGCCTTGGATTGCCGCTTGATCGAGCATCATCGGTTCTCCACCCATACCGTCATGATCGGCGCGGTTGCCGACGGCCGCTATGCGCCAGAGGCTGATCCACTTTTGTATTTCCGCGGCGATTTCTGCAGTCTTGCCACGGCAGAGCGCGAAGCCTGACGCGGGTCGCAGGTCGACAACGGCGGCTCATGTTGCCGGGGCCGATGCCACGAAACCGGAACGCGCGCTCAACCCGCTCGACCCTCGCGTTGCCATCGTGCCAGCGCTACCCGGTCCGTTTCTCGCGCATCGACCCAATGTCCCGTGCCATCACTCAACGTTTCTTTTTTCCAAAACGGCGCATCGGTCTTGAGATAATCCATCAGAAACGTCGCGGCATCGAACGCGGCATGGCGATGCGCCGACGCGGTGACGACCAAGACGATGTTCTCGCCGGGGACAAGCGTCCCCACGCGGTGGATGATGCGGCTGCCCTGCAACGGCCAGCGATCGTGCGCCGCCATGCTTATGCGTTTGAGCTCGGCTTCCGTCATGCCGGGATAATGCTCAAGCGTCATGGAGCGGATCGCCCGGCCACCAGCCGTACCGCGTACGGTACCGGTGAAGGTGACCACTGCGCCGATGTCGGTCCGGCCATCAGTCAGCACGGCCACTTCCCGTGCGATATCAAAGTCCTCGGTCTGCACGCGCACGAACATTGCAGCCATCATCCCCCGGTCACCGGCGGAAACAGCGCGATCTCGCGGGCACCATCCAGCGATGTGTCAGCATCGACATGTTCTTGATTGATCGCAGCGCGAATGACGCTGGGTTGTGCAAAGGCGTTCGCGTAATTGTCACCGCGCGCGCTCAGCCATTGCAGCAGGTCGCGGACCGACGACACATCATCGGGCAGATCCACGGTCTCCTCAGCCAAGCCGATGCGCTCGCGGACCCATGCGAAATAAATGAGTTTCACCGCCATTGCGGCGCGCCTCCGCACTTGTTGATTTCAGGAGCGTCGCTCAGTCATCGATATGGTTGAGCGCTGCGGTCAGATAATCAAAGCCGGTCACGAGCGTCAAAAACGCAGACACCCAAAGCAGGCCAAGGCCAAGCTCCGTCACCGAAATCACACCCCAAAGAAGCGGGACCCCGGGCCCAAGCAACAGCGCCCCGATCGCGATCATCTGCACGACCGTCTTCCACTTCGCCAGGTGGGTGACATGCAGTTTCACGTCAAGCTCGGCCAAAAACTCGCGCAGGCCCGAGACGGTGATCTCGCGAAACAGAATGATTGCCGCCGCAAAGATTGCGCACCCGGCAATGGTTTCATCATAGACCAACATCAGCAACGAAACGCCAACGAGAAGCTTGTCCGCGATGGGGTCGAGCATCCGCCCAAGTTTCGATTGCATCGCCCAAGCCCGCGCGATGTAGCCGTCCAAAAAGTCTGTGACAGAAGCGGCTGCGAAGAGCACGAACGCGATCCAATGCGCTTCCGGTGGCTCCAGGAAGTAGAGCGAGGCAACAATCAACGGGACGGCCGCGATCCGTGCCATCGTCAACAGGTTCGGCAAGGCGAAATGGCTTTGCCGTGGGTGCGCCGTGCGCTGCTGTGCCGTCGTGTGTGCCATGTCAGCAGCGGACCACGCCGCCACTGTCACCGTCAATTGACAACGGCGTCAGTGCGGCGTCAGCACCGCGTGATGGTTGCTCAATTTCGCCCGCCGGTGACGCCATTGCGGTCGCCGACAACCGTATGGCCTGAGCCGATGACGGAAAACCGCGGCCGCGGGCGCCCGTCAGCGATGTCTGCTGCCACCAGCGCGGATCACTCAGATACCACCTATCAGGCCGTGGTCGACGTACCGGCGCTGGCGGTGTTGCCAGCCGGCGTGTCTGAAGCCGGACCTTCGTTACGTTTTTTGACCTCGTTGAACACTGCCAGCAGCGGGGTCATGCCCTCCGTATCGGTCAACACAAAGATCTCCACATCGGCGCGCGCTCGATCCGTCCATCCAGCGCTCTGGAGGGCCGTTTCGGCCTTGGAGAACAAGCCATGGTTGCGATAAGGCGCATTATCGATTTTCGCCTGGAGCCGCTTTCTCTCGTCTTCGGAAGTGGCATCCGACAGTTCCCTGCGCACCTCACTCAGGTCGGTCGTCGACTTTAACCGCTCCTCAGCGCGCAAGACCTCCAGTTCCGAGCGCCAGCGCCCACCAAACCATTGTCGCGGGTACGGCCAGCGCACCACCCGCAGGTCATCAAGAACGCCCGAAAGCTTATTCAGCGCGAGGGCCTTTTCCCGTTCCACCGGCTCCGATAATTCACATTGCGCGAGGTTCGGTATGACGAAATACGATTTCTTCCTGTGGTGTATCAGGTGTTTTCGTATCCACTCGACGTCAATGCCCAGCTTGGGGTCCGCCTTGACCTCATCGAGGCGATTGACCTGCGCCATCGCCCGATCGATCGCGTCCTTGATCTGCTGCTGCGCTTCGGAGCGGATTTCATGTTTTGGCGGCGGCGGCGGGTTGAAGGCCGTCAGTGCAAACAGGCCCAGGTCGACGCCGATGGTCGCCAACAACGCGATCAGATCGCGCCCCGTCAGCGGCTCACCCTCAAGCGTGCCGTCATCGCCCTCGCCAAACAGGCTCGCAATGGCGTGGCCGATGTTCGTCCAGAGGTTTTTGACGGCGTTGGCGACACCGGCGGGGCCTTCATTGAACGTGGCTTGCCGCAAGTTCAAATTGGCCTCTTGCGAGGCTTGCAACGCCGCTTGTCGCAGTCGTTGCGCCAGCGTGGGATCGTAACAGGCAAATCCAGGTTCGCCTGGTTGGACCGAGACGGTATCGGCAAGCGCGTTCATCTCAGACGCTGTTGATTTGCCAAGTTCATTGGAACGATTGGCAATACTGCGCGCCGTCGAGCGGATCGATTGCGCCCGCGCTTCAAATTGGCTTTGCCGGTCAGCGAGGCTTTGGCCGCTGACCGTCTGGATTGCGTTTTGCCGCAATTCCTCAAGCGATGTCTGGACCGGCGCGATCCAATTGTCCTGAATGCTGGTGCGCAATGAGGAAACGGCATCGCGAACGCTGCGGCGTGCATTGTAGAGCGGACCCCGTCCTGCGCCGGATGAAATCCCGCAGGATCCGCCGCTGGCCTCTTCGCGTGCCATTTGCGAGTTCGACCAGGACACCACGTTGTCGAGTTGGACTTTCACGGCATCCAGCCGTGCCACAACGGCATTGGAGGCATCACGCGCATCTTCCTGCAGCGCCGCCATCGATGTGCGCGTTGCCTCTTGGCCGGCAATCAAGCTCCACCAGAAGCCGTACCCAAACCCGATCGACCAGAGCGCGAGGAAGAAATAGAGCGGCATCATTATGATACGCTGGCGCAGTTCCCGCTCTTCGCCAAAGGCTTCGCGCAGCGAGATCCACATAAGCAGCGACAGGGCGACGACGATGGCGATGATAATCGCGTCGTTGGTAATCGGAATGCCGCCGATTGATTTGCCAACGCTGTCGGAGCCTGAGCCTTGCGCCCCGACGATGAAGTCGGTCATGCCGCTCCAAGTGGCGAACCCCGAGATCACCAGCAGCATCAAAGATGCGGTGCCAATGATGAAATTCCGGCCGAACAGATACGACCGCACCCGGCTAAACCAGCCCATCGCGCCACGCCCCCACAAACCATCAACTCAACGAATGGCCAAACCGGCCGCCAACAGCCGCTTACATCAAAAGCCAAGGTCTGTCGCCAGCTGCCGAAGCGCAACATTGTCAACGGGCGCAATCAGAGTGAACGGCGTGGCGGGACAGCCGCGATCAACCGGCCGCGCCGCGCAGAACGCGTGGGCGGGAGCGCGCACACCATCTGCGGTTCGATTATCTATTCAAAAAGCGTAGATCCCAGGCAAGCTTTTGCCGACCACGACCCTGACAATCCGCCCGCAGCGATGTCACCGTGGCGGCAAGATCAAACGCGACCTGACTACGTGCGATTGTGCCGGTGGCAGGAACGGCTTGGACACCACAATTGGCGTGGCGCACGAACAGCGTCCCAGTCATGGTCAATCCAGCCCTCGCGCCGACAAACAAGACATCTCCTGATCGGTATCCGCGTTCGGCCAGATCCCCGTCAGCCGTTTCGATAACCAAGCGACGCGCCGCTCCGTGCGACCACAACCGGACCTGGGATTGGCCAAGCCGCCAGAGGCTCGATTTGCGCTTGTCGGCCGGCAGCGCTTCGTCAAAATCGATGCTCCGGTCATTGCGACTGCGGTTGGCAATATCAGCGGACCAATCGCGCGAAACCTCTTCACGGTCGCACGCGGCATCGGCCGGCAATCCACTGGCCGCCAGTTCGCACAGTGCGGTGCGCACGAAATCTTCGCCATTGATTTTGAAGACAAGCAAATAGGCTTCAAACGAATTCGCATACCGTTTGCCGCGGCGCGGTCCACTGGTCACGACGCAAACGCTTTCGCGCGATGTCAGCGGGACGCGCTTTAAAACCCGGTGCGGAACGTTCTGTGGTGCGCGCGATGCGTCCGGTTCGAACGCCGGATTGCGGGTCAGTTGCCCATCGTTGAAAAGATAGGCCCCATCGGCGGTGGCGCAGCTATGCGCGAAATCGCCAGCCTTCGCCGCGCTCATCGCCACGATCAAGCTGACGACGGCCAATCCACAATGCAGCCCAATCCGTCGCCAGTTCAACATCGTGCTTGATCCACTCTTGAAATGATGAAGTTTCGATCGCGCGTTGGCATGTCGTCCCCCGCAGCTTCGGCGATTGTGATAGCGCGCTTGAGCCCGTAACGTCGCCTACCAAATCAGGCCCTCGAGCATGGGAGTAGAGCGATGTCTGACGGCAGCGATCCGATCGTCATAGTGGGCGGTGCGCGCACCCCGATGGGCGGCTTTCAAGGTGAGTTGTCAGGGGCAGCCGCCCCCGCGCTTGGTTCTGCCGCCATCCGCGCGGCGTTGGCCGATGCGCACGTGCCAGCTGAGGCAGTCGATGAAGTGTTGATGGGCTGTGTCCTCCCGGCCGGAATGGGTCAGGCGCCTGCCCGGCAAGCCGCATTCGGTGCCGGCCTGTCAACGCGCGTGCCGGCGACCACCGTCAACAAAATGTGCGGCTCAGGCATGAAGACGGTGATGCTGGCGCACGACCAGCTCAAGGCAGGGAATGGCAAGACCGTCGTGGCCGGCGGTATGGAGAGCATGACCAATGCACCCTACCTCCTGCCAAAGGTTCGCGAAGGCCTGCGGCTTGGCCATGGCCAAGTGATGGATCACATGTTCATCGACGGCCTGGAAGACGCCTATGAGCCCGGACGGCTGATGGGCACTTTCGCCGAGGACTGCGCTGAAAAGTACCAGTTCACCCGCGAGGCGCAGGACGCTTACGCGCTGAAATCGCTAGACAATGCTCAGGCCGCTCAGCGCGAGGGCCGCTTTGAAGGCGAGATAACCCCAGTGACCGTACAGACCCGCAAAGGCCCGGTTACGATCGAGACGGACGAGCAGCCGCGCACCGCCAGGCCCGATAAAATCCCCCATCTCAAGCCCGCCTTCAAGAAAGACGGCACCGTGACGCCGGCCAACGCATCGTCGATTTCCGATGGTGCCGCCGCCCTCGTGCTGATGCGCCAGTCGGATGCCGACGAGGCTGGCGTTCCGGTCCGCGCGCGCATTTTGGGTCATACAACCCATGCGCAGGAGCCGGGCTGGTTCACCACGGCTCCTGTTCCAGCGATGCGCGGGTTGTTGGAGAAAGTCGGCTGGACTGTCGATGACGTCGATCTTTGGGAGGTCAACGAGGCGTTTGCCGTCGTGCCGATGGCGGCCATGGCCGAGCTTGGCATCCCGCGAGAAAAGCTGAACATCCACGGCGGGGCTTGCGCGCTTGGCCACCCCGTTGGTGCCTCCGGCGCGCGTATCATTGTGACATTGTTGAACGCGCTGGAAACGTACGACCTGAAGCGCGGCGTTGCCTCGTTGTGCATTGGCGGTGGCGAGGGCACCGCCGTCGCAATTGAAAGAGTGTGATGCAGGCTGGATCGCAGCAGCCGCCCATCGGGCCGCTTTAATGTATGTCGCATCCAATCGGATTCACGCCCCAAGGCCGCAAAGTGGCCCGGGCGGTCGATGTTCGTGTTCGAAACATCGACACGAAAACGGCCCGCACCCGCGGAGGGCCAACGGTCCGTGAGCGCATAGAGCTAAAGCGAGGCGCATTTCATGCGACAGGCTTTAGAAGCTCAAGCTGATATCGCGGTGGTTGGACTGGCACGCAGCCACCGACAGCGCGACGTCCCTCGGCAAACGCGGCTGTTTGCGCAGGCCAATGGTATCGCGGATCGCCGTTTCATAGCGCAGCACGGCCGGCTTCAACGCCGCCGCCGCCGCGCGCCGCCATTCCAAGTCCTTATCCAGTTCGGCGATGGCCTCCTGCACGTCGGATTTCGCCTGCGCCCGATCACCATTTCGACCGCGAGCAATCCGCCGCATAATGCGACGCGCACTGTTCACGGGACTGCGCACGTCATTGGCGTTCTCAACGTCACCGATTGCACTGCGCAATTCAGTCAGCTCATCTTCGAGCTCGTTCGGCGTTTTCGCATCGAATGTCGATAACACGGCCTCAAGGCGCGGCCGCAAGGCTTCCAGCGCAGCGACGCCGTTGAGTGTGGCCAACAATTCGACAACCGGTTCGTACGCCTGATCTGTCGTGCGCCGATACTGGCGCCGTGCGTCGCTTTCCGCTTTCTGCAAAGCGACAAAAGCGTCGTGCCGGCTCTCCCAGTCCGCTGGGATCTGTTGCGTGAGGGCGGCCGCCTCCGCCTTGTGCTCTTCGATCTCGCGAGTGATGCGCGTGCGGTCGTCGGCATCCTGTCCCGCCGTGCGCCGCAGGTCCGTTTCCAAGGTGCGGATCTCCGCTTCATGCCGGCGGATAGCCTGCTGCAATGCCCGCACCTGGGTATGCAGCGGCTGATAGGCTGGCGTCGCGGCATCAACGGCTGCCGCAGCGGCCCGAACGGCATCAACGCGCGCGGCCACGGATTGGGCCTGTTCCACCCCGCGCCCGAAATCACGCTGGAGGTTGCGTGGCAGGCTCGACAGGTCGAGCGCGCCTGCCCGGTCGACCGCGGCCTTCAGCGTAGCGCCGTTCTGCGCGTACTGCTCAAACGTGTAGGTCTCGATGCACTGCTGCAAGCGTGGGTTGGATGGCGGCGGCGCCGTCTCACCGGTGAGCGACAATCGGGTAGGCAGATAATTCACGAGAGGTGGCAGGGCGCCGACGATCATGAGCGCGACGAGCTGCAGCGAAATAAACGGCACAACCCCCTTATACATGTTCAGTGTCGTGACACTCGAAGGTGCGACCCCTCGCAAATAGAACAGTGCAAAGCCGAACGGTGGTGTCAGGAACGAGGTTTGAATATTCAGACCGATCATCACGCCGAGCCAGACCGCTGTGATATTCGCACCAGGGTCCATCAGCAGAATCGGGGCGACGATTGGCACCACGACCACCGCAATCTCGATGAAGTCGAGGAAAAAGCCGAGCAGGAAGATCACCGCCATCACGATGATGAACTGCGCCCAGAACCCGCCAGGCAGGTTTGTCAGGAACTCCTTGACCAGTTCCTCGCCACCGAAGCCCCGGAATGCAGCCGTGAGCATGGCAGCGCCAAGCAGAATGATGAACACCAGCGACGTTGTTTTCGCCGTGTCGATCGTCACCTGCCGCAGCGTGTCATCGATCACGTAGGTGCGCCAGCCGCTCCAGATCAGGGCGATCGTGAACACGGCTACGGCAATCGATGCCAGTGTGACGCCAAGTTGGTCCTGCGCCGTCTCAATCGATCGGACGTTCACGTCAAACAGCGCCAGAATGATGAAGATCGCAATCAGTGACGCAAGCGCCATGGCGGCAGGAATGAACGCACCAGGCTGCCCCTCGCGCAGCCTGTAACCGGCCATGATCATTGCGCCGACAGCACCGATCGCGCCGGCCTGGTTCACGGTCGCGACACCGGCAATGATCGATCCCAGCACCACGAAAATCAGGGTGAGGGGCGGGACGAGAATGATGAAGACGCGGCCCCAGAATGCAACGTCCATTTTACCTTCGAATGGCACCGCCGGCGCCGACTTCGGCCGAAGCAGCGCCAACGCGAAAATATACGCCATGTAGAGCCCGACCAGGATCAGGCCGGGAACCAGTGCACCAAGGAACATGTCGCCGGCGCTTGTGGACACGACGCCGAACTCCGACGGCATCGTGATGCTGCCGGTGGCCGCTTTGTGGAGCGCCTTGCGGGCGGTATCCGCCTGGTCGACGGCACTGGCTAATTGGTCGGCCAGAATGATCAGCACGATCGATGGCGGAATGATTTGGCCCAATGTGCCCGAGGCCGCGATCGTCCCGGTCGCCAGCGATTGGGAATAGTTGTTGCGCAGCATCGCCGGCAGCGAGATCAGGCCCATTGCGACGACGGTCGCGCCAAGAATGCCGGTTGTTGCCGCCAAAAGGGCACCAACAAAGACAACTGAGATCCCAAGGCCGCCCGGCACCGGGCCGAACAATTGCGCCATCGTCACCAAGAGATCTTCGGCGATCTTTGAGCGCTGCAGCATGATGCCCATGAACACGAACAGCGGGATCGCGATCAGGGTGTCGCGTTCGACCTCCCAATAGACGCCCCTGAAGTTCGTGACACCCGCCGTCAACCATTCAACTGGCCCCCCGCTTGCGAAAAAGGCGGAGACATCGCCAGCGAATATGAACCCGCTTACCGCAGCAAGTGCGATCGAAATGATCGCCGCGCCGGGCAGCGCGAAGGCCACCGGAAAACCGGAGGCCAGCGCTGCAGCCATGATCACGATGAGTACGGCGAGAAAGAAGAGTTCCATGGGGCGCTGGCTCGGCTTCTGGATGGGCGGGCGCTGAGGTCGTGTTGGTCAGTGTCAATGTGCGATCGTTGGCGCGCTCAGGTCTGCGGTCGCTGTTGACTGGCAAGCGGTCAATGCATGGCGTCGTGGGTTGGATCGTGCCCGCCCGGCTCGCCGTGGATATCGGCAACCGCGCTCAACACGTAGCCGGCGAACTGGATCAGCATGGACGCAGCAAACACGCCCAGAAAGCCCGCCATGAGGTATTTCACGTACATCCCGAAGCCCGACTGCGAGACCTCAAAGCTCAGCAGCGGACCGATGATCACGCTCGCCTTGGTCCAGGTCCCCAGGCTCAAGATGGCCACCGACAGCGCAATGCCCATGAACAACGAGCCGATCAAGTTCACGTAGCCGCGGGTCTTTTGCTGCATCGAGGCATAAAACACGTCAACGCGCACATGCCCCTCTTCGGTCAGTGTGTACGCGCTCGCAAACAGGAACAGCGCCGCATACCAGAACCGCACCAGGTCGCCCTGGAACGCCTGTTCATAGGAAAACACAAACCGGGAGATCACGATCGCAAGTTCGGCGATCACAACCAGAAGCGCCAGCCAGATAAAGCCGAGACCACGGGTCAGCATCGCGATGACGATGGACGCGGCGATCAGCGGAAGGTGCACATAGGGGCCGCGGAACCGCGATCGGCCGAGATCTTGCGCCAATTGCTCGCCGACCAGACTACTCAATAGGTCTTCCACGCGCAGGAACGAGATCGCCGCGTCGGCCAGCCCGACAAGCAGCACGGCCCAGAATGCCGCTCGGATCACGAACGTCACAATGGCAGTGACCTGCTCCGCGTCGGTCCGCAAAGGTCGCCCATCGACAGAACGCGCATAGACAAACGCCAGTGCAAGCAGAACGCCGTAGCCAGCCATCTGCCCAAAGGCGCCATAGGACGGCGCGTCGGCGAACAGGCCCGCAAAGCCGGGAACGCCGAAACCGAAAGTGAGCACCGAACTGATCAGAAAGCCGAACGTCGCAGCAACGACGAACCAGGCGATCGTTCGGGTCAGGAGGGCTTGAGACGCTTCACGGGCCAAACCGTCAGCTCCAGGTCACAAAGATGATCATCACAAGCAAAGTACACAGCTCGTCTCGATAGCGTGGGGCAACACGGGCTGGTCCGACTTTGCCGAACAACCGCAAGCGTGCGCGGTCAAGTTGGGACAACCAAGCGCATGTCAGCA
>CAZOGY010000022.1:24051-33712 GCA_964579305.1 uncultured Hyphomicrobiaceae bacterium
AGGCGAGCGATGCGCGCAGCCGCGGCGTCTGCCACGTCTGCGCGCATCGGGTATGGCGTCGTGTCCGTCGACCAACGGCCAGCAAGGAAACCGGCCGTTGATCAACGGTTTAGATGCCGAGCACGCGGTTCCGCTGCACGGAGTAGGCGATGTCGGAGATCTTCATCCAGCCACCGATCTCAGCGCGCGCTGAGAACCAGCTATCGTGGATCTTTTTGGCGAGCGGTGAGTGCTGCTGCACTTCCTCAAAGACTTCCTGAGCGGCTTCACCGAAGGCGTCGTAGGTGTCTTCGGAGAACTGCTTGAGCTGGACCCCGTGGTCGTTGATCAGGCGCTTGAGGTAAGCACCGTTGTTGAAGTTCGTCTCGTCCATCTGCAGGCCGTGCTCTTCGTTGGCTGCGGCCGTGATGAGCGCTTGATCCTGCTTGGACAGACCGTCCCACCAGGCTTTGTTCATGCCAAGTGAAAGGTTTCCGCCCGGCTCGTGCATACCTGGATAGTAGTAGAACTTGGCGGCTTCGTAGAACTTCAAGAAGTAATCGTTATACGGACCGACCCACTCGGTGGCGTCGATGGCGCCGGACACGAGGTTTTCATAGATCTGCGAACCCGGCAGCGAAACCGGCGAAGCGCCGAGCTTGGCCATGACGTCACCGCCGAGGCCCGGGATACGCATTTTCAGACCTTTAAGGTCGTCAGCCGATTCGATCTCTTTGTTGAACCAGCCGCCCATCTGGCAGCCCGTGCAACCGGCCACGAGGCACTTGAGACCGAATTCGCCAGCGAGTTCGTCCCACAGCTTCTGGCCGTCGCCAAAGCGCAGCCATGCGGAGCGCTCGGTATAGGTCAGGCCGAACGGAACCGACGTGAAGAACGCCCAGCCCGGGTGCTTGCCCTTCCAGTAGTAGTCAGCGGCGATGTAGGCTTGTGCGTTGCCCGACGCGACGGCGTCGAAGCTGTCGAAAGCGCCAACGCGCTCGCCCGACGCGAAGTACTGCGTCGTGATGCGGCCTTCGGTCAGTTCAGTGATGCGTGCAGCCAGGCGCTGTGCCGAAATGCCGAGGCCTGGGAAGTCACGCGGCCAGGTCGACACGATAACCATGTCTTTTTTGCCCTGGGCGATTGCCGGTTTGGCAAGCCCGGATGCGGCAACGGCGCCAACACCAGCCGTTGCGGCAACACCGGACTTTTTGAGGAATGAGCGGCGGTCCACGAAGACCCTCCCTGATGCGTTTCTTGATGCCCTGCTGCGAGCGCACGTTGCTTTCGTGGGCCCCTTGATTGGGGCGCGCCAGCCAGCGGTCAAATCACCGCCCGCTTGATCGCAGACGTGCACCCCCTTCGAAAGTCGCGGCAGCAGCCTGCTTAGCAATAGCGGTGTCGTTGTGAACTGCAAGCCGATATGCGCGCGCCTGAATAAAAGAAAACACTTTAACCAGACGCGCGAAATAGCACCGCGCGCACCTTTGCAAGGCCCACAACGCATGCGGGCAAAGCACGCCGTCTGATGGTCCTGCAACGCCCCTAACTGGGCTGTGCAAGCACCTCCACCGAAATCGGTTCGCCGGTCTTGACCTCAAACGTGCGCCGATACCGCTGACCACCCGACTGGGCGATCACCGTGTACTGTCCCGGCGCCAGGATGTGGGTTGGCAGCGCGCCCACGCTCTCGCGCACGACGTTGCCGTTGTTGGCAAGGATGGTCCAACGCGTGCCTGCAATGCCCTCCGCGCCGGAACGGTCGACCAAGCGAAATGTCACCGGCGCTGCTTCGTGCAGAACGACGACGTCGGTCAGCTTGCCGGCTTCCACAGAGACCTCAGACCGCACATAGGCATTCGACCGTCCGATCCGTGATTGCAGGTGATAGATGCCCGAGTTCAGCCGGATGATGATGCCCGGACGCGCGCCGGTTACGACGCGGCGGCGTTGCCCCGCCTGGTCGCTCTCGTCGGTGAATATATCGATCGAGACCGAACGTGGATTGGGCGGACGCCCGTCCTTGATGAGTACCTTGGCGCGCAGGGCGCCTGCGTTCAGGACGAACCGTTCCGTCACCCGCGCATTTGCCAGTACGACCACCCTGCGCGTCAGGTTGGCCCGCCCGAATGCCGCATTGATGAAGTATGTGCCCGGCTCCAGTCGTGCCACCGGGCGGGCATCGCGAAACTTCGTGATCAGCTCCGGCGTCCCGCTTGGGCTGGTATGCGGACGGAACACGCGCCAGGTCAGCGCATCGTCGATCGGTTGGCCATCATCGGTAAGCGTGGCCTCCAAGGTCACGCGCGCTTCGCCCGTCGGCGCCGGATTTGCGCCGTCCGGCGATGCGCTGCCTGGGGCTGGTTGCAGGTCTGGCGCGTCTTCGATCGGTCCGCGAATGATAATGTCGCTAAAATTCTGCGCGCGGGCCGGCGCCAACGTGGTCAGGCAAGCACACAATGCCAGCGTGCCGACAAGCAGGATCTGCCACACCAGCCGTGAAGGCAGGACTACCAGAATGGAAGACAACACGGGCGCTTGCTCCCATCATGACGAGCGGCCAGGGCTCAGAACTGAACCGGCAACGTCTCACCAGGTTTGACAACCGCCTGGACTTCACGGACGCGACCGGCGGCAATGGCGCGCACGGTGTATGACGCCGGTGGCAGAAACGCGACCGCTCCATCGCCGATGTCACGCCACACACGCGCACCGTCTGGCCCGCGAATATCCCATACGACGCGGGCACGTTCGCGCGCACCAAGATCCGCAGGCGCCGCAAGCTTGAGACCGCCAACCGTGTGATCGATGATGATTGTGCGTTCCAGCCCAGGTGTCACAATCAACGAAGCACGCGTTGAAATCCCGTATTCAGAAAGCACGCTCAGGATTTCATAACCACCAGGCTCAAGCGTGATCTCGCCTTCCGCGGTATGGACGCGAATATCCCGCTTGGCGCGCCCGTCGGCTGGGCGGATCACATAACTCACACCATCTGCATCGCTGGCGGCACGACCGGCGATCCGTGTGCGTAACATGATCTTGCCGCCGGGTTGATCAAGACGCAGGGTCACCGCCTCGCCGTCGGAAATCATGACCCTGCGCTGGACCGAACCGCGTGCCGTTTCACGGATGATTTGATAGGCGCCAGGCGGCACAAAGAACGACGGCGCCCGGGCCGCCGACCGCGCAATCTCAACGGGCGCCCGTTGCGCACTGGCGTCGCCACTCACGCTGAGCGCTGATGAACCAGCAGCAGCTTCGCCACCTTGCGTTCGCACGCTGATCACCGACCGCGACGCGCCGCCATTCGTGACTGGCGCGATGTCGAGCCGGCCCGCAGCTAGTTGGATCGCGACGGCCGCCTGGGTGCCGATGTCTGCGGTGACGGAGAGAACCTGCGCGGCTTCGCCCAACTGAGCGCGCACGTCATAAGTGCCGGCTCGCACAAGTACACCGGCCTGTCGGCCCTGCACCACCGCGATTGGAATATCGGCACCTGCTTGAGCAAGCCGGATCGACACCGGCGCGTCCTTGAGGCGCTCAGCAACCGTGACCGCGACAACAAGCTCTGCCGCATCGAATTCCACGATCAAGATGGAGGATCTGCCATCTTTGATCATGACCTCTTGTCGCGCCGAGAACGCACCGGAGCGGGCTTCCACTTGATACGTGCCGGCGGGCAAAGACACGGCGAATTGGTTGGCCAAGGTTTGGATTGGGGCGCTAGCAGCCCCTCTATCCGCCGACGACGTTGGCGTAATGGTCCAGGACACCGCTGCGGCTGTGGCCTGCTTCAAGCCTCTGGCCCGCGCAAGCGCGATGAGCTGTCGCGTGCCTTCACGTTCATGCACACCCGCCTCAAGCTGCGAAAGCGCATTGGCCTTCGGCGGTTTCGGCGCTTCTGCATCCGGCGTGTCGCGTTGCCGCTCGGGTGCCGCAAGAAGCCGTTGCACCGCAGCCGCAATCGCCGGCGCGATCTCAGCATCCGTGCTGACCTCCTGCACGGTGCCGCCGGTGATGGCGCCGATACAGGCCATGATCGGCGCGCCGTCGCGGTCGCGCAGCGTCACCACGTCGACCATCAAATCGGGCATGGTCTCTTTCAACTGCTGCGTGATCGCGCAGACGTCGGCGCGGCAGTTGTCCGGCCCGTCATGCACCAGAAGGATGCGTCGCGGCCCTTGCGCGCCAGCAAGCATTTCACCGGCTTGTTCCAGCGCCCGGCCAATCGGCCCGCGGCCTTGCGGGTTCCAGCGCGCCAACGGCGCAAGGCTGTCTTCCTGTGCGAACGGCGCCATGTCGGCTGGCGTCTCGATCCCGCTGCAATTGCCGCGACGCCGATAGCCAAAGCCGGTAATTCCAAACTGGAAACTTGCCGATGGGCGCGGTTCAAGGGCTGCGCGCAGCGCATCTCGGGCAAGTTGAAACTTGGCGCGCCGCCCGCCTTTCAGCTTGCCCCACATAGAGCCGGACCCATCGAAAATGAGCACAAGCTCCGGCGCCGGTATCCCCGACGCATCGTCTTGAGCGTGCGCGGACGACACCGCAAGCGCAACAAAGCTCATCGCGATAAGCGCAAACACCAAACCAACGCCTGCCGCTTGCTGGAACTTCCAGGTCATCGTGTCGTGGCCATTGTGCGATGTTTGCTGGCAAATCATGGTCTGAGGATCCCTGGCCACGCAAGTCGGCCGCGGCGGTTTGGAGACCGCGCAAAGCGGTGTCAGGCTTGTTTAGCCGAACCCGACGGCACGCGCACGTGTCGCAGTGTTCATTTCGACAAGACAGTGCGTGTCGCCAATCATCCCTTGCTCGGCCGGTGTAAATCCAAGCAACGTGTCTGGGACGTTCGCCGCGTACAGGGACGAGGCACGCGTGCATGATCGCGCGTTGCTGACCGTAATTGCGCGGTTTCGGACACCGATCAGGAGCAAGAGCCATCACCATGCCAGCGCCAGCCCCGTCGCCAGCGGTCCTCGACTTTCTCACGGCGCGTCGCTCCGCACGGCCAGCCATGCTGCGGGCTCCTGGCCCAACGCCGGACGAGCGCGATCGCATATTGCAAGCCGCCGCCCGTGTGCCAGACCACAAAAAGCTCGTGCCCTGGCGGTTCATCGTATTTGAAGGGGCCGCCCGCGCGACATTCGGTGAGGCATTGGCCGAAGCTTTGCTGGCCGAAGACGGCGACGCGCCATCCAACGTGCGCTTGCAGACTGAGCGCGAGCGGTTCTTGCGCGCCCCGCTGGTGATCGGCGTCGTCTCATCTCCGGTGGATGGGCGCGGCGTACCAGCGAGCGAACAACTCCTGTCGTGTGGCGCGGCTTGCTTTAATCTCTGCCTGGCTGCCAATGCGCTGGGTTATCAATCCGCTTGGATAAGCGAGTGGTACAGCTACAGCCCAGCAGTGCATGCCCATCTGGGCTTGGCCTCCCACGAGGCGATGGCCGGCTTCATCTATATTGGCAGCGCGGATGACCGCCAGCCCGACCGCGACCGGCCAGACCTCGCCGCCATCACCACCCACTATCCCGCAACGCCGTGTGCATGAGCGGTCGTGCCGCCTACGCTCAACCGGACCGACCGTCCGCCATCGCGCCCCGTCGCAATCTGGAGACTTGCTGATGTTTTACGACGCCACCACAAACGACCATGGCCTGCGGCATGACCCATTCAAGGCCCTCGCCGTGCCGCGTCCAATCGGTTGGGTTTCCTCGCTCGCCGTGGACGGAACGCTCAATCTCGCACCATACAGCTTCTTTAATGCGATCAGCGATAAGCCGCATTATGTCGTGTTTGGATCGCGCGGCCGCAAAGACAGCGTGAACAATATCGAAGCCACGGGTGAGTTTGTCTGCTCGATGGCGAACTATGATCTGCGCGAACAGCAAAATATTACGTCAGCGGCCGTGCCGGCAAATGTCAGCGAATTCCAGATTGCCGAACTTGAAGCGGTCGCATCGGAAATGGTCAGGCCACCGCGCGTGAAAGGTGCCCCAGCCGCCTTCGAATGCAAACTTTGGAAAACAATTGACCTGCCGCCGGCTACGCCCGATGGTCCGCCCGGCTATACGATGGTATTTGGCCAAGTGGTCGGCGTTTATATCGACGACGCGTTTGTCAAAGATGGCCTTGTCGATACCGCCGCTATGCAACCTATCGCGCGCCTGGGTTACATGGATTATGCCGTGGTCAACGCCGCAAATATGTTCACCCTGCAACGCCCCGCTTAGACGGGGTCGATCTACTCCGCCCAGAAGGCGAACCGGCGCGGACGATTTCGCAGCGCGCCTGTTTTACGATCCATGGCGATGACCATCGGCCACTGGGCGGTATCATCAATGAATTGGGTGAAGATGGCCTATTATCGTCGATTGTCGCGCGCGCAAAGTATCCAAACAAAATTGAGACCTCTCTGAAACGCATGGATATGACGCGGTCTGTCGTTTTTCCAGATTTTGACGGTATTGCTGGAGATATTGTTTCGCGCAGCCTCACCCGAATGGTGCGGTGAGGCGGCAATCCAGCGTTGCGCACGGCGCCGATGACCCCTATTGCATGTCGCATCCAATCGGATTCACGCCCCAAGGCCGCAAAGCGGCCCGTGAGCGCAACATACCTAAAGCGGGGCGCATTTCATGCGACACGCCTTAACCCGCGTCCCCCGCTGGCGGCGTTCCGCGCCGTGTGCCGTTGCCATCCCCGGTCATAGCGCGCTGAAAGCCCGCCAGAGTATCTCAGCTGCGACCTCTCACACGCGCCAAGATCCGCTCGGCGCGTTTGAGATGCGGGCGGTCGAGCATTTCGCCGTCCATGGATGCAACACCGGTGCCCGTATCGGCGAAAACGGCAACAACCTTTTCGGCCCACGCCACGTGTTCGGGCGGCGGGGTGAAGGCGGCGTTGATGGTGTCCACCTGGCCTGGGTGAATTGCCAATTTGCCGGTGAAACCATCGCGCGCGGCCGCTTGGCATTCAGCAGCCAGCCCCGCGTCATCGCGGAAATTCACATAAACCGTATCGAGTGGTTGCGCGCCGGCGGCCACTGCCGTGATCAGGCACAGATCGCGCGCAAGCCGAAACGGTGAAGCCAGCTTACCTGTCTCGTCACGGGCGGCCTGCGACCCAAGCTCCGCCGAAAGATCTTCCGCGCCCCAGGTGAGCGCGCTCATGCGCTGGGTGATGTCGAGAAATGTCGGCATCTGCAAAAGCGCGCGGGGCACTTCCGTTGCGATTGGCAGGATCTGCGTGGTCCCGCGCGTCAAGCCGTTCGCGGCTTCCATTTCGCCGAGCGCAAGGCCCAGTTTGTCGACATCCTCGCCAGAGACCGCTTTGGGCTGCATGATCCCAAACGGGCCGGCCGTCATGACCGCAACCACATCGTCGTGCCACAGCGGCGTGTCGAGCGGATTGATCCGCACCCAAATCGGCTTGCCGCAATCGCGCACCTCAGGCGTTTGCAGGAACGCCGCCGCCATCTCGCGTGCGACAGCCTTGCGGTCCGGCCCGATGGAATCTTCAAGATCCAGGATCAGCGCATCGGCAGTGCTTTCCAATGATTTGGCAAGTTTCCGCTCGCTATCGGCCGGCACGAACAGCAGTGATCGCATGAAGTTCCCGTCCCCTTCAGGCCCGTTCAAACAGCCGGGCGCTTGCGCATGAATGCCTGGCGCGCGCATTCGGCAACCAGCACGTCGTTTTGGTTATAGGCGCGATGGATAAAGGCGACGATGCCCGCATCAGGGCGCGAACGGCTCTCGCGTTTGCTGGCGATCTCGCTCGTCGCGCGGATCGTGTCGCCATGAAAGACTGGCGCAGGAAACTTCACGTCGCTCATGCCCAGATTACCGATGGTGGTGCCAACCGTGGTGTCGCCAACCGACAACCCGATGAGCAAGCCAAGCGTGAACAGTGAATTGACCAGCGGCTGGCCCCATTCCGTCGTCGCGGCATAAGCGTGGTCGATGTGCAAGGGTTGCGGGTTCATGGTCAGGCAGGAAAACAGCGTGTTGTCAGCCTCCGTCACAGTCCGTCGCAACGGGTGCGCGAACACCTGCCCAACTTCAAAATCTTCATAATACAACCCCGCCATCGCCGATTTGCTCCCCGTCCGGCTTATTCACTCAGCGTTGCCCGCGGCCGCTTCACGCGATCGCACGCTCATCTTTTTGAGGTCGTGACGCCTGAACCGAAAGATCCAGCGACCATCAAGAACCGAGATCACGGCCGGTGACTTCACGCCCACCTGAGATGATCTAATACCGGAATTGCTCCGCCAAGATCCGTTCATCGAGATTGTGACCGTGGTCAAAAAGCATGAGCAGGTCGATGTCGGCGGCCTCATGCACATCGACGGCGAGGACCGAACGGGTCTCTTCGTTATCGGCAACCGCGCTGACGG
The DNA here is from genome assembly GCA_964579305.1 of uncultured Hyphomicrobiaceae bacterium. GTDB lineage: Bacteria > Pseudomonadota > Alphaproteobacteria > Rhizobiales > Hyphomicrobiaceae > JBCBWG01. Next base: position 32,432 of record CAZOGY010000022.1, read on the forward strand.
CACGCTTTTGTGCTTCCAAAACCTCGATCCGGACATGCGCCTCGTTTGACACCAGCGCGCCGCGCCAGCGCCGCGGGCGAAACGGACTAATGGGTGTCAGCGCAAGCAGCGGTGCTTCGATGGGCAGAATGGGCCCATGCACCGACAGGTTATAGGCGGTCGAACCGGCCGGCGTGGCAACCAAAACGCCATCGCAGATCAGTTCATCCATGCGCACTTTGCCATCGACGGAAATACGCAACTTCGCGGCCTGGTGCGTTTGTCGGAACAGCGACACCTCATTGATCGCCAGCGCGCTCTTGTGCTCGCCAAAAGCGTCGTGGACGTCCATGCGAAGTGGGTGGATGCGGGTCATCTCGGCCGCATTGAGCCGCGCGATCAGATCGTCTTCCTGATACTCGTTCATGAGAAAGCCAACGGACCCGCGGTTCATCCCGTAAATCGGAATGCGCCGGTCCATATATTTGTGGAGCGTCGCAAGCATGAGGCCGTCGCCGCCGAGCGCAACAATCACGTCGGCATCTTCGGGCGGCACGTTGTCATAGCGCTCGCGCAAGGCCAGATAGGCCGCATTGGCATCGGCGTGGTCGCTGGCCACGAACGCCAGTCGGTCAAAACGGCTTGCGGCTTGAGTGGGTTCGCTTGGCACGTGGCGGTCTCGCTCTGGCATCGCTAACGTTGCGGCCGATGTGCGGGACGCGGCGGGCGGGGCGCCGCAACGCGCATCGAGTTCCCCAGTGTGCGCGGCAAGACCGGGCCCTGGCAAGGCGGCCGTGACAGCGCTGCGCGAAAGGACCGATCATGACGCACGATCAAGCAGCCCTCGTTTATGCAACGGCGCCGAATGAGGCGGTGGCGGCTGAACTTGCCGAACATCTTTTGGAAAACGAACTGATTGCCTGCGCCAATATTCTGCCCGGCATGACCTCGGTTTATCGTTGGCAGGGCCGTGTCGAAACCGCGCGGGAATGCGCCGTGATCTTCAAGACAACGAAGGCCGCTGCCGCAAGCGTGGTCGCAGCGATTGAACGAAGCCACCCCTATGACACACCGGCAGCGCTCGTCGTTGACGTCGCCGATGGATCAAACGCGTTTCTGCGATGGATCGAAGACGAGGTCGCGGGCAACGCCAACGGGCCCTGACGGACGGCGGCGCCGCAGTCGTGACAGCAACAGCGCGGCAAACCTTAATGCATGTCGCATCCAATCGCGGGTTCACGCCCCACGGCCGCAAAGCGGCCCGGGCCATCGATGTTCGTGTTCGAAACATCGACACGAAAA
>CAZOGY010000023.1:0-32943 GCA_964579305.1 uncultured Hyphomicrobiaceae bacterium
ACGGCCCGGGCCGCTTTGCGGCCTTGGGGCGTGACTCCGATTGGATGCGACATGCATTAATCACGGAGGCCGCGCACGTACGCTGCGACCTGCGCCAGACAACGCTGGCCGAAGAGAACGCGGAGGATGTTTTCATCATCCGGCAACTGGTCGATCATGCGCAGTTGAATTTGCGACATCGGCTGATTGGGTGCGAGCAGCGCATAGCGCTTCACACCAGGTTGAAAAGTCTTGGGCCACGCCGCCACGCGCGCACCGGCTTCAAACGACAAAACGGCACGCAACGAGCGCTGCATTTCAACCATGGTCACCTTGAGCGGTGCGCGCGCCTGACTCCGCACAAAAAGGATCTCAGATCCGCTGTGCACGCATACGTCGCCTTTTGCCGTTACCGGGATCCGCGTCCAAGAAAAACCGCCGCTCCAGCCGCTTTCTCCCGCAAGCGTCGGCCCAGCCGCAGGCGCCAGGCCGCGCGTCGCGCCGACCTTGTTGCTCTTTGAACCGCCAGTGCGCACGTAATCCTTCACGCTGTTCCACAACGCCGCGTTGCGTTGCAGGCCCTGCGTCAGCGTTTGGGCTTTCGCATCGAACGGCCCCGACAACGTCTTCGTCGCGCCATTGGGAAGCATGAGCACGGCCGTTTTGCCAGATGGGATCTTGATCGACTGATCTGGGCTTAGCGTTGCCCCCGCCTTCAGTCCCGGTGCCGTCGACTGCAGAACCATCACGTTCGCCAGCGCACTATGCGACACCGTCAGCACGGCCAAGACAGCCAGCCCTGCGATCCGCACGCACGACCCCGCACGTGCACCAAGTGAGTTGAACGACATCATTTGCTCCAACTAATCATCACCGCTTTTCCAACCGCCGCGGTGCCGTCACGATTTGGCGTCCACTTGTGACAATCGTGCGCCGAAAAAACAGTCATGTTCAGATATATCGCAGTACCCGCCAGAGCATGGCACCGCCGATCAGCCCCAGCAGCATGGCGATAGCACAGGCCTGGAAAGGCAGATACAGCCGCGTGATGGCAAACAACGCCAGGTCGATGCCGGCAACCGCGATCATCGCCGTTGACCCATAAAGCGTCATCGCGGCTAACCCGTGACGCAGGCCAAACACCATGCCGACCATCACAAGAACCGCGTAGATCCCCAGCAAGTACGGGCGCGGCACCCGCAGAATATCGCGTCCATCGAGGATCTGGGCAACGACCTGCGCCTGCATGAAGACCCCGTCCTGCACCTCGCCTTCCCAATCAGGAAGCGGCGTGTTGTGCCGATCGACATCGGGAAGTGAAGCGCCAACGATCACGATCCGCCCGCGCAACAAGTTGGTGAACGCAGCCGCCATTGGCGATGGCCCATCGACGCCCGGCGGTGCGATCAAATGGGCGGGAACCTTGATGAACGTGTCGGATCCGTCTTGCGGCTTTAACAGCCAAGCAATGCGTCGCGGCTCGCGCAACGGCGGTGCCTTGGGGGCAGCAAGCTGTGCTGCGAAACTTTTGGGGAACGGGCCGTTGGCAACCGGTGCCGCCAGAAATCGCACAATCCGATCATCGGCCTCAAGCAGATTGGCATAGCCGGGCAGCGCACCGCTTTGCGCAATGAAGTTTGCCTGAAACGCTTGCTCGCGCTCCAGAAGTTGGGCGCGCGCATCGCCAACAGCAACGATCACCGGCGCCTTCGCGGCCCTGATCGCCTCCAAGAGCAGTCGGTCTTTTTCGGGCTCGGTCTTCCGTGCCACAAGAAAATCGAGCCCAATCGCCTTAACACCCATGCCATCGAGCGCGGTGACCAGCCGCGCAATCAGCTTGCGGTCCGGCGGCAGACGGTAGGGATAGGGCGCCAGCGTCTCTTCGGTGATTGTCACAAGCGCGATGTCGGGATGCTGCGTTGGCTTGCGGTCAGCCAGAAGGCTCGTCCGCCAGTCGCCCGTCCAATGTTCAACCCAAAGCAGAACCGAGTTGCGCGCACTCCAGTCGACCGCGGCAACAGCCCCGACAATCCCGGCAAGCGCAAGCGCGACAACGACGGCGTTCTTCAAAAACTTAGCGATCACAACGACAGTCCGGAACTACGCGAGCCAAGAGATGTCGGTTGGCCGCGACGTGGGCTGGACCCGGACAGACTTGCGGCACCTGGCACGAGGGACGAGGCACACACGCGCGTCGCACCGCCAACGCACCACAACAACCGTCAGGGCCCGCTCTGTCTAATCCCGCAGGCGCGCCCGCACAACACAGCGATACGCGTCGCCTTCTGGTTCGTGCCAGAGAATTCCGCTAGGCTCCGCTGACCCAATACAAGGGATATCCGCGACACCTGTGCACCGGCCCATTGTCCACGGCCGGTTGCCGATATTCGGGCCTGTTATGGCGAACGCATCACTGTCTGCAGCACTTGAACCGGTCTTTGAAGCGGCATCTGGCTTGCCAGCGTTTGAGGCGGCCGACGGCTTTCAGACAACCTATGCCGACTTCCTGCTGCAAGTGCGCAGGACCGCCGGCGCCTTGCGGGCGCTTGGCCTCAGCGATGGCGATCGACTGACCGTCCAGGTTGAAAAATCGCTGGCCAATGCCGCACTGTACTTGGCCACGTTGCGCCTGGGCGCGGTCTTCAATCCTCTCAACACAGCTTACACGGCCGCTGAGGTCGACTACTTCCTGTCCGACGCCGCACCGCGCGTCCTGATTGTGGACCCGGCATTGGCAACGCCGGCGTTGGAAGAAAACGCCCGTGCCAATGGCGTCCAGGCGGTGCTCACGTTGGCTGCGGACGGGAGCGGGACATTTGCAGATGCGGTCGCCGCTGCCGCCCCGGACGATCGGGACGTCATCCACCGCGATAGCGACGATCTGGCATCACTGCTCTACACCTCTGGAACCACGGGCCGCTCCAAGGGCGCCATGATCACCCACGGCAACCTTGTCTCAAACGCCCAGACCCTGCGTGATCTCTGGCGTTTTGACGGGGGCGACACGCTGCTCCATGCGCTGCCGATCTTCCATGTTCACGGCCTGTTTGTGGCTCTGAACACCGCGTTCTTGAGCGCCTCAAAGATTATCTGGCTGCAAAAATTTGACGCCGCCACGGTCCTGCAAAAACTGCCCGGCGCGACCGTGATGATGGGCGTGCCGACATTCTACACCCGCTTGCTTGGCGAGGCGCAGTTCACCCGCGAGGTGACCGCCAACATGCGCTTGTTCATCTCCGGATCGGCGCCGCTGCTTGCAGAGACCCATGACGCTTTCGCTGAACGCACAGGCCACCGCATTCTTGAGCGTTACGGCATGACCGAGGCCGGGATGATCACGTCAAACCCCTATGACATGGACGGCCGGATCGCTGGCACCGTCGGCTTTGCGCTGCCCGGCGTGACCGTGCGCATTCAAACGCCGGAGGGTGAAAGCGTCAGCGACGGCGAGGTCGGTGTTTTGGAAGTCAAGGGCCCCAACGTCTTCAAGGGCTATTGGCAAATGCCGGAAAAAACGGCTGAGGAATTCCGCGACGATGGCTTTTTCATTTCCGGCGACCTTGCGACCATGTCTGAAGATGGTCGCGTCACAATCGTTGGGCGCGCCAAGGACCTGATCATCACCGGCGGCTACAACGTCTACCCAAAGGAAGTCGAAACCGAGCTCAACGCCATGGCCGGCGTCGGTGAGAGCGCCGTGATTGGCGTGCCACACGCTGACTTTGGCGAAGCGGTCGTTGCGGTCATAACGGGCGACGGCTCGCAAACGCCGCTTGACCAGGAAGACCTCTTGGCAGCGCTGTCTGCGCGGCTTGCCAAGTTCAAACTGCCCAAGAAGATCGTCATGGTGGAAAGCTTGCCCCGCAACGCAATGGGCAAGGTCCAAAAGAAGACCTTGCGCGAGACCTACGGCAACATCCTGGACTGAGCAGCGCAGTCGATTGGCGCGCGTTTGCAGTTCCGATACGAATTGGCCGCATACTATCGTGAATGAGGCGTAAACCGGCGCGCCGTGTTAGTTCGGGATTGTACGGAACATGCGGTGCACAGGTGCGGCCGCGCGCCCATTTGCGGAGCGATCTGACTATGATGCTAAATCAGCAAGCAAACCCCAGGTCGGACATGGACGACGCGTCGGACGAAAAACTTGAGCAAGTCCGGGAGATCCTCCTTGGCACTCACGCGCGGGACATGGCCGCGCGACTGGAGGAGCTGGAACGGCGGATGCATGAGATGGAAACGCGCATCGGTCAGCGGCTAGATGCCATGGCCGCGCGGATCGAGGCATTGTCAGGGGAGGTCGACGCCTCCCACCGCTCCGCATTGGATGAGATTGCCCGCGGCATGCAGGACTTGGGCGATCGCGTCCGCCAAATTCGCAGGGGCTAACGGCCGCCAGCGGCACCGGCCGGGCCGATGCGTCGGCTGGCGGCTCACCGAAACGGGCCAGGCACGCCGGCCCCTGAAACGACAGGCCACAACAGCGGCCGCGAGAACGGGCCATGACCAACGGTGTCACACGACTGAAAGAACTGCTGCTCGATGACCACCGGGTCGCGCTTGACCGGATGAACCGCCAGGTTGCGTCCGTTGCAGCGCGCCTTGAGGAGGTCGAGGCACTGCTGCGCAAGGCGCAGGACACGCGCCAGGAAATCTTGCGGCGCACCGACGATGTGTTTGAGCGCGTCGGCACCGACGAGCGTTTCCAACGGTCCGTCGCCGACGTGCTCGACCGCGCATTGCGCGATGCAGAAGTCAAGCACCATGATCAGATGGCGCGCGCCGTCGCGCCCTTGGTTGTCGGCACGATCAAAACGGAATTGCGCAACAGCCAGGATGAAATGGTCGAAGCGCTTTATCCGATCACCGGTCAGTTGGTGAAGCGCTACGTCGCGAACGCGATGAAAGAGCTGGCGGAAAACATAAATCGGCGGCTTGAAAACAATCCTGTATCCTTGCGGCTGCGCTCCTTGGCGACCGGACGACCGGTCAGCGAATTGGCCATGGCCGCCACGCAAGACCTCGAGATTGAGGAAATTTTGTTGATCCGCCGGGGCTCTGGCGAACTGCTGGCGCGATGGCCGGAAAGCAAGGATCTTTCGAACCGCGACATCCACGTCAGCGGTGTCCTCGCCGCCATCAACGATTTCGCTTCTCAAACCTTCCAGGCCGACGGCGGCGCTGTGCGCAGCTTCGAGGCTGATGATTTTGAAATTCTTTTGCGTGCCTCCCCGCTTTACCTCGTCGCAGCCAAATGCCGCGGAACGGCGTCGGCCACGGTGCAGCGGGTCTTCGATGAAGAGTTCATTACCTTTCTGAAGAGCGACGCGATGCGCAGCGCGGCAACGCAGACCGCCCAAGCGCCGGCGCGCGCCGTCCAAGAACTCGGCGCTTTGGCAACATCGGTCGGCGGTCGGGTCGAGACCTTGGCGCCAGAGCGACCCGCATCGGGTGGCGGCGCACTGAAGCTGCTTGCGCTGATTATCGGCGTGCCGCTGCTGGCGTTGCTCGGATGGTGGCTGTTTACCGAAGCCGAGCGCAGTTATGTGCACGGCATCGCAAGCGGAACGCTTGCCAATCAGGCCGTGATCAAGGGATATCCGCTCAACCACCAAACGGGTTATCGCGGCCGCACGGTGACGCTGACGGGCTTGGTGCCCGACGGCAACGCCCGCTCCCAGGTGATTGGCGCACTGCGCAGCGCCTTGCCGCGTTGGTCAGAGGTCAACACCGACAACCTGCAAGCTCTGCCCGCCCGCCAGGCCGTGGCTGCGCCGGCCGCGCCACCCGCGCAGATCGATACATCCGCGTTCGAACAGCGTGTTGCCCAGATGCAGCGGACGTTTGATCTCGCCCGCATGCGCCAAAGCCTGTCGCGCGCAACCGAACGCCTCCTGGCGACAGGCCGGGCGTTGCAGTCGGTCCGGCGTGCGCTTGATGGTCCGCGCGAACCGCCGCTGTTGCGTGCCGTCTCATCAGACGAGGTGGCCGATGCATCCGGCACAGTCGAGAAACTTCGACTTCGGCTCACGACCGTGCGCGCGCGTTTGCGAAACGCCGACATCAATAACGCCGGCCTTGACCGGATCGGGGCCGACATCGATCGCATGCGCGTCGAGCTTGGCCGCGTGGAAGCGCAGATGGAAGCGGCTCTCGGCCGGACCAACACCACGCAGCAGACGCAGCCCCAGCCCGCAGATCCAGTCCCCGCCCGACCAGACGCAAACGCAGACGAAAGCGCAGCCTCGACACGCGCCACGGCTGCGGCCGATAACATGGCGGTCGTTGCCAATCGCATCGCAGCACAGGCAGAGACGCTGGAGCAATTGGGGCGCATCAACCTGCCAGAGGTCCAGCGCGCGCCGGCCGCAAGCCGCCCCGCCGAGCCAACGCCGCGTGCGCGCCTGATTGCCTGGACCAGCAGCCATGCGATTTTCTTTTCCGACGGCACCAATTTCCGCTCAGCCCAAGCCGCACAAGGCCGTCTCGATGAACTGGCGCGGCTGATCCAGGCGTCGGGCGACTTGGTCCGCGTTGTCGGCTATACTGATGAGCGCGGGCGAAGCCAGCGTAACTCGACGTTGGCGTTGCGGCGTGCCGAAACGGTGCTGAACGCTCTTTTGACCCGCGGTGTGCCCGCCAATCAGCTTGTCGCACTTGGCCGGGCCGACGCGCGCGAACTAAGCCCCGAAGACGGCCGCAACAGCCCCAACCGACGCGTGGAATTCGAAGTCGGCTTCGTGGGAGAGGCCGACATCAATCCAGCCGTCCAAGACCGTCCAACAGATCGATGACGATCATCCGAAAGCTCATGCTGCTTGGCGATGTTGGGGTTGGAAAGACGTCGATTGCCAACCGGCTTTTGTTTGACCGGTTTGAAACAAGCTACAAAGCGACTGTCGGCTGCGATATCTATCAATACGACGTGCAGCCCTCACCGACGTCCGACCGGTTTTTGTTCAACATCTGGGACACGGACGGCAACTTCGGCGACGCGATGTTCAAGTCGATCTATATCCGCGGTGCGCACGCGGCGTTCGTTTGCGGCGATGTCAAACGCCCGCGCACCCTGACCGCGATGTTGCGTTTGGCGAATGCTTTTGAAGCCGAAGTCCCAGGCCGGTTTGTTTGCTGCATCATCAACAAGACAGACCTGCTTGAGCCCGGTGAGGATCCTGAGCTTCCCGTGGAACTCGCCAATTCGGGCTTGCCTTACGTATTCACCAGCGCGGCCGACGGCACCAATGTCGCACGCACCTTCCAGGATGCCGCCGCCACGATCATCAGGCGCCACTTGTGAAGGCATCGAACCGCACCGGCGCTGGAATCCGCCATGACTGCGCCTCTCACATCTCACTTGATCTTGTCGCGAGCCATTCAGGCGACCACTCGCATGGTCTAGAGATGCGGGCGATCGGCCATGCCTCTCCATCTTTCCCGACGAAAGTCCCCAAGAGCCCACAATGAGCGAGTCTGTCCCCAACGCGATTGAGGCCCTGACCGCCTGCAACGCCCTGGCAATCATTTGGGTGGACGCAGACCTCAACATCACACAACACTCTGGTGCCCTCGCCGGGGCCGTCGCGATCGGCGCGCGCCTTGACGAGGCTTTTCCAACCTTGTTTGGCCTCGAAACCGACCTTGACGAACTTCGCTTGGCCCCAGGGCGCGTTCTGGAGTTGGCGAACACGCAAGTGATTACTGCTGGAAATGACCCCGCCGCCGTTTATGCACACGGCCGCATCGACACGACCATCACCTGGGACAGCACAAGCCAGCGTTATGTGGTCTTGCTTGTCCGCGCGCTGAGCTGGCAACCCCTCCAGCACGAACTTGAACAAAACGTCCGTCGTCGCCGCATGGCTGAAGAACTGCTCTTGGAACAGGCCGATGACATCCGCCAAACAAATGAGACCCTTGCGCGGCTCAACGAAGACCTGGCCGAATTCGCGCACGTCGTCTCACATGACCTCAAAGGACCCATGCGCGCCTTGCGCTACTTTGCCGATGATCTTGAAGCCAGCTTGCAGGACCCGGCCCAAGGCGATCCGCGGGCGCACCTTGCCCGGCTCAAGGCCCAATCCCGGCGTATGACCGCAATGCTGACCAGCCTGCTTGCTTTTGCCAAACTTGAACAGAAGGATAGCGCACTGGAATGCGTCGACACGGATCGGTTGGTGCGCGACATCGTTGCGTCGCTTCCCATTCCCACCGGCACTCAAGTCACAATTACCGGCACTTGGCCGCAATGGTCCACGCTTTTGGCACCGCTTGACCTGGCTTTACGCAACTTGGTTGAGAACGCGCTCAAGCACGCTTGCCCCGATGGCGGCCACGTCGCCCTCGCATGTCGCCAGGAGGCGGAGCGGATCGTGATCACGGTTGCCGACAACGGCCCTGGCATTCCGCTGCAGAGCCAGGCTGCAATCTTCAAACCATTTACACAGCTACAGCCGGCCTCTTCCGAATCCGAACTCGAAGACGGCACCGGTATGGGATTAGCTCTTGTCAAACGCGCCGTTGAACGCGTCGGCGGCGCAATATCCGTGCGATCTGACCCGTCGAGTGAACCGGGAACAGAGTTCACGCTTGCATGGCCACGCCCAAATCCGGCAATCTCGCGACCGAGCCACGCCGAAGCATGAATTTCATTTCAACGTTTTGGCTATAATCGTGCACACCCAGGAGCCGGCGATGAGTGCCATCAAACAGGGCGGCGGAAGCGAAATTCTCGCGGCGCGCCACGAAACGACCGTCGGCAAGCACGCGCTTCCTCAAATCAAAAATGTGCTGATCGTCGAAGACAGCTCGATCGATTCGGAGCGGCTTCGGGCCACGCTGCATATTATTCTCGGGCGCGATCTCAACGTACGCGTTGCCGAAACACTGGGATCGGCTCTGGACAGCGTCCTGGCCGACATGCCCGATATTGTTTTCCTCGACGATTACCTAAAGCCAAACGACAGCGCGATCGAAACGATCCCGTTCCTGCGACGTGCGGGCTATGAGGGCCACATCATTGTCATCTCCAGCGAGCTGGATCGTCAGCGAAAGCTCCGTCTGATGTCATTGGGCGCCGCCCAGGCCCTGCATAAAGACGATGTCGACAGCTCACAGATCGCAGATGCGCTGGTCCAGGCCCACGCAAAAGACAACTGAGACGATTGTGAACGCTGCCGCGTCAGGCGTGCGCCCGGCGTGCGCCACCGGCTTCACGCGTTGTAGTCGCGTTCATCCGCAATCACTTTGCCATCGTTCGGCAGACTGCCTGCCGCCACGATCTCCACCTGGCCCTTCAGCTTCGTAGCCTCCTGCAATGTTTGCGAGACGCGGTCTGCCAATCCAGCGTCATTTGCGCCACCCGCGGCTTCTGCATGAAGCGTCATCGCGTCCTGTTCACCCTCGCGCGTCACAACCAACCGAAGCCGGCCCAGTTCGGGATATTGCGCACCCACGTTTGCGATTTGCTCGGGATGCACGAACATGCCTTTGACCTTCGTGGTCTGATCTGCGCGGCCCATCCAACCTCGGATACGCATATTCGTGCGCCCGCATGGGCTTAGGCCCGGCAACACGGCCGACAGATCACCGGTTGCGAAGCGGAACAGCGGATAATCGCGGCTGAGGGCCGTAACAACGACCTCACCCACCTCGCCATCGGCGACCGGCTGCCCCGTGCCTGGCCGCACGATCTCAACGATAACGCCTTCGTCGACAATCATGCCTTCTTGTGCAGCGCTCTCGTACGCGATCACGCCAACATCAGCGGTTGCATAAGCCTGCAGCACATCGATCCCGCGATCCTTGTATTCCTGGCGAAGCGAGGGAAACAGGGCACCACCTGAAACCAGGGCCCGCCGATACCCGGTCAATGGCGCGCCCGCTTCGGCTGCACGATCGAGCAGGATTTTGAGATAATCTGGCACGCCGACATAAGCCACCGGCGCGTAATGTCGAACGAGTTCAATCTGCTGCTCGGTATTGCCGGGCCCGGCAGGGATCACCGCACAGCCCAACGCCCGTGCACCAGAATCCAAAATCCAACCGCCAGGTGTGAGGTGATACGAAAACGTGTTGTGGACCAGGTCTCCGCGTCGAAAACCGGCCGCATAGAGCGCCCGCGCTGCGCGCCAAAAATCGGCGGCAAGCCCTTGCGGCTCAAAAATCGGACCAGGCGAAGCGAACAGCCGCGCCATCGCACCAGCCGGGGCAGCAGCAAGACCACCGAACGGTGGATTGGCCGCCTGCAAATCCTTGAGCGCAGACTTGCGCATGACTGGCAAGGTCGCCAACGCTTGTCGATCCACGATGTCTTGCGGCGATACATCCGCCAACATCTGCGACCAGCCCGGCGCCGCTGCCTTCGCCTTTACGATGATATCCGGCAAGAGAGAAAACTGCGCCGTCTCTCGGGCACGCGGGTCGCGCGTTTCCAGGGCATCGAGATACGGGCTGTTTTGTTCTGAATCGGCCGGAAACATGATGGGCTCGTGGGCTTGTTCGGTTGATCTCAGCGCGGTTTGCATCGGACCGCGCACGGCATTTTGCAGGCGATGGCGGATAGAGTGCGCAAAACGCGACGTGGCTGGCTGCAATCCTAAACAATCAGCAAGACAAACTCGACCCGTTTGGCAGCATCACTGCTGCATTTTTTGCAGCGATCGTCAGCCGATATGACCCTCACACAGAAACAACAAGGCCAATGTGCCTCGAATGGATATGGGCCGAAAATCTTGGAACTTTCTGGACGGACAATACTTCCCCACACAGCCGGTCACAGCGGGGCAAGCGCGTGCGCGCACGATTACCGCCGCCTTGTCGCGAGTAGAACCGGCCGAGAAAGGATAACCAGATGTCCAAGATCAAATCGATCGCCACGAGTGTTTCGTGGTGTGTCAGCCTGCTTGTCGCAAGCATCCTGTTGCTAACCGCGGCACCTTCGGCGCATGCACGCGCCAGCCTTGCAGCGCAACTGGCGCCAACACAAACTGGCAACACTGTCCAACTGGTCCGTGGCTGTCACCGGGGCGTGCGCCGTCACCGTGTTCGTCGTTTCGGTGGTCGACGTCGCGCTCACCGCCACGTCGGTCGCAACTGCCGTCCCGTTCGCGCGCGCCGCTACCGGCGGGATCGCCGCCCGCGCAACTGGCGTCGCCGCGGATGCATTTCCGTTGGACCGGTTACGTACTGCCCATGATCGTGTAATGACGGGTTGACTACAGTTTTCGCGATCAAAAACGGCGCCCGCAAGGTCGCCGTTTTTTTTACTGGTGACGAGAAATCGCCGGCCAATCGCGATTAGGCCAGCCAGCGTTTCCGACGCTTATAGCTTTTCACGTCACGGAAACTCTTTTTGTCGCCGCCGGCCATACCAAGATAGAATTCTTTCACGTCCTCGTTCTGAGACAACTCTTCTTTGGTGCCATCCATCACGACCCGGCCATTCTCAAGAATATAGCCGTATTGCGCATAGCGCAGCGCCACGTTTGTATTCTGCTCAGCCAAGAGAACCGACACACCTTGTTCTTCGTTGATCTTCTTCGTGATTTCGAAGATCAGTTCCACCAATTGCGGCGCAAGCCCCATCGACGGCTCATCCAACAGGATCATTTTTGGACGGCTCATCAGCGCGCGTCCGATCGCACACATTTGCTGTTCACCACCGGACGTATAACCAGCCAAGCTCCGCCGGCGCTCTTTCAAGCGCGGGAAATACTCATAGACCATTTCCAAATCGGCTTTGACCGCGCGATTACCGTCTCGCCGGGTGTAGGCGCCCGTCAGTAGATTTTCTTCAACCGTCAGATGCTCAAAACAATGGCGCCCTTCCATCACTTGGATGCAGCCGCGCTTCACAAGCTCGTTCGGAGATAGCCGGTCAATCCGCTCGCCTTCGAAAGAAATCGAGCCCTTGGTCACGTCGCCGCGTTCGGCGCGCAAAAGGTTCGAAATTGCTTTGAGCGTGGTCGTCTTGCCCGCGCCATTCGCGCCCAGGATCGCAACAATTGACCCGCGCGGCACATCCAGAGAAACGCCCTTCAAGACCAATATGACGTGATCGTAAATCACCTCGATATTACTGACACTCAAGATATTATCCTGTGCGGCAGCATTTTGCGCTGGCGACTTATGCTCATGCGTATCGAGCGGCATAAAACGTCCTCCACCTGATCTTTCCGTCGCGTCGCGCACGTCCAACGGCAAGACGGGCTCAAGCGCGCCTGGCCGCATGGCATTTGGCCTGCAAAAAGATCCTCCCCGCGGGATGCGCGGGAAGGATCGGACGTCTGCGCCCTGGAATTATTCGCAGGTTTGCGTTGGCCAGTCTTTTTTGTCAGCCACATAGTTGTCGGCGGCTTCAATCAGCTTCGCGCGGACCAGCTCTTTCATCGGCGTGATCCAATCCGACACTTTGTTCCACTGCTTGCCATCCCACTGCTGGATGTAAGCCGAGTGCTGACCGGAGTGGTCTTTACAGGTGATTTTGATCGGCGAAACCATACCTTCAAAACCAAGCTGTTTGAGGCGAGCTTCGTCCAGATCGACCATTTCCATGCCTTTGCGGACATCAGCGCCGGTGACAATCTTTTTGCCCGTAGCTTTTTGAGCGTTGCGAATGGCCTCAACAACGATCATCGCATTCACGACGGAACGATTATAAAGCACCTCGCCCCAGTTCGCACCGTTGGTCGGGCTCTTACCGGCATCGACGACGTGTTTCTTGATTTCCTGCAGAACCTCGAAGTCGCCACCAGCACCATTGAAGTTGATCGCCTTAAAGCCCTTCGCGGCGTCGCCGGCCGGCACCACGTCGCCTTCAGAACCTGACCACCAGATGCCGATGAACTTGTCCATCGGGAAGCGGATTTTAGCTGCTTCCTTCACGGCGGTCGGGTTCATGGCGCCCCACCCCCACATGACCATGTAATCAGGACGCGTGCGGCGCACTTGCAGCCACTGCGATGCCTGGTTTTGCATGTCTTTCACGCCGACGGGAATTTTGACGAGTTCAAATCCCAAGTCTTCAGAAAGCTGTTCCAGAACCGGGATCGGCTCGCGCCCGTAACCCACATCCAGATAGATGAAGCCGATCTTTTTGCCCTTCAGGCTGCCGCCTTCCTGGCTCTGGATGTATTTGATAATCATCGACGCGCCATCCCAATAGGTCGCGGGCGCGTTAAAGACCCATGGAAACTTCTCACCGACGGCGGCAGCCGACAGGCCATAGCCCATCGAGAACACGGGAATTTTGTCAACGGCAGCCTTCGGAATAAGCTGCAGCGTAATGCCCGTCGAATATGGGTTATAAATCAGCGCGCCCTGTGCCTTGGTCTTCTCGTAGCACTCAACGCCTTTTTGCGGCTTATAACCCGTTTCGCATTCCTCGATTTTGATTTTGACGCCGTTGATCCCGCCATCGCGTTCGTTGATCAGTCGCAGGTAATCACCAAAGCCATTCGCCTGTGGGATACCCGAACCGGCAAACGCGCCCGTGCGATAGCTCAGGATCGGAACAAACAGCTCATCGGCCTGTGCCGACGTGGCGACACCGGTTGCCAGCATTGCGCCGGCGGCAACGCCAAGTGTGAGTTTGGCAAGTTTCATTGGGGTTTTCTCCCTCCTGTGATGGTCTTCCACTCTCGCGGAAGTCGTTTGCGGACTTTGCCGCTTTTTTATTGGCCCCGTGACCCTTGCCGAGCCTTGAGGCAGATTGACGTTCTAGGCTTGCAGCGCGGCTTTGGCGGGCCGCAGCGGCCAGCTAACGACGCAAGGCCTCAATACGGGAAAGGCCAAAGCCGCAGCTTTTCACGCGCAAGCTGCCACAGCCGGGCAAGCCCGTGCGGCTCCACGATCAAGAAGAAGATGATCAAGCCGCCAACCAGCATGAATTGGACATGTTCCACCGTGGCAGCGCCAATGTCTAAGCCAAACCATGCTGGCACCGTGTTGATCAGAATTGGAACGACGACAATGAACGCCGCACCCAGGAAGGATCCGATAATCGAACCCAACCCGCCGATGATAATCATGAATAGCACCGGGAAGGACGCATTCAAGATATTGAACACTTCTGGCTCGGCCGAACCGTAATGCAAAAACACCAGCATCGCGCCCGCCACGCCGCAGAAATACGACGAAATGGCAAAGGCCATGAGCTTGGTTTGCAAAAGCCGAATACCGATCAGTTCCGCTGCGATATCCATATCGCGGATGGCCATGAGCGAGCGGCCAAACTTGCCACGCGTGAGATTGATCGCAATCAGCGTGAGAAAGACAACAATCGTAAGCACCGTGAGATACTGGAACCAGGGCGCCCCATACGGTTCACTCAGCGGCATCCCAAACAGCGATCGGTTGATCGCATCGATCGCACCGGAATCGTTATAGTTGTAAAGCCACGGGATACGGCCAAAAGCCCATTCCAAGAAGAACTGCGAAGCCAGCGTCGCGACCGCCAGATAGAAACCCTTGATCCGCAAGCTTGGCAAGCCAAACAGAATGCCGATCGCAGCAGAGAAAAATCCCGAAACAAGGATCCAGACGACAATGTTCACGTCGGGGTAAATCGACGTAAGCTTATAGCACGCGTACGCGCCCACCCCCATGAACCCGCCAGTGCCCAGCGACAGCAGGCCGGCATAACCAGTCAGCAGGTTCAGGCCGACCGCCGCGAGGGCGAAAATCAGCGTGGGTATGATGATCGTGTTGAGCCAGAAATCATTCGCGACAAACGGAACGACCAGATAAAGCACCAACAGTAAAAGCACGACGGCCACCCGCTCTTGCCGAATTGGCAAGACAGCCATGTCGTCCCGGTAGTTTGTCTTGAAGTCCCCGACTTCGCGATACAGCATGCGTCAGCCGCTCCTGGAGTGATACGAACGCTAGATCCGCTCAATGATTTTTTCGCCGAACAGACCTTGCGGCCTGAACATCAAAAAGACGAGCGCGATAAAGAACGGCACCCAGCTTTCGATTGAACCGCCGACCATTGGCCCCCAGTAAAACTCCGCGATTTTCTCAGAGACCCCGATGATCAAGCCGCCGATAATCGCGCCGGGAATTGACGTGAACCCGCCGAGGATCAAAACCGGAAGAGCCTTGAGCGCGAGGATTTCCAGCGCAAAGGACACATCTGACCGCGCGCCCCACATGATGCCGGCAACAATCGCCACAATCCCCGCCGCAAACCACACGGTGACCCAGATCTGCTGCAGCGTGATCCCAACCGACAATGCCGCCTGGTGGTCGTCCGCAACGGCACGCAAAGCACGGCCAATTTTTGACACGTTGAAAAAGACCGCAAGTCCCAGAACCATCAAGGCGGCAATCACGGCTGCCGCGATATCAAGATGCTGGAAGATGACGCGGCCACCACCTGGAAAGTCCCAAACACTGGACCCTGTCGGCAAGCCCAGCTCGGACGTGATCATGGTTTTCGGCTCACCACCAAAAACAATCTCGCCAAGCCCGATCAAAAACGAGTTGAGGCCGATCGTTGCCATGAACATGATGATGTCCGGCTGATTGACCAACGGCCGCAGGACCACACGCTCCACCGTCCAGGCAAGCGCAAACATAATCGCGATACACGCGAGGATCGATAGGATCGCTGCAAGCCATCCAGGCATTTCGGCTATGCGCGTCAAGAGCGCATAGATCCCAACAAGCGACAGCGCAGAAAACACCATCATGATGCCCTGCGCGAAGTTGAATACCCCAGACGCTTTGAAAATCAGAACAAAGCCCAACGCGATCAGTGAATAGAGAATGCCCGAGACAAACCCTTCCCAAATGACCTGAACCAGAAGGTCTGGAACATTCCACATTTCCACGAACGGTGCGCCAAAAACTTGATAGAGGATGTCCATCACTGGGCTGCCTCACACGTGGAAGCGAAAGGGGAAAACGGTGCAACGGCGTGTCGGCTCATCCCGAAAATCCACGGATCAATCATGGCTGACCCCCAGATAAGCATCGATCACGTTTTGATTGGACTGCACTTCGGCCGGTGTACCGTCAGCGATCAATTCGCCATGATCGAGCACGACCACACGGTCTGACAAATCCATGACCACGCCCATGTCATGTTCAATGAGCGCAATGGTTGTGCCGAATTGATCGTTCACATCCAGAACAAACCGGCTCATGTCTTCTTTCTCTTCCAAATTCATACCGGCCATCGGCTCATCGAGCAGCAGCAGTTCCGGCTCCATGGCGAGCGCGCGACCAAGTTCAACGCGCTTTTGCAAACCGTACGGCAGCCGCCCGACCGGCGTACGCCGGATATGCGCGATTTCCAGAAAGTCGATGATTTCTTCAACTTTGCGGCGGTGGGCGATCTCCTCATGAGCCGCCGGCCCGGCTCGCAAAATTTGCCAGAACAAACCGCGCCGCATTTTCAAGGTCCGCCCCGACATAATGTTATCGAGCGTTGTCATGCCCTTGAACAAAGCCACGTTTTGGAACGTCCGCGCGATGCCCTGCGTCGCCGCGATGTACGGCTTCATTTGCTTGCGCGCACGGCCCTTATAGGTGATCGTGCCCACTTGCGGATGATAAAAACCGTTGATGACATTCAGCATCGAGGTTTTGCCAGCGCCGTTCGGCCCGATAATCGCGCGGATTTCACCTTGGCGAATGTCGAACGACACGTTGCGTATCGCTTTGACGCCACCAAACGACAGCTCGATATTCTGGATCGAAAGCATCACATCGCCAATGCGCCGCTCTGGTACATTGTGCTGATCCGCATCGGTCGCCGGGGGCGTCGCTTGCGGCACCTGCCCGTGCGCGGTGCCATTGACCTCGAGCGTTTGCGCGCCGTCTGCCGTCATTCTGCTGCTTCCATTACTGTGCCTGCGGCCTGAGCCGGCGCGGGGCCAATGTCGACAATCCGGACGTCGCCTTCAATCGTGCCTTTGCGGCCATCTTCGAACGTCACTTCGGTGACGATGCGGCACCGCTCCGAGCCGTCATAAAGTGCCGCGATCAGCGGCGCATACCTTTCTTCGACAAACGAACGGCGGACTTTCTGCGTCCGCGTGATTTCACCGTCGTCCGCATCCAGTTCTTTGTGAAGGATTAAGAAACGGCGGATCTGCGCATTCGCCACCCGTTCTTCCTTCGCAAGCGCGGCATTTGTCTCTTCAACGTTTGCTTTGAGCATTTCATAAACCTGCGGGTGGCCCGCAAGCTCCTGGTAGCTCGCATAAACAACGTTATTGCGCTCTGCCCAGTTACCAACTGCCGTCAAATCGATATTGAGCATCGCCGTCGCGTACGGACGACCTGAACCAATAACCACCGCCTCTTTTATGTTCGGGAAGAACTTGAGCTTGTTCTCGATATACTTTGGCGGAAACAGGCTGCCATCGGCAAGCTTGCCCACGTCTTTCGCACGATCGATGATCTTGAGGTGTCCGCGCTCATCGAAAAAGCCGGCATCGCCAGTCTTGACCATGCCATCCGGGGTGAGCGTTTCAGCCGTTTTCTCCGGCTCCCGGTAATAGCCAACAAACATGCCTGGTGATTTAAACAGCACTTCACCGCTGTCGGAAATCTTAACCTCGACGTTCGGCGCGGGTGGCCCAACGGTATCGGCATAGATCTGGCCGTCCGGCTGGGCCGTCACGTACAAGAACGCTTCAGTTTGCCCATAAAGCTGCTTCAAGTTCATGCCAAGCGAGCGGTAAAAAGCAAACAGGTCCGGGCCGATCGCCTCGCCGGCAGTGTAAGCGGTGCGAATGCGCGAAAAACCAAGCCGGTTTTTCAACGGCCCATAGACAAAGAAATGCCCAAGCCCGTACAGCGTCCGGCCCCACAGCGAAACCGACTTACCGTTCAGAATGTCTTCGCCGTATTTCCGCGCGACGCCAAGAAATGCATCGAAGATCCAGCGCTTGAAGCCGCCGGCATCTTCCATCCGGATCATCACCTGGGTCAGCAGGTTTTCAAAGACGCGCGGCGGTGCAAAATAAAACGTTGGCCCAATTTCGCGCAGGTTTTCTTGAACCGTATCGCGGCTTTCCGGGCACGCCAGGCAATACCCAGCAACCATCGCCTGAGCGTAATTGAGATAATGATCGCCGACCCAGGCCAACGGCAGGTAAGCAAGCGCCTCGTCAAACTCGTTGAGATTATCGAACGCGACCGTATCGTAGGCCGCGTTCACGGTGCCCGCCGCCGAAAGCAGCACGCCTTTCGACGTGCCGGTCGTCCCTGACGTGTAAAGCATGACCGAGACATCTTCGCCCTGACCAGCCGCGATCTCCCGCTGCCACCAGGCGTCATCAAGTCCAGACGCACGCCCCAGTGTTTGGACATCTCCAAAGGGGTGCAAATGCTCATGGTCATACTTCTGCAGCCCGCGCGTCTCGTCGTAGATGATCTGCACAAGGTTCGGCAGCCGATCTTGCAGCGACAGAAGCTTGTCGACTTGTTCCTGGTTCTGAACCACCGCCATTTTGACTTCGGCGTGGTTGAGAACGTAGGCCATTTCCTCCGCGACGGCGTCCTCATACATGGGAACCGGCACCGCACCGATGCTCTGCGCTGCCGCGAACGTCCAATAAAGCCGTGGCCTGTTTGCGCCAATAATCGCGATCCGCTCGCCGCGCTTAAGCCCCAGATGCGACAGACCAAGCGCCAAATCACGGATTTCTTCGGCCGTTTGCGACCAGGTCCAGGTCTGCCAAACCCCCAGATCTTTCAGTCGATAGGCGGGCCGTTGCGCGAATTGCTCGGCGTTCCGCAAAAGCAGTTTTGGAACCGTATCGAGGCGCGGTTTCTTACCGCGCGACGCCTGAGCGTCCGCCACTGGCAGCCTCCTCCCTTGACGTGCGGACCGGCTTTGCGCCGTCCGCTGAGCCGTTGATCGGCTCTCTTGCAGTCGTTGGACACATATGTAATCGGGCGCTTGAGACGAAAGCAAGGCCCGCGCGAAGTTGCGTGGCAAATGTGTGAACGCGGCACTGGCAGATTCGCATCGGGATGGGCCCGAAGCGGGCACGTGCGACAGGGAGGCATGGATGGCGCAAGAACTGTATCACCTGATCGGGGGTGAGAAAGTCGCCGGCAAGAGCGGAAATTTCGGCGACGTCTACTGGCCGATGACGGGTGAGGTCGCCGCACGCGTGCCGCTTGCCTCAGCCGACGAAATGCGTGCCGCGGTCGAAAATGCCAAGGCCGCGCAACCGGCCTGGGCCGCTGTCAATCCACAGCGCCGCGCACGGATCATGATGGAGTTCATCCGGCTTGTAGCTCGTGACAACGATAAGCTTGCCGAGGTTCTTGCCAAAGAGCACGGCAAAACGATCCCCGACGCAAAAGGCGACATCCAGCGCGGCATTGAGGTGTGCGAATTTGCACTCGGCATCCCACACCTCATGAAAGGCGAATTCACCGAGGGCGCCGGCCCAGGCATCGACATCTATTCCATCCGTCAACCCCTCGGCGTCACGGCCGGCATCACGCCGTTCAACTTTCCCGCCATGATCCCGATGTGGAAGTTCGCGCCGGCGATCGCTTGCGGCAACGCTTTCATCCTCAAACCCTCTGAGCGCGATCCGTCCGTACCCCTCATGCTGGGCGAGTTGATGCTCGAAGCTGGCCTGCCGCCGGGCATCTTGAACGTCGTCAACGGCGATAAGGTCGCCGTCGATGCGATCCTGGATGATCCCGACATCATGGGCGTTGGCTTTGTAGGCTCAACGCCGATCGCGGAATATGTCTACACGCGCGGCTGCGCGGCCGGAAAGCGCGTCCAGTGCTTTGGCGGCGCGAAAAACCATATGATCGTGATGCCCGACGCCGACATGGACAAGGCCGTCGATGCGTTGATCGGCGCCGGCTACGGCTCGGCTGGCGAGCGCTGCATGGCGGTCTCCGTTGCCGTCCCCGTCGGAGAAGACACCGCCAATCGCCTTGTCGACGCGCTCGTTCCACGCGTCGAAAGCCTCAAGATCGGTCCGTCCATAGACCAAAGCGCCGACTTCGGCCCATTGGTCACAGCGGCCCACCTCCAGAAGGTGAAAGACTACGTGGCCCTCGGCATCGATGAAGGCGCCGACCTCAAGGTCGACGGCCGCGACTTCAAGATGCAGGGGTACGAGAACGGCTTCTACATGGGCGGCTGTCTGTTCGACAATGTCACGCCCGACATGCGCATCTACAAAGAGGAGATCTTCGGCCCCGTGCTTTCCGTCGTTCGCGCCAAAACCTATGAAGAAGGTTTGGCCCTGGCGACGGACCACGAATACGGCAACGGCGTTGCGATCTTCACGCGCGATGGCGATGCCGCCCGCGATTTCGCCTCACGCGTCGAGGTCGGCATGGTCGGCGTCAACGTGCCGATCCCGGTGCCGCTTGCCTACTACACATTCGGCGGCTGGAAACGCTCCGTGTTCGGTGACCTGAACCAGCACGGGCCAGATTCAATCCGCTTTTACACCAAAACGAAGACCGTGACGGCCCGCTGGCCGAGCGGCATTCGCGAAGGCGCCGAGTTCTCAATCCCGACAATGAAATAGATCAATGACGCTTTTTGTTGTCCGCGCGCCTTAATCCAAATACGCAAGTGCGCCGATTGTCGGGGAGGGGCCAGCAGGCGCTGTCCGGCGGCGCACACTCTGCATACTGCGTAAAGGAGCAATTCCGATGGAAGCCGTTGCGGTCAACGAAGGTGTCGTCACGCCATTGCCTCTGGCCAATCGGGACACCAACCCGAACATCGAACTGGCCCGTCACGCCTGGGCACAGCAGCGCACGACCGCTGCCGGCCTATGGGCATCCGCCATGGAAAGCACCATGACGGCAATCCGCACACCTGGCACGCTCAATGGCGCGGCTTTTGCGGCCTTGCTCGCTTTCGTCAGTGTCAACGCCAGCGCGCTTAGCGCCTATGCCGACAACGCGTTGATCGCTGCCCTCGTCTTCCTCGGCGGCGTCCTTCTTACCGGTCTCGCCGTTGGCTTTTATCACCTTGCCATGCGCTGCAACGCCCACTCCGCGCGCAAGTATTCCGCCTCAACGGAAGCGCCGTATGTGCTCTGGCGCGAGACCTACCACGACATGCTTGCGGGCTGGTTCAAGACCCTGACGTTCGTGTTCACGCTCGGCTCATTCGCCTGCTTTGCCTGGGGCGCCGTCCAGCTCCTCATCCTGCTCGACGTTGTCCTGAGCGGCTGAGCCAGCCCACACCGTCGCCTCCCACTCAAATTGCCGCGGATCGTTGTGCCGACCGCGCAACTGCCAAGAATGCAAACCGAGAAACGTGCATGCGACGGCCAGCTACTCCCGTGATTTCTTCAACGGCCGGGACGCGATAATGCCGAAAACCGCCAGATCAACAAAGCGGCATAGGCCGTCAAGGACACCAGTAAGCCAATCCAGACACCGCGCACACCAAAGTCCAGCGTGAACGCCATCACCCACGCCACCGGAAACCCGATCAGCCAGAAGCTGATTGCAGAAAAAACGAGCGGCACGCGCGTATCGTTCACGCCGCGCAGGACACCGGCACAAACAGCCTGCAAGCCGTCGACCACGAAAAACGCCGCGGCATAAACCATCAAAACGGCTGCAAGATCGAACGTGGCCGCATTGTCAGCCGCGCGCGGGCCTAGAAAAAACTGCGGCAGCCACTGCGCAAAGGCGATCGTCGCCATCAGTGAAATCACCGCCGTCACAACGCCAAGGCCCAACGCAACCCAGCCGGCGCGCCGCACACCGCCCCAATCGCCGCGCCCATAGGGCAGACCAACCCGCACCGACCCCGCCATTCCAATGCCAAGCGGGAGCATGAACACGATCGAGGCGATCTGCAGCGCGATCTGATGCGCGGCCAAGGCGGAAACGCTGATCGCGCCGGCCATCAGGTTCGATGCTGTGAACAGCCCATGCTCCAGCGTCATCGCACCCGCGATCGGCAGGCCAATGACCATCAGCCGACCAAACTGCTCCCAATCCGGGCGCCAGATCCGCGCGAACGGTTCGTATCGCGAATAGTCCGGCACCCGCATCACAACGAATGCCGCCGCCACGCACATCACCGCATTCACAATCGTCGTCGCCGCGCCCGCGCCAACGAGCCCCCATTCGGGCAGGCCAAACGCGCCGAAAATCAACGCATACGCCAAAGCAAAGTTGACCGGGATCGCCGCCGCCATGATCCATAATCCGGGCTGCGCAGACCCGACCGCACTCATGTATCCGCGCAGCGCCATGAAAATCCAAGCCGGCAAAAGCGACAGCGATAATGTCGACAAATACCGCGCCGCATCCGCCGCCACGGCGGAGTCCTGGCCAAGCACAACCAGCGCGCCCTCGGCGTAAACAAAAATAGCAGCCAGAATGGGCACAAAGGCAAAAACAGCAGCATGGATGCCAACACGCAAGCTGCGCCGCACCCGCCGTTCGTCGGCGGCCCCCACCGCCTGCGCCGTCAAGGGCGCGACAGCCGAGACGATCCCCATGCCGGTCAGGAACGCAACGAACAAGACAGTATGCGCAAGCGCGCCGGCGGCCAGATAGTCGTCGCCAAGCCGACCGATCAGCGCCAGGTCGGTTGTGAACATGGCGATCTGGCCAAGCTGCGTCAGCGCCAGCGGCACGGCCAGCGCAACCGTCGCGCGTATTTCATCGGCGACGGACGCGGCCACCGCCCCCGTTCCGCCGACCCCAGTGCTGGCCGACATATCTGTGCCTTTCGCTGAAACCCAGGCGCTCGCGTTAGCCCGGCACAGACCAAGCCGCAAGCTGCTTGTCAGCGCACCTCAGGAGCCGCATGCCCCGCTGCGCGGGAAACACAGGAACAGAAACCGGCGACCCAACCGAGAGTTGACACGCCCACCACTGCGGCGGCTGATACCGTCCGCAAACACCGCCGCAGGAGACAGCCATGCATGCCCTTCCAGCCCAAACCGAGACGTGGACCTTCGTCGACGGCGATTGGCATGAGGGCAATGTCGCGGTCGCCGGGCCGCTGACGCATGCGATGTGGTGCGGCTCGTCCGTGTTCGATGGCGCACGCGCGTTCGAAGGCGTGATGCCCGACCTGGAGGCGCATTGCGCGCGGCTGAACCGGTCGGCGGAAAACATGGGGCTGGCCCCCACGCACACGAGCGAAGCGATCGTTGGCCTCGTCCGCGATGGGCTTGAGAAGTTCGAGAGCAACGAAGCTGTCTACATCCGGCCGATCTATTGGGCCGACCGCGGCGCGTTCATGGGCGTGCCGCCCGACCCAAGCTCAACCCGGCTGCTGGTCTGCCTGTTCGCATCGCCGATGCTGCCACCGACCGGCTTCACGCTCGGGCTGTCGAGCTGGCGCAAACCAACGCCAGAATGCGCGCCAACCAACGCCAAAGCCGGCGCGCTCTACCCCATCAACGGACGCGCGATCATGGAAGTGCGCAAACGCGGGTTCGATAACGCCTTGATGCGCGACATGCTCGGCAACGTCGCAGAGACCGGCACGTCAAACATCTTCATGGTCAAGGACGGTGTGGTGAAAACACCTGCCGCGAACGGCTGCTTTCTGGCGGGGATCACGCGTGCACGCACAATCGACCTTTTGCGCGATGCCGGCGTGACGGTGCTTGAAACGCAACTCACCGTCGACGACTTCGCCACGGCCGACGAAATCTTTTCGTCCGGCAACCACTCAAAAATCGTCTCGGTCACAAAGTTTGAGGATCGCGACCTCGCCCCGGGCCCGATCGCCCAACGCGCCCGCGCGCTTTACTGGGACTGGGCGCATAGCTGATGGATCAAGAGGCGCCTCCGTTCACACCGCTTGCGCTGGCCATCGGCGGTCTGCTCGCCATGGCCGCGGCTGTCGGCATCGGGCGCTTCATCTACACGCCAATCCTGCCGCCCATGAACGCAGACCTTGGCTTGAGCCAGGGCGATGCTGGCATCATCGCCGCTGCCAACTACGTCGGCTATCTCCTCGGTGCCCTGGCCGCCAGCCAACAATCATTACCAGGCAGCCCGCGGGCGTGGCTGCTTGCAAGCCTGATCGCAAGCGCCATAACGACCGCCGCGATGGCAGCCTTCGATGGCATGACGGCCTTCCTTGTCCTCCGCTTTGCCGGTGGCATCGCCAGCGCGCTCGTCTTGGTGTTTGCGTCCGCCCTCGTTCTGGAACGGCTGGCCAGCGTTGGCCGCAACGGCCTGAGCGCGGTGCATTTCGCCGGCGTGGGCACCGGCATCGCCACCTCAGCGGTGATTGCATGGGCCGTGCTTGAGGCCGGATTGGGCTGGCGCGGGATATGGCTGATCGGCGGCGGGATCGCACTCGCCGCGACAATCGCCGTTGCCATATGCGTCCCGGGGGCACGCTCTCGCGGCGCGTCCAATGCAGATCACGTCCAACGGCCAGCCGTCGCCATGCATGTCCCGCCGGAAAGCCGCCCCGCGCTCAACCGCCTGACGCTTGCCTACGGCCTATTCGGATTTGGCTATATCATCACCGCAACTTTTATCGTCGCGATCGTCCGCGCCAACGCCGAAAGCGCCAGCATCGAGCCGATCGTCTGGCTTGCCGTTGGCCTTGCCGGCGCACCGTCGATCGTTGTGTGGAACGCCGTTGCCGCGCGTCTCGGTGTCCTCAAAGCCTTCGCGATCGCCTGCCTCGTTGAAGCTGTCGGCGTTGCCGCAAGCGTCCTGGCAACTTCGCCGGCCTGGCTGATCGCCGCGGCAATTCTTGTCGGCGGAACGTTCATGGGGATCACCGCGCTCGGGCTAATCGCAGCGCGCGGCATGGCAGGGCCCGCAGGTCGCCGCGCTGTAGGTCTGCTCACTGCCGCATTCGGGCTCGGCCAGATCATCGGGCCCCTGGTTGCCGGGTATGGCCATGAGTGGACCGGCAGTTTCCTGGCGCCATCACTGTTGGCCGTGGGGGCACTCATCTTGTCCGCCGCGCTCACCGTCACGTTGGAGCCGCCGCCTAGGCCGACGTGACCGCTTCCCGCTTTCCGGCAACGCGCTTACAATCTGCAACTAAAGCCGCTGACAGACACCGCGCCGGGGAGGCCGCCCATGCATTTCGCCATGACCGAAGAACAATCCGCCATCCAGGACATGGCGCTTGCCTTCGCCAAGGAACGCCTCGCCCCTCACGCCGAGCAATGGGACCAGGACAGCCACTTCCCCGTCGATGTGTTGCGCGAAACGGCCCCGCTTGGCATGTCCGCCATCTACGTCGACGACGCAAAAGGCGGCTCGGGCCTGTCACGCCTCGACGGCGCGCTCATATTCGAAGCGCTCGCCTATGGCTGCCCGACCATCTCCGCCTACCTGTCGATCCACAACATGGTCGCCTGGATGGTGTCGGAATTCGGCGACGACGCCCAACGCGCCGCCTGGATGGACAAGCTCATCTCGATGGACTGGCTGGCCAGCTATTGTCTGACGGAGCCATCGTGCGGGTCCGATGCGGCGGCCTTGAAAACGCGCGCGGAAAAACGCGGCGACAATTATGTTCTGAACGGCACCAAACAATTTATCTCAGGTGCCGGCACATCCGATTTCTATCTCGTCTTTGCCCGCACTGGCGACGAGGGCCCGCGCGGCATTTCCGCTTTCGCCGTGATGGCGGGCACACCTGGCCTGTCGTTTGGCGCCAACGAAAAGAAAATGGGCTGGAACGCTCAGCCGACCCGTCAGGTTATTTTCGAAAACGTGGAAATTCCGGCGGAAAACCGCCTTGGCCCGGAAGGTGACGGCTTCAAGTACGCCATGAAGGGCCTCGATGGCGGGCGCATTAATATCGCCGCGTGTTCAACCGGCGCAGCCTGGGCCGCCCTCGACAAAGCGCGCGACTACGCCTTTGAGCGCAAAGCATTCGGCAAGGAAATCGGCCGCTTCCAGGCCACCGAATTCAAGATCGCCGACATGGCCACCGAACTGGAGGCCGCGCAATTGATGCTCTACCGCGCCGCTGACGCGCTCGACCGCGCCGACCCGAAAGCCACCATTTATTCGGCCATGGCGAAACGTTACGCAACCGACCTGGGCTCCAAAATCGCCGACGACGCGTTGCAGATCCACGGCGGCTACGGCTATCTCAAAGACTACGGCATCGAAAAAATCGTCCGCGACTTGCGCGTGCACCAAATCCTCGAAGGCACCAACGAAATCATGCGCGTCGTCATCTCCCGCGGCGTCATGGGCGGAAATAGGGGTTAAGCCATTCCGGCAAGCCGATTTCTTCGTACACCGATCATACCCCGGCTTGCTTGCCCGACCGCCTGAGCGCGGGTGACGACCGCGGAATGTAGAGCAGTAGGATGGCCCACCACATTCAAGCGATCGTGGCGCGTGCGCCGGTTGACGAGGCGGTGGCGGATGACCTTGGCCTGTCGGTACTGAGGCAAGCCGGGTTTGTGGTCATTCCTCTGGATGCGGACCATGCGGATGCGGCAGCCGAGAAGCTCGGCGTGGCGCACGAAGCCTATTCCGACACCATGATTTTCGACCGCGCGATCACGCTGGAATTCGCGCGGCGCCTGGGTATCTCAGAGTTCGCGATCGTCGAAACAGAATACTTTGGCGGCGTCGGCGCGCAGTGGGCGACGGTGTATCGCGATGGCCAGCGTATGATGCCGCCAACCGAGGGCGGCATCAATCAAGCTTTGGAGATGATCGGCGTCGTCCCAGCCGACGGAAACGACGCCTTCGACACCATCGGCCTTGGTAAATACCGCAGCTTTGAACAGTTTTTCAGCGCAAACGCCTGAGTGATCACGCGCGATAAAACCAGACGGCCACACGCAACAATTCCCTACTCCCCACTCCCTATTCCCCACTCCCTACTCACTATTCCCAATTCGCTACTCCCTACTCGCTACTCCCTAACCCACACGCCCAAACAACACCTGCCTATTCACAACATGCACCGGCGTTGCGCCCAAAGACACATCGACAATTGAACGCAATGCCGTGCGCGCGATGTCCTCAAAACACTCGTCCGTCCAGCACAGCGCGTGCGCGGTGATGATCGTGTTGTCCATCTTGAGAAGCGGGCTGTCGTCGGCGATCGGCTCGACCTCGGTGACGTCGAGGCCAGCGCCAGCGATTTCGCCCGATTGCAAAGCCGCGATCAATGCCGCTTCGTCATGCACCGGCCCGCGCGCGACGTTCACGTAATAGGCGGTTGGCTTCATCGCCTTGAAAGCAGCCGCATCCATCAAATGCCGTGTCTCATCCGTCAGGAGACAGCACGTAATCACGACATCGGATTGCGCCAGCAGCTCCGCCCGCTCGACCTTCTGCGCGCCGGCCGCCGCAATCGTATGGCTGCCAACGTAAGGATCGGCAGCCAGAATGCGTCCGAAGAACGGCTTGGCAAGCTTGATCAATTCCTGACCGATACTGCCCGCACCAATGATACCGAGCGTGCGCATGGAAAGGCCCATGCCCATGAAATCGGTCCGGTCATTCCAGCGATTCGCCCGCACGAGCCGGTCTTTTTCAAACAGTTTGCCAGTCAGCGCGAATATCAGCGTCAACGACGCCACAGCCACCGGGCGTCGCACGGCCATCGGTGTATTGGTCACAATCACACCGGCTTTGGTGCAAGCTTCCAAATTGATGGTGTCAAAGCCAACGCCGTTACGCGCAATGATTTTACATCGCGGCTTTTCTGCGCCAAAACTGTTTTCGGTGACCAACGGCAACGCGATATGGATCGCATCATAATTGGCCAGATGCTCCGGCGTGATTTCCATGAGGGTATCGGGCAGCCATTCCCACGTCACATCCGGGTTGCGCGCCAACTCTTCAAAGGCAGCGTCTTCAAAACAGGGCTTGCCGTTACTCGCCATCAAGTCACGCGTCGCACCGATCTTGAATGTCATCGTTCAACCCTCCATCGCCGATAGCGTCCCGCGCACACCGGACATCAGCGCACCAATATCTGTGCCTGCCGCGATCATGTTAAAGCCGCGACGGCGATAGTCGGTCGCCCAGTCGCCATCGGTGGCCATGAAGCCGAGGCCCTTGCCGTGCTTGCGACCGGCGGCCACGACTTTTTCAATCGCAGCGAGATATTTGGGATGATCAAATTCACCGGGCACGCCCAGGAAGTTCGTCAGATCGAAATGCCCAACCCAGAGCACGTCAATGCCGTCAACCTCGGCAATTTCATCGACCGCCTCAAGGCCACGTTCGGTTTCGATTTGTGCGATGACAAGGGTTTGCGCATGCGCTGCCTCCATCTTTTCCGACGGCGTGCCGGGCGCATAATCATCGTGGGCAAAGCCGAATGCAGCACCGCGACGACCGACCGGCGGATAATGTGTTGCCTCAGCAATCGCTTTTGCTTGCGCGGCGCTTTCCACCATTGGGATCATGACGCCCTTGGCGCCCGCATCCAATACCGCTGCCAAATCACGGTATTCACCGCGCACAACCCGCGCCATCGGCACAATATCCAGGCCACGGCAGTACCCGACCTGTGATTTGATTGTCTCAAGCCCGATAGCCGTATGCTCCATGTCATAAATCACGAATGCACAGCCTGCGTGTACGAGAATTTGCGGCACACCGGGCGAAAAGAACTCAAAGATCATGGCACCCGCAACGGGCTTTCCGGCCAGGACGCTGCGTCTTAATTCGGCTGGCGACATGTGCGTTTCCCCATTTTATTGTTTATGGTTGCTGCCAACGTTGGCGACACGCCGATGATGCGGCCCGCCGCTGTGGCGTGCAAGCGCGCGACACCACCCGCTGGCGGCCAGCGTGCGATGCGCCGATGGCCGATCCCCATCATCGCTAGTTGGCGCGCGGCAAAAGCGCGAATATGGCTATCACCAGTTCAGGCCCGCACAGCCATTAGGAGTTCGCACGCATGTCCGATGCCCCGTCCGCTCACGCCTCATCGTCCAGCGCAGCACAGAATGCAGCCGATAACGACATCGACATCCGCGTTGAAGGGCGAGCCGGGCGCATCACGCTGAACCGGCCGCAGGCGCTCAATGCGCTGACCTACCCCCAGGTGCAGGCGATGACAGCCGCACTGAACGCCTGGCGCACGGATCAGACCGTGCATCTGGTCTTGCTCGACGGGGCTGGCGATCGGGCGCTATGCGCCGGCGGTGACGTGCGCGCGCTTTATCATGCCCGCGAGAGCGACCCAGGTCTGGCAGCGCGCTTTTGGGCTGACGAATACCGCCTGAACGCGATGATCGCGTCTTATCCCAAGCCCTATGTCGCAATCATGGACGGCATTGTCATGGGCGGCGGGATCGGCCTGTCGGCGCACGGATCGCACCGCATCGTGACGGAGCGCTCACGCCTCGCCATGCCTGAGACGACCATTGGCCTCATTCCCGATGTTGGCGGAACATGGCTCCTTGCCCGCGCGCCTGGCAAGCTCGGCGAATACCTCGCGCTGTCCTCCACCCAATTCGGCGCGAGCGATGGCATCTACGCCGGGTTTGCAGACACAAACGTGTCAACCGACATGCTGCCTGACCTTATAGCGGAACTGGTGGACCCAACGGGCGATCCCGTCGGCGCCACGATCGCAGAATACGCAGCCGCCCCACCGCCGGCCGAACACGCAGCCCGCCAGAGCGACATCGACCGGTTATTCGCCGCCGACACCGTTGAAGGGATCATCGCGGACCTGGACGCAGACACAACAACGGATTGGGCGGCCGGTCTCGCCGACACGCTGCGCCACAAATCACCGCTTTCGCTCAAGCTGACATTGGAAGCCATCCGCCGAGCGCGAGACCTGCCGACCCTGGAAGCCGCTCTGATTGAAGAATATCGCCTGACAACCCGCCTCTTCGCACATGGCGAGTTCCTGGAGGGCGTACGGGCGCAATTGGTCGACAAGGACCGCGCGCCGAAATGGCCATCCGGCAGCCTTGCAGACGTCGGCCGGGCACAGGTCACCGACATGTTCGCACCGTTACCCGACGGCGGCGATCTCAAGATCTGACGCAAAGCGCCGCGCCGGGCGATCACTGCGGCCGTCCGCGGGTTGACATTTGCGCGTGTGCGCCGAAAGACGGTCGCCCAACAAAACCCTGGCCAACAGGGCCTGGCGCGCCCGCGTGCCTGACCACGGGAGGATCGAAATGCCGCCACGCCCTCGCAACGGCCCACTGAACGGAATGCGTGTTCTCGATCTCAGCCACGTCATGGCCGGTCCGGTCTGTGGTCTGATGCTCGCTGATATGGGCGCGGACGTCATCAAGATCGAAAAGATCCCCGGCGGCGACGATACCCGCCGCATGCGTCCGCCGGAAATCAATGGCGAGCCCGGTTCATTCATGATGATGAACCGGAACAAGCGCGGCATTGCGTTGAACTTGAAATCCGACGAGGGCCGGTCCGTCCTTGAACGCCTGGTCGCAAGCGCCGATGCGTTGATTGAGAATTACCGCCATGACACCATGGAGCGCCTCGGCGTCGGCTACACGCATCTGCAGACAATCAATCCGGGTCTGATCTACTGCGAGATCTCAGGCTTTGGCCGCAGCGGCCCGTTCGCCCAGCAAGGCGGGTTTGATCTGGTGGCGCAAGGCATGTCTGGGCTCATGGCGATAACCGGCGAGGATCAAAGCCGCCCACCGGTGAAAGTCGGCGCGCCGGTGACGGACATCACCGCCGGGATCCTTGGCGCAATGGGTGTTGCAGCAGCCTATGCCCATAAATTGAAGACAGGCGAAGGCCAACGCGTCGATACCTCGTTGTTCGAGGCCGGCATCACCCACACCTATTGGCAGTCGGCGATCTGTTTTGCCACGGGTGAAAGCCCTGGGCCGCTTGGGTCCGCGCATCCGATCTCTGCGCCTTACCAGGCATTTCAAACGGCAGATGGCTGGCTCAATCTGGGTTGCTCAAGCCAACGCACTTGGCAAAAGTTTCTGGATGTCCTTGGCGACAGCGAACTGGCGCGTGACCCGCGCTTTGAGACCAACGCCGATCGGATGGCACATCTGCCCGAGTTGGTCGATCTTCTGGCTCCGCACTTTAAAAAGCGCACGACTGCTGAGTGGCTCAACGCGCTTGACGCGGGCGGCGTCCCAGCCGGCCCGGTCCTGTCGATCGCTGACATGCACCGGCATCCTCAGACCATCGCCCGTGACATGGTGCCAACGCTTGCCCACCCGACTGCGGGCCCGGTCCAGACGATCGGCCTGCCCGTCAAGTTCTCACGCACACCGGGCGAAGTGGCCGATCCCGCGCCACGCTTTGGCGAGCATACGCGCATTGTCCTGCGCGAGTTCGATTTCAGCGACGCTGAGATCGACGCGCTGATCGACATTGGCGCTATCGCCGATCTGGAAACGGCAGCCTGACGCCGGAGAGGCGACGATGCTGCAGTCTCAAACGGTGCGAACTCAAACGAGCCCGCGCCATCTGAACACAAACAAATGCACAATCGCGAAGGAAACCCAATGGTCGACCACATTGAGATCGGTGACATCAAAGTTGCGCGCGTTCTGCACGATTTCGTTGTCAACGAAGTGCTGCCTGGCACCGGCGTGGAGGCCGCTCAATTCTGGTCACAACTCTCAAGCCTGATTCACGATCTCGCGCCCGAGAACAAGGCGCTGCTCGTCAAACGCGACGAGATCCAGGCCAAAATCGACGAATGGCACAAGGCCAATCGCGGCCAACCCATCGACATGGCCGCGTATAAGTCATTCCTGAACGAGATCGGCTATCTTGTTCCCGAACCCGCGCCGTTCCAGGTCGACACGGCGAATGTCGACGATGAGATCGCCCAGACTGCGGGGCCGCAGCTTGTGGTGCCCGTGCTCAATGCCCGCTATGCCCTGAACGCCGCCAACGCGCGCTGGGGCTCGCTATATGACGCCCTTTACGGGACCGACGTCATTGATGACGAAGGCGGCGCCCAACGCACGGGCGGGTATAATCCGGTCCGCGGCGCCAGGGTGATCGCATTCGCCCGGCACGTACTCGATCAAGCAGCGCCGCTTGAAGTCGGAAGCTATGCCGACGTCACACGTTTCGTCATTGCCCATCAGCGGCTTGTCGTGACGCGCAAAGACGGCACCGAGACCGAGCTGAAAACGCCGGCGCAATTGGTTGGCTATCGCGGCGACAATCTTGATCCGACCGCCCTGCTGTTCCGCAACAATGGACTTCACCTCGAAGTCGTCATCGATCGCGATCACATGATCGGCAAAGACGATCCAGCGGGCATCGCCGACGTGGTGATGGAATCGGCGTTGACCACGATCATGGACCTTGAAGATTCCATCGCAGCCGTGGACCCAGACGATAAGGTCGCCGCCTACCGCAATTGGCTGGGCCTGATCAAAGGCGATCTGTCGGAGACATTCCAGAAAGGCGGCCAGACCGTCGAGCGCAAGCTCAATCCGGACCGCACGTACACCAAGCTTGACGGGTCGCAACTCACATTACATGGCCGGTCCCTGATGCTCGTGCGTAATGTGGGTCACCTGATGCTCGACGAGGGCGTGCTCGACCGGGACGGCCATCCAACGCCCGAGGGCATGCTCGACGGAATGATCACGTCGCTGATCGCGATGCACGATCTCAAGGGCAATAACAGTCTCCGCAACAGCCGGACCGGCTCGGTTTACATCGTCAAGCCGAAGATGCATGGCCCTGAAGAAGTTGCGTTCGCCGTCAAACTCTTTGATCGCATCGAGGATGCGCTTGGCCTGGCCCGAAATACGCTCAAAATGGGCATCATGGACGAGGAACGGCGCACGACCGTCAATCTTGCTGCCTGTATCGAGGCGGCCAAATCGCGGGTGTTCTTCATCAACACCGGATTCCTCGACCGCACCGGCGATGAAATGCACACGTCCATGGAAGCCGGCCCGATGATCCGCAAGGCCGACATGAAGCAGCAGCCATGGATCCAGGCCTACGAAGCTTGGAATGTCGACATTGGCCTCGCCTGCGGTCTGCCGGGCCATGCCCAGATTGGCAAGGGCATGTGGGCGA
>CAZOGY010000024.1:0-4274 GCA_964579305.1 uncultured Hyphomicrobiaceae bacterium
CGCGCCCACGGGCCTGCGTGGCAGCAAGGTTGATAGGGTGCTGTAAGAGCGCACCGCGCGGCGTGTAACCGTCGCGGCCAGGCAAACCCCACCGGGAGCAAGACCGAATAGGGGTGGCCGTGCGCGGTGGGCCTTTGGCACGCTGGCGCAAGGTTCGTTCTCAGGCCCGTCACCCGGGTTGGTTGCAAGAGGTGTCCGGCAACGGGCATCCCAGATGAATGGTCGCCGCGGAGGTGGGCAACCCCTCCAGACAGAACCCGGCTTACAGGCCGACTGGATATTTCATTTGCACGCAGTGTTGGCCTCAAGCTCAGCCGGTTACGGCGAGCTCAAACCGCTTGCGGGTGGCCTGCGTCGCGCGTCAGCCGCAAACGCAGCTATTGGCATTCACCCGGTCGAATAACAGCGCAACGGTGAGGCAATTTTCAGCGCTCCGTTGCTATCGGCCGCTTCCGCCCGTTTCCGTTTTTGTTTTCAAAGCTGCAACCCAGCTTTCGTGTGTCGGCAAGAAAAACCCACACGATGCGGAGACTTCCCCAATGAAAACCCCCATGAAAAGTGCGCTTGCAATCGCCGGTGTTGCATCGGTCCTGGTCGCGGCCGCCCCCGCTTCGGCACAAGCCTGGTATTGCTACGCGTCCTCGTCGCATGCTTACGGCTGGGCCAACAACTATTCGCTGCGCCGGGCCAAACGCGCCGCCCTGTACCAGTGCGCGATCCGCACTCGCCGCGGCTACTACTGCCGGATCCGCTACTGCCGTTAATCCGGCCAATCGCGCTCCAGCCCAGCCGCGAACCCCGGCCTGCCACCCCGCCAACATCGCTTTAAGCAAGTCGACCAAAACCTCATCCAGGCAGATGGAAACTCTGGATCTGGCACTCAATTCGCTTCAAGCTGTGGCGGTTATGATCGCATTGAATCGACGTCCAGGAGTGAACAATGAAGTCATTTCTTCTCGCAATGGGCCTGGCAACGGCCATGCTCACGGCAGTCCCGGCATCGGCCCATGCCTGGTATTGCTACGCCTCAAGCCCGACCGGCTCTTACGGATGGGCCCGCTTCCGTTCGCTGAGACGGGCGCGGCGCGCAGCGCTCTACCAATGCGCAATTCGCACGCCCCGCGGCTATTATTGCCGGATCCGCTACTGCCGGTAATCGCACCAACACGACGCAGACAAAAGGCAGCCCGTAGGCTGCCTTCGGTCGTTTCAAGACGCCCGAGACCGTGAGGTCCAGGCACGCAGCGTCGAAACAGCCGTTTCAGGCGCCGGGCATCTTATAGAATGGTGCAGCAACGAGAATCCGGTTTTCCTGTTTGATCAGCGCACCAAGCTCCGCCGATTTTTGCGTGTAGGCGAGCCAGTCCGGATCAGCCCACATCGCAGCCCGCTTTTCCGCGCGCTCGGTGATGTCCTGATAGGCCCAAATGTGAACATATGAGTTCACATCGCCGACCTCGGTCGTCGCATGCAAAAGCGGCTGGCCGAGATGACGCGTTTGCGGCGCAAAGCCGTGCTCTTCATAAAGCTTCATGTGCGCTTTGATGGTGCCCGGCCGGCACGTATAAATGCGCATGTCAAAGATCATCGTTCCCTCCTGGTTGATCGCAGTTTTGGCCCGTGCCGCTTTTCACGAAAGCCGTCGGGCCCCGGCAGTGATGGCAAACATGCCGCGCGGTGCAAGGCCGGGCGCGATCACATCACGCCGAACTTATGAAAAGCGTCCACCGCGCTCATGCCATCGCGGATCGCTTCGCCAACCGCATTCTCCGTCGTGGCCTTTTCCAGCGCGCGGGCGACAACTTCGCCTTCAACGGCACGCGGGATGACCAGCACGCCTTCGCGGTCACCAAACAACAGATCGCCCGGCGCAATCCGCACGCCGGCGATTTCGATCTGACATCGATAATCGATGACCTTGCCGCGCGGCCCCTGATCCTGCGCGTAAAGCCCGCGCGAAAACACGGGAAAGCCGAGTTCTTCAATCTGGTCGGCGTCGCGGATGAACCCGTCAAGGATCGCGCCGGCAGCACCCAGATGTTGCGCGCGCGTCGACATCAGTTCGCCCCACAGCGCGTAGGTCATCGACGCGCCCGTCGCGATATAGATTTCACCGGCCTTGAGATCGTCGAGCGCCTCAAGCATGAGCCCGAATGGCTTATTGGCAAGCGGGCCCTTCGCTGCGGCCGGACCGCCGTCAAAGACATCAGCCTCAAGGACCGGCATCGCCCGTCCGGCGAGTTTCTGTCCGGTGCGAAGCGGCTGGATCGCTTGCGGAAGGAATTGCCGACGATAGCCCATCTGGTCCATCACATCGCCGATGACGGCAGTAAACAATTGGCCAGTGAGTGTTTGAAAGAGTTCTGCGTCCGCGCGGACCTGATCTGAGGCCATTGTTTCCACTCCCCGCGTTTTGCTTTTGGTTTTGGTTTTGCCAACGATCATGGCGTGGCAAGCAGGGCGCGGCAAGCAGGGCGGACAAGCAGGATCGCTTAATGCCTGTCGCATCCAATCGGATTCACGCCCCAAGGCCGCTCGCGTCGAGTCGGAGTCACGCCCCAAGGCCGCAAAGCGGCCCGGCGCGAGCGCCGCCCCGCCGGAGGTGCCCGGCCGACGGCCGGAACAGCACCGCGAGGCCAAAAACCTAATGCGCGGCGCATGTCATGCGACACGCTTTAGCGCGCGAAACGGCTGATCAGGCGCGCTGTGAGGCGTGGGCGCTGCTCAGGCGGGACGTGGTCGCAGCGATCCAGCAATTGCAGACGCGCGCGCGGCATAATCTGGCTCAACCGTTGCGGTGTCGACAGCGGCACAACCTGATCACCGCGACAGTGCAAAATCAGCGTCGGAAGCCGCACGCTGCGATAGCCACGCACAAATCGGTCGGCGTCCGGCAAATGGATCTGGCGTGCGGTTTGGATCAGCGCGTGTTGACCACCGGGGTCGAACAGCGGCTGGGCATAGAAATCGACATCGGTTTGGGTGATGTGGCCCATCCCAACCGCTTCGCTCATGAGCGCCAGGGCAACCTGCACTTGCGGCGGCACAAGGCTCAGCGCGATGTAGGGCAAAACCGGTTTTTGCAGAAACCGCACCATAAGCGATGCTTTCTGCGGCAGGGCCGGTGCCGAGACGAGCACCAGGCGGGAAATGCGTTTGGAGTGCAGATCGCGCTCTTGGAGCGCTGCAACCAGCGCGACCAGGCCACCGAAGGAGTGGCCAACGAGCGTCACGTTCCGCAAGCCCATTTGGCGCAGCCCATCTCGGACAAGTTCAGCGTGGGCGGTCGGCGCATAGGCAGCGTCAAATGGTTTGTCGGAGCGGCCGTGGCCCTTGAGATCGATGGCAACAACGCGATGGCGTTTGCCAATCCGCCGCGCAACTCTTCGCCACGCGTAGGATGAGGCGCCAAGCCCATGCAAGAGCACGATCGTTCGCCGGCCGGAGCCGAGCGTTTCGGTGTAAAGTCGGACGGGCCGCTGATGCGGTCCACGCACGAGGATGCGGCGGCTGCGGCTGTTGGGCGAGAGCAACTCCGGCCCGTTGATCGTATCGAACACGGTTGGCGAACGCTGCGCGGCGGCCGGGATCGCACATGCCAAGCTTAAAGCCATCGCGAGACTGACAAGGCTCGTGAACGCGAGGCCGTGAGCCGTGAGCCGGCGCGCGCTGAAACGCATCGCAATCTCCGAATTGAACGCGAAGCCGGCGGCGGCGCTGCGGGATGACGCGCATCTGCTCACCGGCGTCACTAAGGGGCGCTGGGACGCCTAATCATGGCGCAATCGGCATTGCCACAGGGTTAAGGCGCGTCCTGCTTTGGCGCGCAACTCCGGCGCTCGCTGCCGCAGGCCCTCGTGATCTCAAGACAAATCAATGGGTTGAAGCATGGCCTCCAGCCGAGCCGCGGGCGCAGCCGGCGCGCGCTGTCAATCGCCTGTGCACAAACCAGCATCGCC
Source organism: uncultured Hyphomicrobiaceae bacterium (assembly GCA_964579305.1). Classification (GTDB taxonomy): domain Bacteria; phylum Pseudomonadota; class Alphaproteobacteria; order Rhizobiales; family Hyphomicrobiaceae; genus JBCBWG01. The sequence continues at coordinate 3,960 of CAZOGY010000024.1, forward strand.
CAATGGAATCCTTACCAATCCATTGACTCCCATAAAAACCCATGTCATCCCATATTTGCCCGACCGCACCGGGCATATGGACGTGGCGAGGCGCGGGTCTCGTTGAGGGCCGAGGCATCTGCGACCGCCACGTCCGTTGGATTTTCGAGGGCTGGCGCCTGCCGGGGTGGCGGCGCACGGGCAGGAATTGGCGCGGGGAAGCGGGTGCCGGCTGGCTTGGGGGAGCGGCCGGCACCATCCGCGCCACGCACAGGCTAGGCCGCTCACCGCGGCTGCGGCCGGAGGGTACGGCTCAACGGCGGTGTTCCGCTGTTG
>CAZOGY010000024.1:4374-32708 GCA_964579305.1 uncultured Hyphomicrobiaceae bacterium
GTTCCGCTGTTGACCAAGTAGAGACCGGCTCAACGGCGGTGTTCCGCTGTTGACCGCAAAAGATGCGAGCGGCGGCGGGGTCCGCTCGCCGTTGGGTCGGGCGGACAGGGTTCGCCCGCGTGATGTCGGGTTTGAAGCGGTTGCGTCTTCTGGAGGCTGTCAGCAGGGGATGGACCGCTTTGTCTCGACCTTCACGAACAAGATTGACGCCAAGGGCCGGGTCTCCGTGCCCGCATCCTTCCGCGCGGTGCTCGACCGTGACGGCTATCGCGCCGGCGATGCGGTCGGCATCTACGTCTACCCCTCGCTCGATGCTCCAGCGCTCGATTGCGGCGGCGAAAAGCTCGTTGCGAAGGTGGACGCGCTGCTCTCAGATCTCCCGGACTATTCGGACGAGCGGGACGAACTGTCTGTCGCGCTCTACGGCGACAGCCGCACGCTTTCCATCGACGGCGACGGACGCATCGTCCTTCCTGAAGAGTTTCGCGAACACGCGGGTCTCGCAGGCAAAGCCACCTTTGTTGGTCTTGGCGACAAGTTTCAAATCTGGGAGCCGGGCCGCTTTGAAGAACGCCGCAAGCGCGCGCGCGAAAAGGTCCAAGAACACCGCAAACTATTTGGCGCCGCCAAGCGCACGGGCGATGGTGAGGCCTGATCGCAAGGTCATCGACGTCACCATCGGAGATATCAGCTTTGGCACCTCACGATACGCGGAACGGAGCCAATAGCGGAAGCGGCGCAGCAAGCCCCCACATCCCCGTCATGCTGGCTGAGGTGCTGGAGGCCCTACAGCCGCGCGACGGCGGACGCTATATCGACATGACGTTCGGCGCTGGCGGCTATGCGCGTGCTATTCTCGATGCGGCCGAATGCGAACTCCAGGCCTTTGACCGCGACCCGTCAGCCGGGGTCGCAGGCTTCCCGATGGTGATGGAATACGGCGGCCGCTTCCGGCTCGCCACCGCGCGCTTTTCCAAGCTCAACCACTGGGCCGACCTCGACCCCGAAATCTGGGCCGGTCAGTTTGATGGTGTCGTGTTCGACCTGGGCGTCTCGTCCATGCAACTTGACCAGCCCGAGCGCGGGTTCTCGTTCCAGTCCGACGGCCCGCTCGACATGCGCATGGGGGCCGCTGACGGCACAACAATGCCAGGGGACGGCGAACGTACGGCGGCTGATCTTGTCAACACGCTTGAGGCCGACGACCTTGCCGACATCCTCTTTCATTATGGCGAGGAGCGCCGCTCCCGCGCCATCGCGCGTGCCATTCTGAAAGCCCGCGAGACCGCGCCAATCGCAACAACCAAGGCACTTGCCGAAATTGTGATCAGCGTCCTTGGCCGGCGTCCGCACGACAAGGTGCATCCGGCCACGCGGACGTTCCAGGCGTTGCGCATCGCGGTGAACCTGGAACTTGACGAATTGATCGAAGGTCTTGCCGGAGCTGAAAAAGTCTTAAAGCCAGGTGGGCGGCTTGTGGTCGTCACGTTCCACTCTTTGGAAGACCGCATCGTGAAGCGGTTCATGGCTGAGCGGGCCGGCAAACTGGAGGCGGTCTCCCGCCACGTTCCTGAATCTCAACAATTGCAGAGACCAAGTTTAGAATTGGTTTACCAGCGGCCTTTAGCTCCCGGTAACGAAGAGACCTTGGTAAATCCGCGGGCCCGCTCAGCCAAACTGCGATGCGCTCAGCGGCTTGATGCACCGGTCTGGCCGCTGAACCCCAGGAAACTCGGGGTTCCCGTGCTGGGCCGGACCTGACGTCAACATCCGCGCCCTGCCAGGGTCTCTCATCAGCATGGCCTCAGGCATCGCCCGAGGCGGCGTTGGGAGCGATTGGTATGTTTCGATTTATGACGCTCGCATTCGCAGCGGTAACGTTGTTATCGGCATTTGTGCTCTATGCCGTTAACTATCGCACACGCGCGCTATCCCACGATCTGACCCAGGCTGAGCGACGGCTGGAAGCCCTCGCCCGTGAGGTCACCCAGTTGACCGCGGACCGCGCCTACCTGTCCCGGCCCTCTCGCATTGGTCCTGCCGCAACCAAACTCGGCATGCGCCCTGCGCGCGGTGACCAGTTCGTCAATGCGGCTGGCTGGCAAAACCCGGGCAACGCATCCGGCCTGGCCAATCCGGCCATGGGCGACCGCACCTCCACGCAGCAGGGAGGGCGCTAAGCCATGATGAGTTCTGAACAAACCCGCGTCGCGCAATCTCAGGCCCTGCGGGTCATGCTGGTGGCCACGGCGTTGACCGCGGGGTTCGCAGCAATTGCGGCGCAACTCATCCGGTTGTCGTGGCAGTCTGCGAACATGCCGGCGTTGCGCGCCGCAGCACCGATTTCGGAAAGCTATAGCCGCCCCGATATTCTCGATCGCGATGGCCGCATTCTCGCGCGCGACGTGCTGGCCCCCTCGATCTGGGCAGACCCTTCCAAGGTTCTTGACGTCGACATTGTCGTTGAAAGCCTGACACCGCTGCTGCCGCCCGCAGACGCGGCCCGGTTGCGCACCAACCTGTCCGACCGGAACCGGCGCTTCATCTGGGTGACGCGCAAAATCTCGCCCGCGCGCGCCCAGCAAATCCACGATCTTGGCTTGCCCGGTGTCGGCTACCGCTGGGAGACGAAACGGACCTATCCGCTGCGCGGCCTGGCCGGTCACGTCATCGGGGCGGTTGACGCGCGCAGCGAAGGTATCGCCGGGCTCGAACGGCACATGGATACCGAGATCGGGCTGCGCATGGCGCGCGAGCTGACCGGTGATCCCCGCGCACCGATCCGCACCACGCTGTCCATCGCGGCACAGCACGGTCTGGAAGCGGAACTGTCTGAAGCGATGGTCCGGTACAAAGCGACCGCTGCGACCGGGCTGATCATGAACATCGACAACGGAGCCATTGCGGCTGCGGCCTCCCTGCCCCAGGTCAACCCGGCCACGCCCGATAACTGGATAAAGACGGGGCCGATCGATCGCCTGACACGCGGGACTTATGAACTGGGCTCGGTGTTCAAGATCGTGACGGCGGCGATGGGCCTGGAGTTGGGGCTGACGGAGCCGCAGACCCAGTGGGATGTCGGCACGCCCATCGAAACCGGACCGTATGTGATCGATGGCAGAGGTGCGCCCGGTGCTGTCCTGTCGCTGCACGAAGTCATTGTGCGTTCGATCAATACCGGTACGGGCCGCATTGCATTGGCCGCTGGCCAAGAACGCCAGCGCGCGTTCCTGGCCCGCCTCGGCCTGCTTGCACCCACAGCGACTGAAGCGGGCCCGATTGCGCGCCCGCGCGCGCCGAAGCCATGGGGCGAAGCAGCCGTGATCACAACGTCCTACGGCCATGGGATCGCGGTCGCGCCGCTTCAGTTCGCAGCCGCGGCCGCGGCTTTGATCAATGGTGGATTTGCCGTGACGCCGACGTTTCGGCCGCCGCGTCCCGTCCCCGATGAAGTGCGCAAACGCGTGGTGTCCGCGCGCACCAGCCAGGCTATCCGCGCCATGCTGCGTGACGTGGTCGCCAGCCCGACTGGAACGGCCAACGCGGCAGCAACGCCAGAATATGCACTCGGCGGCAAAACCGGCACGGCCGACCGGCCTAATCCCAAAAGCGGCTACGATGGCCGCTCGGTGATCACATCGTTTGTCGGTGCGTTTCCCATCGACGAGCCGCGCTTCCTGGTCATGTTGACCCTGCATGATCCACAGCGGGTTGACGGTGCGCCGAACAGGTATGCAGGCAGCAACGTTGCCCCAACCGTCGCGCGGGTCGTACGCCGCCTTGCCCCAATCCTCGGCGTCTTTCCGCGCACGCTTGAGTTTGTCGGCAACGCCCGCGGTGCCAGCCATGCTGACTTGAACGATTGAGCCGTTGAGTTCACAGCGATCAGGTCGACCAGGAGGTCGGCCAAGGGAACCTGGCCGGCCTTTCACCGTTCTGATTGTCAAGCGTCGGGGGCCGGCGTTGAAAACAAACCAAGCGCGGCGGGCCGACAGTGCCGTCGTTCTTATGTTGCTAGCCCCGGACGCATAACGGGCAAAGCAGACAAAGAACGGTGACAAGGCATGAGTTGGTTTCCGCAAATTGTTTCAGCATGTCATAGTCAAACTGAACGGCGTCACGATGGTCGACGGCCGAACGCCAGATTTATCGCGGTATTATCTTCCGGATTTGCAGTTGCCGTCGCCAGCTTATTCTCCGGCAGTGCGTCGCTTGCGCAAAATGCAACGGACGAAAGCGGCGTGGTTTTCATTTTCGACATGTCGAGCAGCATGCTGCAAAAATTGCCATCGGGTGATACGAAGCTTGACGCGGCACGAACAGCAATCGGCCGCGTTCTGCGGCGTTTGCCGCGCCGTGCGCGGTTCAGCGTGCGCGCCTATGGGCACCAATCGCCAGACCGTCAGCGCAATTGCCGCGATGAAGCGCGGATCATGCCCTATGCCTCCGGCGACGCGCATATTGCCCGATCGCTCTCCCAGGTTGAAAACCTTCAAGCGCGCGGCTATTCGCCGATCTCTTTTGCCTTGCGTCGCGCCGTGACCAGCATGAACGCGTTACAGACGCCGCCGAATACGATCGTGCTGATGAGCGACGGTCGTGAAACGTGCGACGGCGATCCGTGCGCAACCGCGCGCAGGCTGAAACGCAGGAATCCCAACCTCGTTATCAATACGGTTGGCTTCGCTGTCGGCGACGCCGCACGCCAACAGCTTGCCTGCGTCGCTCGCGCAACCGGTGGAAGCTACTATGCGGCTGGCGATAGCATACAGCTTGCCGCCCGTTTGAATGACGCAGCCCGCCCGCGCCTGGCGCGCCGCGTGGTCGTTGTCTCAAACCCTGAACCAGGTCAACTGACCATTGATCCGGCCACCGATAAGCATAATCTCCGTGTTAGCGACACTGGCGAATTGATTACAGCGCTGGGGCCGCAACGACCAAGCGCAACGCTTGCACCGGGTATTTATTCCGTCGAATTTGGAAACGGCATCTGGCGGAGTATCGAGGTCACATCCGGCACGAATACGGTTTTGCGCCCTGGCGTGCTTGAAATTCGCAATCCATCGGTGTTTGGGCACGAGATTATCGACCCCGAAACCAAAAAGGTGATCGGCGAGATTACGCCGGCGCGCGCAACGCTTCCGCTTGTTCCAGACCGCGTTGATATCCGTTTTGGCGGGACCCTCTGGCGGGGGGTGCAAATCGAACCGGGCAAGCGCGTCGTTTTGGAGCCGGGCGTGATCGAGATTGAAGGCGCAGGTCTGGCCGGCCGCAATCTGGCGTTCTACCCGGTGCAGGATGCCACGGGCCGCGTCGTCAACAAGCTTTCGATTGCCCATCCACGCGTCGTGTTGCCACCCGGGGTTTATAAGGTGAAGCTGTTTGGCCGCACGCAGGATGTGCGCTTACGCAGTGCCCAGACGGTCGTGTTGCGCGTGCGCTAAAAAACCGCTCTGCGGCTGTCACGGCCTGAGGCCATTTGATCGCGTCGGCGCGCCTGTGCCGGCGCGTTATCGTGGAGGGATTGCGGCAGCGTTTGACCGTCTCGGGGTGCCCACGTATGCATCGATGAAGCGGCCTGAGTCGCCTCCGAGATGGATCACACATGGCCAGACTGAGCGCGCTTTGCCCACCCGGTGCGGTTTTGCATCCAGGCGGGGCCGATGCCGAAATTACGGGACTGACCCTGGACAGCCGGCAGGTCGCACCGGGCGTGCTGTTTGCGGCATTGCCGGGCACGCAAGTGGACGGCGCGCGGTTTATTCCCCAGGCGATCGCGTCGGGCGCAGCCGCCATCCTTTGCCATGAAGATGTCGATCGCACCGGTATTCCCGTCCCGGTCTTGGTGTCAGGCAATCCTCGCCAGCTGCTCGCGCAAGTGGCCGCGACCTATTTCCCAAATCAGCCTGACACGATCGTCGCGGTGACCGGAACGAGTGGCAAAACCTCCGTCGCCGATTTCACCCGCCAGATTTTCGCACAGTTGGGATATGCGGCTGCCTCAGTCGGCACGATCGGTATCGTGCGCCCTGACGGCTCGGTCTACGGCGGCCTCACCACGCCAGATACCATCACGCTGCATCAGACATTGTCGGGTCTGGCCGCCGACGGCGTCACGCATCTGGCGTTCGAAGCCTCATCCCATGGGCTCGACCAGCACCGCCTCGACGGTGTGCGGATCAGCGCGGCGGCGTTCACCAACCTGGGCCGGGACCACCTGGATTACCACCCGACAGTTGCCCACTACCTCGCGGCAAAGCTTCGCCTTTTCAACGAGTTGCTGCCCGAAGGCGGAACCGTGGTGGATGTTGATGGTCCCCATGCGCCCCGCATTGGAGAAATCGCAGCCGCGCGTGGCCTGCGCCGGATCTCGATTGGCCCGGGACAACACACGATCCGCATCATCTCGCGCGTGCGTGACGGCTTCCAGCAGCGCGTCCGCATCGCATGCGAGGACGCAACGTTTGAATTCACCTTGGATCTGTTTGGCGATTACCAGGTCGAGAACGCTCTGACGGCCGCTGGGCTTGCCGTTGGCGCTGGCGCTGACCTTGCGGCCTGCATCGAGATCTTGCCGCGATTGCGCGGCGTCTCAGGGCGCTTGGAGTGGGTTGGTCAAGCCCGTGGCGCCCCAGTTCTTGTCGACTATGCACATAAACCCGATGCCCTCGCGGCTGCGCTCGACAGTCTGAGACCGCTGGTTGATGGCCGGTTGATTTGCGTTTTTGGCTGCGGAGGCGACCGCGACCGCGGGAAACGCCAGATGATGGGCGAGATCGCGTCCCAACGCGCCGATCTTGCGATTGTTACCGACGACAATCCCCGGAGCGAGGATCCCGCAGCCATCCGCGCAGAAATCCTGAAATCTGCGCCAGGGGCCCGCGAAATCGCGGATCGTGAAGACGCCATCCGGCAGGCCGTTGCCCAGGCCCGCACAGGTGATGTCGTGTTGATCGCCGGTAAAGGCCACGAGACTGGCCAGATCATCGGGAATGTCACATTGCCGTTTTCAGACCAGGCGGTCGCAAGGGCGGCAATCAAGGAGGTGGATGGCCGTGTCTGATCGCGCCCTGCTCTGGACATGGGAAGCGCTGTTTGCTGCAACCTCGGCTGCCGTCGACGGCACGCCGAGCCGCGCGGTGACCGGTTTTTCCATCGACAGCCGGACCTTGCAGCCAGGTGAAGTCTTCGTCGCGCTGAAGGACGTGCGCGACGGCCACGAGTTCGTCACCAAAGCATTCGCCGCCGGCGCTTCGGCGGCTTTGGTGCGCGCCGACTATGAGCGCCAAAGCGGTGATGGGCTCATGTTGCGTGTCTATGATCCGCTGGAAGCGTTGGAAAGGATCGCGATTGCGGCCCGCGCCCGCATTGGCGCCGACGCGCGGATTATCGCCGTAACCGGTTCAGCCGGGAAAACCACGACCAAGGAAATGCTCAGGCTTTGCCTTGAGACGGCCGCCCCTGGCCGCGTTCACGCATCTGTCAAGTCCTACAACAACCACTGGGGTGTGCCGCTGACGCTCGCCCGTATGCCGGCCCACACAAAGTTTGGCGTCTTTGAAATCGGCATGAACCACGCAGGCGAGATCACGCCATTGTCGAAAATGGTTCGGCCGCACGCGACGCTGATTACGACGATTGCACCGGTCCACATTGGCAACTTTCGCTCCATCGACGATATCGCGGAAGCCAAGGCAGAGATCTTCGATGGTCTGGAGCCGGGCGGAGCCGCTATCATCAACGGCAATGTCGAGCAGGCTGGGCTATTGCGGGCACGCGCTGCCGCCGCCAGGGCGCGGATCATACAGTTCGCACACGCGCGCGACGGCCATGACGGACAGGTCACCGGAACCACGGTTTCCCAGTCGAGCGAAGAAAGCCTGGTCCGCGTGTCCGCCCGCAAGACAACGCTTGACGTCCCGCTCGGCGTCACCGGCGCGGCGATGGTCTCAAACGCGATCGCGGTCGTCGCTGCATTGGAAGAGCTGGGCGTTGAGGATTTGCCGACGGCCATCGGTCCGCTTGCTGATTTCAAGCCCGGCGACGGGCGCGGTGCCCGGATCGAGTTACGCACCGGCGATGGCACATTCCTGCTGATCGATGAGAGCTACAACGCGAACCCCGCATCGGTTCGTGAAGCGCTCGACGTCCAAAGCATGATTGCGCGCGAACGTGGCGGCAGAAGCGTCGCGGTTCTGGGCGATATGCTCGAATTGGGCGCCGCGTCTGAAGCTCTGCACCGCCGCCTGGCCGAAACCGTCGCGCAAGGCGGGACCGCTGTCGTGCTGGCTTGCGGCCCGATGATGCGCGCATTGTACGAGGCCCTGCCCGACACCATCGAGAAACATTGGGCTGCATCGTCACAAGACCTACAAGAAACGCTTCTTCAAACGGTCCGTGCAGGCGACGTCGTCATGATCAAGGGCTCGCTTGGTTCCAAAATGGGGCCATTGACGACAGCCCTGAAAGACCGCTACCCGACCGCCGGGGCACTAAACTAAAACGCGTTAAGCTGCGTGCCGGCCACCGCGGCCCACGCCTGCACTGAGGGACCGGATGCTCTATGAGCTCGTGAACTTCAGCGACCAATTCGGTCCGCTGAACGTCTTTCGTAACATCACCTTCCGCACCGGCGGCGCGATCATGACCGCGCTGTTGTTTGTGTTCCTGTTTGGTCCAGCGATCATCGACACGCTACGCTTGCGCCAGGGCAAGGGTCAGCCGATCCGCACCGATGGGCCGCAATCACATCTGTCGAAAAAGGGCACGCCCACCATGGGCGGCCTGATGATCCTGTCAGGCGTGCTCGTCTCGGTTCTGTTGTGGGCGAATTGGTCCAACCCGTACGTCTGGATCGTGCTTGGCGTCACGTTCGTTTATGGCGCCATCGGTTTTTACGACGACTATTTGAAAGTCACAAAACAAACCGTTGGCGGCTTTTCCGGCCGGATACGATTGCTCATCGAATTGGCCGTCGCTGCCCTGGCGACATATTACATTATGAAGCTCGCCGCCCCGGGATACGGGTCATCGCTTACGGTGCCATTCTTCAAGGATCTTCTAATCGATCTTGGCCCGTTTTTCATCTTACTGGGCGTGGTCGTAATTGCCGGTGCCGGTAACGCGGTCAATCTCACGGACGGGCTTGATGGATTGGCGATCGTTCCCGTGATGATCGCCGCTGCAACTTTTGGGCTGATTGCCTATTTGTCGGGGCGCGCGGACTTCGCGCGCTACCTGCAAATAAACTACGTCCCGGGCACCGGCGAACTCGCCATCATCTGCGGCGCCCTGATCGGTGCCGGCCTTGGATTTTTGTGGTTCAACGCACCGCCTGCGATGATCTTCATGGGCGATACGGGATCATTGGCCCTGGGCGGTGCACTGGGCGCAATCGCGGTTGCGACCAAGCACGAGATTGTGCTGGCCATCGTTGGCGGCTTGTTCGTCTTGGAAACATTATCGGTGATTATTCAGGTCGCTAGTTTCAAGTTAACGGGAAAACGGGTGTTCCGAATGGCGCCTCTGCACCACCACTTTGAGCAAAAGGGTTGGGCAGAGGCGACAGTTGTGGTGCGCTTTTGGATTATCTCGGTCGTGTTGGCGCTCGTCGGGCTTGCGACACTGAAGCTGAGGTAGGAAAGGCAATAGCGAACAGAACTTGCGCAAAGAGGGCGCGTAGTTTGCAACGGGAACGCATCGCGTGTCTCGGCAATCCGACCAATCTTTGCCACGCGCACCGCGATCAACAGTTCGCTGAAGACCAATGATTCCAATCACCACAGCCAAAGACCAGCGCATTGCCGTGTTCGGCCTGGGTCGATCGGGGCTGGTGACATGCGCGGCCTTACGCGCCGGCGGCGCAGACGTTGCGCCATGGGATGATCACGCCAGCGCACGCGAGATGGCACGCGCCCAAGGTTTTGAGCCGGTCGACCTGACAAATGCCGACTGGTCCCAGTTTCATGCGCTGGTGCTTGCGCCAGGCGTTCCGCTGACGCATCCACAACCGCACTGGACGGTCGTGCGTGCCAAGGCCGCAGACGTTGAAATCATCGGCGATGTGGAATTGTTCTGCCGCGAGCGCCGCCACCTCAATCCGCACGCACCATTCGTTGCCATCACCGGGACAAACGGCAAATCAACAACGACCGCGCTGACGGCCCACATCCTGCGCGCAGCCGGGTTCAACGCAGCCGTCGGCGGCAACATCGGCGTTGCAGTCCTCTCGCTGCCAGCGCTCGACGGCAATACCGCGTATGTCGTTGAAATGTCGTCCTACCAGATCGACCTGACCCCCAGCCTGGATCCGACCGTCGGCGTGCTCCTCAACGTGACACCCGACCACATCGATCGTCACGGCACCTTTGCCGCCTACGCCGCCGTCAAAAAGCGTCTTGCCATGGCCGCGCATACCGCCGTCGTCTGCACCGACGATGCCGTCTGCGATGAAGCAGCGATTGCGCGCCAACGGATTGGCTGGCCCCTGGTCACGCTTTCAAGCCAACGTCCCAATGCCGATGTGATCGCCCAGGGACCGCAGCAATTTCGTCTCGATCAACCCAACACGGGCAGCCCCGCCGCGTTTGATCTTGCCGGGATCGCAAGTTTGCGCGGCGCACACAATCTGCAAAACGCAATGGCCGCCGTGGCCACGGCACGCCTGCTGGCCCCACATGCGCCAGCGCAATCCCTCCAGGCCGGTCTGGCGTCGTTTGCCGGCCTCCCGCATCGTATGGAACAAATTGCAGAGCGTGGTCGCGTCGTCTTCGTCAACGACAGCAAGGCGACCAATGCCGATAGCGCAGACAAGGCGCTCGCAGCGTTTGACCGCGACATCTTCTGGATTGCCGGCGGGCTCCCAAAAGACGGCGGTATTGAACGCCTGCGACCGCATTTTGCGAAGATCAAACGGGCCTACCTGATCGGCGAAGCCGCACCGGCCTTCGCGCAAACGATTGGCGATGCGTGCGATGCTGCGGTATTTGACACGCTGGAGCGGGCCACACGCGCTGCGGCGCGTGATGCAGCCCAATCGGTTGGAGCGGAGCCCGTCGTGCTGTTTTCGCCGGCGTGTGCCTCGTTCGACCAGTTTCGCAATTTTGAAATCCGCGGCGACGCATTCCGAACTGTTGTCGCCGGTTTGAAAGGCGCCAGGTTGCGCCAGAGAGCCAAGCTGTGAGCCTATCGCGCAATGATCGCTCTTTATTGACGCGATGGTGGCTCACCGTCGATCAAACACTGCTTGCCGCGATCCTCACACTGTTCACCGTCGGTGTGATCGTCAGCTTGGCCGCAAGCCCATCCGTCGCAGCCGCCAAGGGCTTGGGCCTGTTCCATTTCGTGGAACGTCATTTGATCCATGCCGCGGCAGGCGTCCTCTTGATGCTTGCCATTTCCTTTCTCCAACCCCGCGGCATCCGGCGCTTGGCACTGATCATGTTTCTGATCAGCGTGCTCGCCATGGTCGCTGCCGTTCTCGTCGGGCCAGAATGGAACGGCGCGCACCGTTGGCTGCCGTTGGGGCCGATTACGGTGCAACCCTCTGAATTCGCCAAACCAGCCTTCGTCGTGTTGTCCGCCTGGGCCTTGTCGGAATACCGGATTAGATCCGACATGCCGGCGCTTCCGATTGCCATTGGCTTGGCCGCGCTGCTGATCGGCGTTCTGCTCTGGCAGCCGGATCTGGGCCAGACCATGCTGGTGACGGCCACCTGGGGCGCCTTGCTGATCCTGGCTGGCTTGCCGTTAATCTGGCCGGCGCTTGTGGCGTTGCTCGGCGTGGTCCTTCTGGCCAGTGCATATCTGACGCTCGAATACGTCCGCCGCCGCGTCGACACCTTCTTGAGCGGTGATTTCGCGGACGGCGGTCAGACGGCGCGCGCGCTCGGCGCCTTCACCGAGGGCGGGTTTTGGGGCCGTGGTCCCGGCGAAGGGACCATCAAATCGGTTTTGCCGGACGCCCACACCGACTTCATTTTCGCCGTCATCGCCGAGGAATACGGCATCATCGCTTGCCTGGCTTTGCTGGTGGTCTATGCCATCATCGCCGGGCGCCTCGTTCGCGGGGCGATCGCTGAGGGCGATCTGAGCATCCGCTTTGCCTTGATTGGACTTGCGGTCGTTTTTTCGCTGCAGGCACTGATCAACATGGCCGTGAACGTGGCACTGCTACCGGCGACCGGTATGACCTTGCCGCTGATCTCGGCGGGCGGCTCCTCGATCCTTGCGATTTCTGCAACACTTGGGATGGGCCTTGCCCTGTCACGGCGTCGACCGCAGTCGGCGCGCTTGAAACGGCAGGCAATGGCAGCCACACCAGCCGCGGGGGCAGCGGGCTGATGGCCCGCACCAAAGTTTGGCATCGCTCGAAAGTGCGGCATCGATTGAGGGGACGAACGGGGTGACGGACGACGCTGTGACAGCCGGTACGCGCGGCAACCTAGTGCTCCTGGCTGCCGGCGGCACGGGCGGACACCTGTTCCCCGCCTTTGCGCTTGCCGAAGAACTTGGACGGCGCGGCATAACCGTCGACCTTGCAACCGATACCAGGGGCGACCGCTACGGCACCGGCTTCCCTGCCCGGAAGATCCACGAAATCCCGTCCGCCACGTTGACCGGCAAGTCCCCGCTCGCGGTTGCCCAAACCGGCTGGAAACTTGCTAAGGGCATGCGCCTGGCGAACGCGTTGCTGGGCGAGATCAAACCAAGTGTGGTCGTCGGATTTGGCGGCTATCCCAGTTTTCCGCCGCTGATGGCCGCCAGCCTGCGTGGCATCAAAACGGTCATTCACGAACAAAATGCCGTACTTGGACGTGCCAACCGCACGTTATCGACACGGGTCAATGTCGTCGCCACGTCGTTTGACCGCGTCAAATACACGGGCGAACTCGCCGAGGGGACCGTGATGCTCACCGGCAATCCCGTGCGCAGCGCCGTCCTTTCAGCCGCCAGCGTGCCCTATCCCGTGATCTGGTCGAGCGGCGAGATCCGCTTGCTTGTGTTCGGTGGCAGCCAGGGCGCGCGGTTCTTTTCCGACATCATGCCGGATACGGTCGCCGCCTTGCCCGATGAGATCCGCGCCCGGCTTTACATCGTCCAGCAGTGCCGCGAAGAAGATCTCGCCCGCGTCGAGGCGGCCTATGCCAGGCTTGGTGTCTCGGCAGAGTGCGCTCCGTTCTTCCGCGACCTGCCCGCCCGGATTGCCGATCAGCACCTGGTCATCGCGCGGGCGGGCGCTTCGACGGTTGCCGAATTGGCGGTGATTGGGCGGCCATCGATTTTGGTTCCGCTGCCACACGCCGTGGACAATGATCAGCTGCTCAATGCAACCAGACTGGCAGAGGCCGGTGGTGCGTGGTGTATAGAACAAAAGGAGTTGACGCCGCAGCGTCTGGCAACGGAGCTTTCGACCATTTTTGCCGACACCGCGCAGTTGTCACGCGCGGCCGCTGCCGCAAAGGCGATCGGCATTTCTGACGCGGATGTGCGACTGGCCGACGTGGTTGAAAGCTTGCTGGCCGCGCGCGCCTGACGTTTCGCTTTCTCCGCCTGTGACGGAGAGGCAACCCGACCAGACGACAAGCTGGATCGCCAATCCGGCGCGATGGTGAAAGCGGCGTGATTGGCCGCCGGTCTTTGCGAAGGTCAACAAGTCAACGGAGCTGGCGCGCGCGATTGTGCCAAGCGCGGCTCTTTTATCAGTCAGCGGCCCGTCAATGCGGGCGTCGAGGAGGTGAACAGCATGCAGATGCCCAAAGGGCTGGGCCCGATCCACATCATTGGAATTGGCGGCATCGGCATGAGCGCGATCGCAGAAATCCTTCATGCGCAAGGGTTTACCGTGCAGGGAAGCGACCAACGCGAGAGCGCCAACGTGCGGCGCCTGCGCACCCGTGGCATCCGCGTTTTCGTCGGGCATGACGCGGTGAACCTTGTCGGCGCGCAATTCGTGGTCATTTCCACGGCCGTCAAGGATGTCAATCCGGAGCTGGCGGCCGCACGCGAACGCGGACTTCCCATCATTCGCCGTGCTGAAATGCTGGCGGAATTGATGCGGCTTTACCGGACGGTGTCCATCACCGGAACCCACGGCAAGACGACGACGACTTCATTGACGGCGCACATTTTTGAGACCGCCGAACGCGATCCAACCGTGATCACCGGCGGCATCATCAACGCCTGGCAATCCAACGCCCGTCTCGGACAGGGCGGCTGGATGATTGTGGAAGCCGACGAATCCGACGGTACCTTCACGAAGATTCCCAGCGAAATCGGCGTTGTCACCAATATCGATCCCGAGCATCTGGACTATTTTGGCTCGGTCGACGCCATGCATGCCGCGTACGAGGCGTTCTACAAGAACATCCCATTTTACGGGCTCACCATCACCTGCATCGACCATCCCGTGGTCCGTGACATGGTGGCAAAACTGAACTTGCGCCGCGATGGCCGTCGTCTGATCACGTATGGCACCGCCGCCGACGCCGACATCGTTCTTGAAAACGTCCGGATCGAAGGCACGCACACGATCTTTTCTGCGCGCATTGGCGAAGGGCCACTGGGCAAGTCCCGCGCGCTGAGCAACTGGATGGTGCCGCTGCCTGGCGACCACATCGCGCTCAATGCGCTGGCCGCGTTCGCGGTCGCCTGCGAAGCCGGAATCCCTGATGACGACATCCGCGCGGCCATGGCCTCGTTCTCCGGCGTCAAGCGGCGTTTCCAGCCAACCGGCCAATGGAACGGCGTTCATGTCTACGACGACTACGGCCACCACCCCATCGAGATCGCAGCCGTTTTAAAGGCAGCGCGGCAGGGCGCATCCGGCAAAGTGGTTGCTGTTGTCGAACCGCATCGGTATTCGCGCGTCCAGCAGCTCTTTGCGGATTTCGCCAACTGCCTCAAAGACGCTGACGGCGTGGTCGTCGCGCCATTGTACGCTGCCGGCGAACAACCGCTGCCGGGTATCACACACCAAACGCTGGCCGGTGCCATCGCGCAATCTGGCCACCGCAACGTCGCGGTCGCCGAGACCGTGGAGGACATTCCTGTCCTCGTCGCGCAGCTTGTCGACCCTCGCGACATGGTGATCTTCTTCGGCGCCGGACATTCGACCGATTGGGCGCATGCCCTCCCCGGCCAGCTTGATCAGTTGTTTCCACTGCGGAGCGCCGTATGACGTCGGCAGAGGGACTGATTGGTGAACTCACAGCCGCTCTACCGGACCTCCGCGGCCGGCTATCGGCCGAAACGCCATTGAAAGATATCACCTGGTTTCGTGTTGGCGGACCGGCCGAAGTTCTGTTTTCGCCGGCCGATGAAGCTGATCTGGTCTATCTGCTCAAGGCGATCGACGGTGCCCTGCCGGTCCACGTGATTGGCCTGGGCTCCAACCTGTTGGTGCGTGATGGCGGTGTCCGCGGGATCGTCATTCGCCTGGGCCGCGGCTTTGCCAACAGCGCGGTGGAAGACGGCAACCGTTTGCGGGTCGGCACGGCGCTGCCCGACGTCAAGGTCGCCCGTGCGGCCGCCGACGCCGGGATCGACGGTCTCGCGTTTTATCGCGGGATCCCAGGGTCGATTGGTGGAGCCTTGCGCATGAACGCGGGCGCCCACGGCACCGAAACCAAAGATGTCTTGGTCAGTGTCCGTGCCGTCGACCGCGCCGGCAACGTGCATCAACTCACCAACGCTGACATGGGTTTTGCCTACCGCAAATGTGGGGCGCCGGCGGATTTCATTTTCACCGAAGCGGTCTACGAGGGTGGCCCTGGCGAGCCCAAAGAAATCTTGCGCAAGATGGACGAAGTCGCGGCCTATCGCGAAGAAAACCAGCCGATCCGCGAGCGCACCGGCGGTTCCACGTTCAAAAACCCTGACGGCCATAGCGCCTGGAAACTGGTCGATGCCGCGGGGTGTCGTGGCTTCCGCGTCGGCGGCGCGCAGGTCTCCGAAAAGCACTGCAACTTTCTCATCAACGACGACAATGCCACCGCCCGTGATATCGAGACGCTGGGTGAGACGGTCCGCAAACGTGTCCGTGCGACATCGGGCGTGACGTTGACCTGGGAAATCATTCGCTTGGGCGATCCGGAAGACGGTGCGCCGACGGGCGAGGCTTTGGCACTTGATTGAGCCTGTCGGGCACGGGCCAAACACGCCGTCTGGGCCGGGGATGACCCCGCCTCGCCCGATACGTGCGGTCTGCAATATCAAAATGCCGGCGTAAGCGCGCCGCCAATCCCGATACCACGAACCCAACGACCTGGAGGGCGAGATGCCGGCACCTGAAACTCTGGGCGCTGCGACGCCAGTCCGATCTGGGGCACATGTCGCCGTTCTCATGGGCGGCTTTTCCGCTGAGCGGCCCGTCAGCCTGAATTCGGGCAACGCATGCGCCGATGCATTGGAGGGCGAGGGGTTCCGCGTCAGCCGTGTCGACGTTACGCGGGATCTGGCCCGCCAGCTCGCCGATGTCAGCCCCGATGTCTGTTTCAACGCACTCCACGGGCCGTGGGGCGAAGATGGCTGCGTGCAAGGCATCTTGGAGTTCCTCAACATCCCCTACACCCATTCCGGTGTGCTGGCATCGGCGCTGGCCATGCACAAGCAGCGCGCCAAGGACGTGATGAGTGCTGCCGGTGTCCCGGTTGCGCCAGCAGCTATCGTTGCGCGTCTCGATGCCGCCAAAGCTCATCCGATGCCCAAGCCCTACGTCCTCAAACCGGTCGCCGAGGGCTCCAGTTTCGGGGTCTTCATCGTGCGCGAGGATCACGCCCACCCGCCGCAGGAACTGACCTCTCCGGACTGGTCGCACGGCGATTGGCTGTTGGCTGAAGAATATATCCCAGGGCGCGAGCTGACGTGTGCTGTGATGGGAGACCGCGCGTTGGGCATCCTCGAAATCAAGCCCAATGAGTCACTGCAATTCTACAACTACGAAGCAAAGTACGCCGCTGGCGGCTCCATTCACGTGGTTCCGGACGATCTTTCACCGAATCTTAACCAGGCCATCCTGTCATGGAGCTTGGCGGCCCACCGGGCACTCGGCTGTCGCGGCGTGACGCGTGCCGACTTCCGTTACGATGGTCCGTCCGATGGCTCAGGCCGCCTGATTTGCCTGGAAGTGAATACGCAACCTGGCATGACGCAGACGTCGCTTGTGCCCGAGATTGCAGAGAACGCAGGAATTTCGTTCGGCGCATTGGTCCGCTGGATGGTGGAGGACGCGAGTTGTCAACGCTAGATGACGCATTCCGGCCGTTGCCGGGCGGGCCGCAATCCCGCTCCGAGACGCCGCATGCACATCTGGTCCAGACCTCAACCAAAACGCCAGCGTCGCATCTTCCATCTAACGTTCACAGCCCGAACGCACCCCACCAAAACCAATCCCGCAAGCGCCGCCGCAAACGCCACGAAAACAGTGCGCAACCGGATGGACGGCGGCCCCGCCAGCGGCGGCGTCCGCAAAATCGCGCTGCGCAACCCAGTGTCACGCAACTCGCCCGCGCGGCGCTTTTCTCCGCTCGCACCGGCCTGTACGCTTTGGTCAGCCGCGATCGTCATGCTTCTGTGGCCGGCGGCCCCTGGCCCCTGCCGGCTCTTTCGGTTCCGGCAATGTGTGCTTGCCTCGCCGCTCTGGTCTATGTGGCGGCCACCGGATTTGGCACCAAGAGCCGTTCCGATGTGCCCTTGGCGCGTGCGTTGGATGGCATCGCCGCCGTCGCAGGGTTCCAGCTCAACCAGATCGAACTGAGCGGTCAGCGCCAAACGGACGTCAACCAGGCGTTCGCTGCGATCCAGGCCCAAAATATCCGCTCGCTACCGATGCTCGATCTTGAAGTCGCGCGTGATGGCTTGCGCAAGCTGCGATGGGTGCGCGACGCCCGTCTCGTGCGGGTCTGGCCCGGCACGTTGCGGGTCACGCTCGTTGAGCGTCGCCCATTTGCCATTTGGAGCGAGGCTGGAAAGTCGCGCCTGATCGATCGAGATGGCACGGTCCTGCAAACGCTGACGACCGACACCGATCTTGGCCTGCCGGTGTTCCATGGGCCTGGAGCTGCCGAAACGAGCGCCAAAGCACAGGCCATGATCGCGCAATATCCCGACTTGGCCCGCGCGATGGCCTACGCCGAACGCGTTGGCAATCGCAGGTGGCGTCTCGTTTTAACCACCGGCTCGCGCCTTGAACTGCCCGAAACGGCGGCCGCCGGCGCGCTGGCAAAGGTCGTGTCGACACCCATCTGGCAACGACTTTTGGACGGACAACTCGGGGTCGTCGACTTACGCACGCCGGGGCGGATGCTGCTGCGCCCGCGACTGCGCCCGGCCCAGACCCCAAGCGACACGTGAAGCGACAACGAGGTTTGAGCCGGCGGCATCAGGTCGCCGCGACGGGCGCATAACAAGCAAAAGGTGAGAGCTGTCGTGAAGACTTCGGCGGACATCCCACACGATCGTTTGGCTGCCTTGCTTGACATTGGGTCCAGCAAAGTGGCCTGCGCGATCGTCGCATTGCCGCCAGCCGGGCGTTCGCTCCCGCGCGCAAGCGACGACACATCACAGCAACCGCGCCTCGTGACGCTGGCCACACAGCAGTCGGCCGGTGTGAAGGCTGGCTTCGTCTATGAACCGCGTGCCGTAGAAAAGGCCATCCGGGCCGCAGTGGCCAAGGCTGAGCGCAATTCCGGCGTGCGGCTGGAGACGGTCTTTGCGAACCTGTCGTGCGGGAGACCGGCGATCGACGCCATGCGCGCCCGCGTTGCCCTTGCTCAAGGCCGCGTTGATCGCGACGCGCTGATACGCTTGAACGCGGCTGCGCAAAGTTACGTCGAGCGCGACGGGCGCCTCGCCGTTGACCTTGGCATGCCCCGCTACAGTCTCGACGCGCAACCACAAGAGCTTGCCCCGCTCGGTGCCATTGGCCGGACGCTATCCGCCGAGTTCCGGGTGCTGTCCGTGGACGACGGCCCGTTTGTCGCCGTTTGCGATGCGATCGAAAGCTGCGTGCTTGCCCCAGAAGGATTTGCCGCTTCGGGCATTGCAAGTGCCTATGGGGTCACGACCGCCCAAGAGCGCCGCCTCGGCGTCACCGTGATCGACATTGGTGCTGGCTGCACCAATATTGCGACGCTTGCCGACGAGGCGATCTTGGACTGCTCGGTCCTGCCAATCGGCGCGCAACATATCACCAGTGCGATTGCCAGCGCCTTCTCGATGCCTTTGGACGCTGCCGAGCGGATCAAGGTTTTGCACGGAAGCGCCGCGCTCGCCGCCTCTGATGCAATGGCCTCGTTTGGCTATCCCTTTGCCGATGACCCGGACGGCGACCACGGCGAGGCAACCCGTGCGGACCTCATCGACGTCATCCAGCCACGGTTGGCGCGTCAGTTCTCCGCGATCGCGGAGCGGCTGGCACGCGCGCCACAGGCCGAGGAGTTCCCGATTGTGCTGACCGGGGGAGGCGCCGCGCTTCCCGGTGTTGTCCAATTCGCCGCCGACTGCCTTGGGCGCCGCACCCGTCTCGGCGAGCCGGCCGGTCTGGCGGGTTTGACGTCAGAGACCGCCGCGGTTGGCTTTGCCACCGTTGTCGGCCTCACCCAGTCGCTCATGCTGCATCGCGCCGCCGCCCGGCAGCGGCCTTCAAGCCATGCCGGGCAGAGTTATTTTGCGCGTGTCAAAGATTGGGTTCGCGCAAGCTTCTGATTGATGTAATGTAACAGTCGAGAGCGATTCATCCGCGCGTCAATTGTTTCTGCAGCGTTTGTATCACTGTCTTTGTGAATAACCGGTCGAGATGATCGGCTGGCACAAGTCACAGTGCCGTGTCGCGTTTCTGGCGTCTGTGTTCCAAGTCCGTCGTGCGTTCCAAACATCCCGCAGTCTTGCGCCGTGCCCAGGTTTTTATTTGGCGTTGGGCATTGACAACCTGATGGCCTCCCGCGGCCGTCGCGGTCGCCATGTTGGTTATCACGCATGTTGCGCGTGATGCGAGCGCAGTGATTGGGCGCGGCCCATCAATCAGGCACCGGCGCGTCCGCGCGCTTTTCGTTGACGAGAGCGGTTCACCGGCCTCGGCGAAGGTAAAGGAATCGGAAGACGCGATGTCGATCAAACTCGAACCGCCCCAACTCACCGAACTGCGGCCCCGCATTGTTGTTGTCGGCGTCGGCGGCGCTGGCGGAAATGCCATCAATAACATGATCGCCTCGGGCCTGACCGGTGTTGAATACATTGCCGCCAATACCGATGCGCAAGCCTTGGCCGCTTCAAGCGCCGAACGCCGGCTGCAGCTCGGCGCGACCGTCACCGAAGGCCTGGGCGCCGGTGCGCGGCCCGAAATCGGTCACGCCGCTGCCGAAGAGACCATCGAAGAAATCCGGGCCGAGTTTGCCGGCGCACACATGGCCTTCATCGCCGCGGGCATGGGCGGTGGCACGGGCACCGGCGCGGCGTCCGTGATCGCAAAGACGGTCAAGGAAATGGGGTTGTTGACGGTCGCGATCGTTTCAAAGCCGTTCGAGTTCGAAGGCACGCGACGGATGCGTGTGGCCGAAGCCGGGATCGAGGAACTGCGCAAGCACGTCGATACCCTGATCGTGATCCCGAATCAGAACCTGTTCCGCATCGCCAATGAGCGCACGACCTTTGCCGAAGCTTTCGTGCTTGCCGACCAGATCCTGTATTCGGGCATTGCCTCCGTCGTTGACCTGATCCTGAAAGACGGACTGATCAATCTCGATTTCGCCGACGTGCGCACGATCATGTCCGGCATGGGCACCGCCGTCATGGGCACGGGCCACGCGGAGGGCGCGGAGCGCGCCACCGTCGCCGCGGATGAAGCGATCGCCAATCCATTGCTCGACAACATCAAATTGGCCGACGCCATGGGCGTGTTGATTTCCATCGTGGGCGGCCCGGATATGACGCTGTTTGAGGTCGACGAGGCGGTCAACCGGATCCGCCGCGAAGTCGATGCCGAAGCCAACATCATCGTCGGCGCAGCGTTCGATACGAACCTCTCAAACCAGATCCGGGTCTCCATCCTGGCTTCCGGCATGGACCAGTCCAAGCCGGAAACTGTGCCTGAGCAGTCAGAAGACCACACGGCATCCAGAGCCCATGCAACATCCCAGCGGGCTCAGCCCGCCGGCGGCACGACGGACAGCACTGGCGCACAGCGCTATAATCGCGGGCATTCGTCAGCCAATGGCGAGCATGCCCACGGCCAAGCAAGCAACGGCGGGTTTGGCGAAGGCGCGCCACCACCGCTGCCCGCGTCGATCCTGTTTTCAATGGACCCAGCCGAGCCAAGCCGGGCGCTGAGATTTCCAACCCCGAAAACCGCCTCGATGGCGTCGCAACAGGCGCAAGCAACGGAACCCCAACACCGGCCGGCCGATCACCCCGGCCAAGCCGCCGCGCCGTCCGCCTCTGCCCGCAGATTACACGAGAAGGCCGTTGCGACAGAGCACGGCGGTGGGCCAACCCAGAGCCAGACGTGGCGCTCGTCGGACGGCGTTTATGTCGAACCGATCGGGCGCGATGGGCGGCAGCCGTCCAGCGCCCAGGCATCGGGTTCAGAAGCGGGGGCACAGCGCAGCGCCGACGCGGGGGATGACGACCCCCGACCTGGCGCGCCGCAAGATATTGCCCGTGGACCAACGCGCATGCCCTCGGTTTCTGACTTCGCACCACACGCGCAGCGCGAGTACTTCGCCAAGTCACGTCAGGCAGGCGAAAATGTTGCGTCCTCGCAACGTAGCGGTGGCGGCGGGCTGTTCGGCGCCCTGTCGCGTTTCGGCGGAAACGGCGAATCAGCAGCGTCGGGCAACGCGTCGGATGGCCCTGGGGGCGACCGTCACGTTGCTGCCCGTGGTGGGGCGGGCACGCGGCGCCGATAAGTCGACATCATGGCCATGTCACGAAATCGTCTCAATCGGCGCCGCTAAGGCGCCGTTTTCAATTGCATTTTCAATACGAAGATTCAGGGAAATGGCGTTGCCTTTTTGCCAAAACGGACACGCGGTTGCTGTGCCAAGATGAGCGTAACACAGTGTAAGAAACCGTGATTTGTCCCCACTCCGTCCCCGACAGTAGTCTCCAACTCGCAACAACAACTGGCGTGATGTTCGCGTGCCACAGCGTCTTGGGGCGACGTTGTAGTTGAGTGACACCAGTTGTGATCGGGGGAATTCGGCCGGGTGTGTACTGGGGTACCCGGGCCGATTTGGGGTGAGGGACAGCGCATGTCGAGACGATTTGTCGGGGCACGACAGACGACGATCTCGCGGGAAATCCAACTGAATGGCACGGGGGTGCACAGTGGAGCACCGGTATCCATGGTCCTGCATCCAGCAGGCGCGGATACCGGTCTCCAGTTTTTGGTCACACGGCGCGGCCGGCCGGTTGCGCAAATCGCAGCTCACGTCGAGAACATCAAAAGCCTGACGCTTTGCACGGTCATCGGCGACGAGGCAGGCACGACCGTGGGGACGGTCGAGCATCTGTTGGCTGCCTTGCGGGGGCTTGGCGTCGACAACTGCCTGATCGAAATCGACGGCAAAGAAGTGCCGATTATGGATGGCTCTTCGACGGTGTTCGTTGACGCCATCGATGCCACGGGCATCCGAGAATTGGCGTCGCCACGCCGGTATCTGCGCGTTCTCAAGACGGTGTCTGTCGAAGAGAATGGCTGTTTCGGCGAGTTTCGTCCCTACATGGGCAGCCGCTACGACGTTGAGATCAACTTCGAAACGTCGGTGATCGGCAAGCAGCGTCTGGAACTCGAAATGTCGCCGGGCGCGTTCCGGCATGAGCTTTGTGAAGCGCGGACGTTCGGCTTCATGTCCGACGTGGAAAAGCTTTGGAAGAACGGGTTGGCGCTCGGTGCGTCGCTCGCCAACTCAGTCGCGATCGGAGACAACGGCATCCTCAACGACGAGGGGCTGCGTTATCCCAATGAGTTCGTGCGCCACAAAATGTTGGACGCAGTTGGCGATCTCGCATTGGCTGGCTATCCGATCCTCGGTGCATTCCGGTCAGTTTGCGGTGGACATCGCCTAAACGCACAGGCGGTCCGCGCACTGCTCGCGGACAAATCGGCTTGGACGCTGATTGACGCGCCGATGCTGCGTGAGGATGCGCTTGCGACGCATGCCGGTGGACGCGATGAGGCCGCCGTTGCGGCATATGCAGCGATTGCTGGCGAGTGATCGCGTTTTCAGGCGCACGATGGGTATCCCGCTTTATGGCTGCGGCTACGCGTGTATTTGCCTCGGGCGAGCGCGTTTGAAATACGAGAGCTTGAGTTGCGAGCGTTTGTGCAGGTTGGGGCCGCGCGCTGTGTGCGATTGCGGTGTGGTGCGATGAACGCATTCCGAGCAGACCTGCATTTAGGTTCATTGAGGTTGCGGTGTCTTGTCCTGTGAGTGACGGCCGCCACGTTGCTGCCGGGTTCGCGCGCTTGACAGTTGAGCGACTCAGTCGCTTTCAGTTGTGACTGATCGGCGTGCGCTGCGAGACTTGCCATGTTGAAATGGCCACGTTGCCATGGTCGCGTTGCCATGCCAGTGCCCAGCAACCGTGAGGCGCCGTCACCGTCTTGGCAGCCCACGACCACAACCTTCGGATGCGATAGGCGTCACATGATGAGACTTATCGTAACTTTGGCACTCGCCGCCCTTCCGGCACTGCTTGCAGCATGCGCGTCAAGTTCTGACGCGTCCAAGCTCCTGGAGCGTGAGCCCCCCGGCAAAATGTACGCCACCGCTGACGGTTTTCTGTCCGCCGGCCAGTGGGAGCGTGCGGCCAAAAAGTTCGAGGATCTGGATCGCGACCATCCCTACGCGCCGGAAGCGCGCCGGGCCATGGTGATGGCGGCCTATGCCTACTACAAAGCCGGCAAGCACCCTGAAGCGATTGCGACGGCGCGCCGTTACACGACCATGCATCCCGGCACGAAGGATGCCGCATTCGCGCACCACATTATCGCGTCGGCTTACTTCAAAGATATGCGCAACCCGCGCAATGATCAGTCGATCACGCGTAAAGCGCTCAAAGAACTCGAGATTTTGCGGACGCGCTATCCCAACAGTAAATACGCGCAACAAGCCGTCAACCGGATCCGTATTGCCCGTGACTCACTGGCGGCGCACGAAATGCAGGTCGGCCGCTATTATCTGAAGCGCAACAATTACATTGCCGCGATCAACCGTTTCAAAGTCGTGGTCAGCCAATACCAGACGACCCAGCACGTGGAAGAAGCTCTGTTACGTTTGACCGAGGCCTATATGGCGCTTGGCATTCGCAACGAAGCGCAAACCGCGGTCGCGATCCTCGGCCACAACTTCCCGAACTCCAAATGGTATAAGAGTGCCTACGCGCTTTTGCAGTCGGACGGTTTGGCCCCGCGTGAAGATACCGGCTCATGGCTGTCGCGTCAGTTCGCCAAAGTCAAATTGCCAAAGCTCTGGAACTAACCTCGTCGGCGAACCGAGCGTCATTTGCGGGGCTCTGGTGAAACATGCTTTGAGCGCACGCCTGCGCCAAGCGTTCTGCACGATCGATAACATCGCTGCGATCTTGAGACCGGTTGAGCCCAACGCCTGCAATGACCTGTCGAGTTGGACCGCGGCGCCCAGGCGCCCCGACGTTTGTGGAGCAGGCAAGGCAAATGCCTTAGGCACAGTTCGCCAAGACGCCGACGAGTCCGACACAATGCGCTGGCGCATCGCTGACAACACAATCGCAATCAAGCATTGTCGCGACGTCAAAACGTGCAGGGCCGATGGCAGCGGCTTGGAGGATTTTGAATGTCAAATGCCGCCGGCGAGCGGTCCGTCGCCGAACTGAACAGGGATGAGGCCGAGGCAGAGCTTGCGCGCCTGGCTGCAGAGATTGCCCGCCACGACGAACTCTACCACGGCAAAGACGCACCTGAGATTTCCGACGCCGATTACGACGCGCTCGTGCGCCGCAATGCGGAAATTGAAGCCCGCTTTCCCGAACTCGTGCGCGCAGACACACCCGCCCAACGCATCGGCGCCGCCCCGCGCGACGGCTTCGGTAAAGTGCGCCATAGCGTGCCGATGCTGTCGCTTGGCAACGCGTTTTCAGCCGAAGACGTGGAGGAGTTCGTCGGCCGCATTCGCCGCTTCCTCAGCCTGTCTGAGACCGACGACCTCGCATTGACGGCCGAGCCGAAGATCGATGGCTTGTCGATCGCGCTGCGCTACGAGAACGCAAGTCTTGTGCAGGCAGCCACGCGCGGCGACGGCACGGAAGGCGAGGATGTCACCGCCAACGTTGCAACGATCAAGGCCATTCCACACCAGCTTAAAGGTCGCGATGTGCCGGAGCTGATCGAGGTCCGCGGCGAAATCTACCTGGGTCACAAGGATTTCCAGGCACTCAATGCAGCCCAGGAGGCGCGCGGCCAAAAGATCTTTGCCAACCCGCGCAATGCAGCCGCCGGTTCCCTGCGCCAGCTCGATCCGACGATCACCGCCAGCCGACCGCTACAATTCTTCGCCTACACCTGGGGCGTAGCGAGCGCGCTGCCGGCCGATACCCAGAGCGGCGTCATCACCGCATTCGCAAGCTGGGGCCTGCCAACCAATCCGCTGATGACGGTCTGCCACAGCCCCCGCGAGCTGATTGCCTACCATGAGCGCATCGGCCACGAACGCGCCGACCTCGACTACGATATCGACGGCATCGTCTACAAAGTCGACCGGATCGACCTGCAAGAGCGACTTGGCTTTGTCTCGCGCGCGCCGCGTTGGGCCATTGCCCATAAATTTCCCGCCGAAAAAGCCGAAACGCGATTGCGCGACATCGATATCCAGGTCGGTCGCACCGGCGCTTTGACCCCCGTTGCGAAACTTGAGCCGGTCACGGTCGGCGGCGTCGTCGTCTCAAATGCAACGCTGCACAATGAAGACGAGATCGCACGCAAGGACGTCAGGATCGGCGATGTCGTCCGCGTCCAGCGCGCTGGCGACGTGATCCCCCAAGTTCTGGGCCCAATCCTCGAAAAGCGCCCGCCCGACGCCGTACCTTTCGCGTTCCCCACGATCTGTCCGCGCTGCGGCAGCCATGCCGAACGCGAGATCGACGCGAAATCGGGCGAGGCCGACGTCGTGCGCCGCTGTACTGGAGGCCTGCTCTGCCCGGCGCAGGCTGTCGAGCGTTTGAAGCACTTCGTCTCGCGCAATGCGGTCGATATCGACGGTTTTGGCGCCAAGCAGGCAGAGTTTTTCTACGATACGGGCCGCGTCATGCAGCCGGCCGATATTTACACACTGGCCAAGCGCGATGCGCGCCATTCACAGCCGCTTGCCACCGTTAAAGGCTATGGAAAGAAATCGGTCGAGAAACTCTTCGCCGCCATCGAAGCGGCACGTGAAATCCCGCTCGACCGGTTTATTTTTGCACTCGGCATTCGCCATGTCGGTGAAACCACCGCACGTGACTTGGCCACGGCCTTTGCAACCTGGGATGCGTTTTCGCAAACCGTGACAAAAGCGGCCGCCCATGACCAGGATGATCCGGCGCAAGAAGCGCGCGCCGAGTTGGAAAATATCGACGGAATTGGCCCAACCGTCGTCAATGCGCTGATCGCTTTTTTCTCAGAGCGCCATAATCTCGAAGCGCTCAGCGCGTTATTGCAAGAAGTCACGGTCCAAGGCTTCACGCGCGAAATCGCCAATGAAACGCCCGTCGCTGGCAAAACCGTCGTTTTCACCGGCACGCTGGAGCGCATGAGCCGGTCTGAAGCCAAGGCCCAGGCGGAACGCCTCGGCGCCAAGGTGTCCGGCAGCGTCTCGAAAAAAACCGATTACGTCGTCGCCGGCGCCGATGCCGGCTCTAAACTCACCAAAGCGCGCGACCTTGGCGTCACCGTCCTCACCGAGGACGAATGGGCCGCGCTCGTGGGGTAAGCCGCTCGCACCCACTTCCCATGACCACGCCGTTGGTGTTCCATGTTGGTCAACAACAACATCAAAACATCACGGGGAAACATCGATGACCGAGGCGAGCACAGCGTTTCAGCGCGCATTCAATGACGATCTGCCGGTGGCGGCAGCCAAGCCTTGGGCCGGTTTCCCGCCGTACTATTTTGTTGGTGGCAATAACGCGCCGGAGGCGGTGCCGGTTGCCGAGATCACGCGTGCGATGACGGCCGTTCTCGATCGCGAGGGGCCGACCCTTGCAACCTACCACCTGGAAAGCGGCCCACAAGGATATCGTCCGCTGCGTGAATATCTTGCGCAAAAACTCGCGCGCGATTGCGCCATGCAGGTGACGCCAGATGAAATTTTGCTGGTCTCCGGCTCGCTTCAGGGCATCGATTTGATCAATGCCGCGATGATCAAGAAGGGTGATACCGTAATCATCGAGGCGGAAAACTACGGCGGCGTCTTTTCTCGCCTGCGCCGGCTTCAAGTGAACATGGTGCCGGTGCCGACAGATGCCGACGGGATGCGCTTGGACGCTCTGGCGGAAACACTCGCCAATCTCAAGGCGCAAGGCATTACGCCGAAATATATCTATACGATCCCAACCGTTCAAAACCCGACGGCAAGCGTCATGCCGGAAGACCGACGCCGCGAGATGGTGCGCCTTGCCGCTGATTATGATGTGCCAATTTTCGAGGACGATTGTTACGCCGACTTGACCTGGGACGGCACCCGGCCGCCAGCCGTTTATGCCTGCGACAATGGCGGCCGCACGGTTTATCTCGGCACCTTTTCAAAATCGATCGCACCGGCCTTGCGGGTCGGATTTGTTGTCGCGCCATGGCCCGTTTTGGCGCGGTTGCTGCCATTGAAAACGGATGCCGGGTCCGGCGCGCTTGAGCAAATGATGCTTGCTGAATACTGTCCAGAGCATTTCGATGCGCACGTTGTCAATCAGCGTCGAATTCTGAAAGAGAAACTCGATCATCTCGTTGAATGCTTGGCTGCAAGTTTCGGCACAAGCGCTGAATTCGATCCGCCCAAGGGCGGGATTTTTCTATGGGTAAAACTGCCCGAGAACGTCGACACAGCGCGCCTTGCCAAAGCCGCCGCGGCCGAAGGCGTCATTGTGAACGCGGGCCCGGAATGGTCGATCGCGCCGGACGCGGCGCGCCACATTCGGATCTGTTTTGCAAAGGCGACGAAGGACAACATGCGCGCCGGCATTGAAAAGCTTGCAGAGATTTGCCACCGCGAATTCGGCGTTCCACAGCGCAGTGCAAACGTGGCGCGATAATGCATGTCGCATCCAATCGGATTCACGCCCCAAGGCCGCAAAGCGGCCCGGCGCGAGCGCCGCCCCGCCGGAGGTGC